>JBKHBH010000125.1:0-3759 GCA_046542505.1 Thermovirgaceae bacterium | reverse complement strand
TCCCTGTCCCATACAGACACTTTACCCATGACATTTTCCCTGTCCGTTGACAGGGGTGTTGTGAAAGTCGGCTGGTCCGCTTTGAACCCGGAGCCGATTCATGTCCATCAAGGGCAAAAAGGACGTGGGTCCTTGTGATGGCTTCACTGCCCAAACAGGCTTGCACCGGACCTGACGGTTTCCCCGGAGCATATCCTGAACCTTTCAATCATGGATATCGATAAATTCGATACTGTCCAACACTCTTGAAAAGGCCATCCAGGTTTCTTCTCCGAAAAGAAAGAAGGCAACCTCTCGCAGAGACGTGTCCCGCTCTTCTTCGAGATACAGGACAACCTCCTCGAGCATGGCCCTTGCACACTTGTCCACGGGATACCGGCCGACTCCCGTCCCGAAAGCGGGAAAGGCTACACGTCCTATGGAGAGCTCGTCACACCTGTAGAGGCTGTTCTGCGTTGCCCCCCGTATTTCTCTTTCCCCCGTATGGCCGTCATTTCGTACCACTGCGGCATGTATGACGTAGTCCACAGGAAGATCACCGGCACTGGTGACAACAGCTTCCCCTACTTCCACCGGGCCTCTGTCCAGGGCCTCGTCTTCGATCTCTTCTCCGCCCTTTTCCTTGATGGCTCCGGCAACTCCCGCCTTCATGACCAATTTCTCATTTGCGGCGTTGACGATGGCATCGCCGTCGTAACAGGTAATATCCCCCTTGTACAGACGAATCACTGTCTTTCCGACTTTTCGTTCGGAAACCATGTCCTATCCCCCCGGATTGCTGATACCTGATTACTTCCCCCTCTTTTCTCTTCTATCAGTATAAAGCAAAGCGGCTCCCCTTGTCAGGCGAAGCCGCTTTCGTGCAAGACAATACTAACTTTATGGATCGCACTCTAATAGGCTTTTGCGAAAACCGTCAGGGGCGCGTCATTCTTTCCTGAGATGAAACAGGTCCCTCGTGTGTCTTCGCCATCAGGGTAGCAACGAATTGTAGCCCCGGTCTCTGATTTGATCGTTTTTTCCTGTTCCTTTGTACCGGCAAAGTAGGCTGTTATAAAACCGCCTTTCTTTTCAAGAGTCTCCTTAAATTCTTCGTAGCTACTCACAAAATGGGTATTCTTTTCCCTGAAGTCTCTCGCGCGATCGCGGAGATTTTCATAAATCGATTCAAGAACTGATTCTATGGTCTTTGCGGCATTTTCCCAGGAAACATCAATCTTTTCTCCTGTATCACGCCGGACAAGCCGGACAGTCTTATTCTCATATTCCTTCCTGCCTAGTTCTATCCTAACAGGAATACCTCGCTGAAGATGATAGAAAAATCTATCTCCCGGGCGCATATGATATTGTGTATCGACCTTCACGCTCCTTTTCCCCAATAAGGCGTTCAGTTCCTGTTGCAACTCTCTGGCCTTGGGCTCAATATCCTCTTTCAAAGCCTTTTCGTCGTCACTGATGGGGAGAATAACAGCTTTAACAGGAGCAATCCTTGGCGGAAGAACTAACCCGTCATTATCAGAGTGAATCATCACTATAGCACCTATCAACCTTGTCGTAACGGCCCAGCTGGTCGTCCACACAAAATCTCTTTCACCTTGTTCGTTCTGGAAACTGATATCGAAAGCTTTCGCAAAATTCTGGCCCAAAAAATGACTCGTTCCCGCCTGAAGTGCCCGTTTATCAGTCATCATGGCCTCAAGAGTATACGTTTCATCTGCTCCTGGAAAACGTTCCAGCTCGGATTTCCGCCCCGTTATAACGGACATAGCTAGCTTTTCTTCCATCAGTTCCTTGTAAATCTTTATCATCAACAATGTTTCTTCAATTGCTTCCGTTTTCGTTGCATGAGCCGTATGTCCCTCTTGCCATAGAAACTCCGTAGTCCTCAAAAAAAGCCGCGGCCGTTTTTCCCAACGCATAACACTGCACCACTGATTGTACAACAGCGGCAAATCCCGCCAAGATTGTACCCATTTGCTGTACATGTGGCCGATGACTGTTTCAGACGTGGGGCGGACAATCAGGGGTTCTTCCAGCTCCTCACCGCCGGCGTGGGTGACGACGGCACATTCAGGGGCAAAACCTTCCACATGTTGCGCTTCCTTCTCCAGGAAGGAACTCGGAATGAGGACAGGGAAGTAGGCGTTTTCGTGTCCCGTATCCTTTATGGCTTCGTCAACAATTCCGGCAATTTTTTCCCACAAGGCATATCCGTTCGGCCGTATGATCATGCATCCCCTGACGGGGGCGTAATCGGCCAGCTCACCCGCCCTGATGACATCCAGATACCATTGGGAGTAATCCTTTTCTCTGGGTGTGATATTCCGTGCCATGAATGTCCTCCTTACTTTTCCCTGCAGACTCCCGAAACAGTTTTCCCGAGGTCGCGCGGAAGTTCCAGATCATTGTAGACAGTTCGCCGGATCGCGGCAAGTGCGCTTCAGCCTGCTGCATCAGGGGACGGGATCACCAAGGTCGTATCGGGGTCTTCCAATAACGTATCCGAAAGTCCAGTCTCCACGATCGTCGTAAGTGACAAAAAACCTGCCGTCGAAAACCCTGCCCGGAAGAGTAACGCCTAACCCGGCTTCCCAGGCTTCTTCGGCATCATCCCAGCCGTCGCGATAAATTCTTCCTCCGGAGGCGAAGATGTCCATGTGAATGCGGCCCCACCAGCTTTCCTGAAAAACCCGTCTGAAGCCGATACCGGCCCAGAGGGCATTTTCGCCTTTGAGGGGGTGCTCGGCCAGGGAGTAAAGTTCCCGCTGTGCACCAAGATACGCGGCATTCCAGGCCTTGCCGCCGTCGCCGATGATCGCTCCACCCCGCATTACAAGCCTCCACTTGTCATCCATGGGATGAACACCTAAAACATCAGCCCGGGCAAGCAGAACATCATCGTCGGTATACCATGCCCAGCCGCGGAGAGAAAAACCTTTCGAGGGGTCAACGGGATCATCCATGTTGTCCACCGAGAGGCCCAGAACCGGCCCGTGTGAACGGTCCGTTCCATGCGACCGGATTTCCTCGGCCATATACCCGACGTACATCTGGAGCGGGCCCCAGGAAAAATGTTCGCCTGCGCCTACCCTGTATCGCTCCCATTCATGAATCCCGCTGTGGACTGTGTCGTGCTGTTCTTCAGCGCCGTACAGAAAAAAACCTAACCGGCGTGCCTTTTCACGGGTCATTCCGAGATACCGCGCATGAAGTTCCCAATTGTCTCCCAAACCAAACCCGGCATCGAGAATATCTCCCTCGACAAACAGGTCCCTGAAGACGAGGTCGCCATAAAGCCTTCTGTAAGGATCAACGTTTGAGGCGTACCCCGTTACGATGATCTCTCTTGCAGGGGCCTTCTGCACATTAATGCTTACGACAGTGCTTTCTTCATCCCTTTCCTCAAGGAAATATCCGGCATCCCGGACATTGTCTCTTTCACTGAGCAAGCGGCACAAATCACGCACTTTTTGGACATCGAGCGGCCGACCTATCCAGGATTCGCAGATCTCCCGAACTTCCAAAGCCGCCGTCTGACCCATCCCGTGGATCCGAATATCCTTCACGACCGGAGTTTCCTTGTGTGGCCGGCTTTCCACGGGAGGTGCCGATGCCGACGCAACGCGAATCAAATCAAGCTGCCTGCGTGTCGCTTCCCTCCCCCGGGAAATGATCTCATCCCAGCCTCTTGTTGAAAGCATCTGTTCCTTTCCGACATCGGGTGTAATGACGACATCCGCCTCTGCGATCTCCCTTCCC
>JBKHBH010000124.1:0-3765 GCA_046542505.1 Thermovirgaceae bacterium | reverse complement strand
CCTGTGGCGCATGATCATCGAGTACCTGATCGCATACCTCCAGATCCGGGACGCGTTGATGGTTCTGATCGGGAAATGAAATTCCCTCCCTCCTGAAGTTGATCGGCTTCAGGGAACACCGGTCCGGGTGTGTGGGCCTGAAACCGGGCGACTTTTTGTCTTTTCTCCGGAATCCGTAGGGAGTTTCTCGCGGTTGGGATACAGACAGCGTAATGCCGAATTTTAGTAAAACGGGCGATGAAAGGGACAAGGTACGAAAAAGGGGCGCTTTCCACAAAAAGCGCCCCTTTTTCAACTTGTGACATCCATCCAAGAGTGTTACTGATAGCTTTTCATGTACTCTTCGGCTTTCAGCAGGGCCGCGAAAGCTTTTCCCCTGGATGTGAGCATCGACCGGTAGAAAGACTTGTACCCGCCGGGCAGGGTATCGAACTGGAGGATCCAGTTTTCTTCCCAATCGAAAGTGGCGGGTATCTGCCTTCCGCTGAAGGAGGCCCGTTTCGTCCCGTCCGGGATGTAGCCCTTCGAAAGATCATCTTCCAGCGCCCTGACGGCCAAAAGACTGCTGCCCGCGGCGGCTATGAAATGCCTTTTGGCTGCCGTCAGCTTTAGGCCTGCTTTTTCCGGCAAAAAAGGCGGAATCTCGGTGGCGATCATCATGTTTTTGGTCGACTGGAAAGTTTTGAAGGCATCATCGAAAACCTTCTCTCTTTCCTTGCTTACCCCTTCCAGATATGAAATCCTGACGATGCCGTTCACGTTTTTCCACGCGCCCTCGCATTTCTCCCAGGCCTCGACAAGGGACGCCCTCGTCTCGTTGAAAGCGGTCCGGTCCCTGAACTCCACGGCCTGTTTCACCCGGATGAGGTGGTGTTTTCCTGACCGCTCCACCGTCAGGAGGATGGACCCTTCCATGGTTTCCAGTTCGGCCAGCCGTTTTTGAAGGGCTTCAGGAGACGTCCCGGCTACAGGCCTGAAATCGGCTTCCCTGATGATATCTTCCGCCATAAGCCCTGAGGCCTCGGCGAGGGAACCCTCCTCCACGGTGGAAACGCTGAATCCCCTGAGATGTTTTTCAAGAAGGACACCGCCCTCGTAGCCCCAGACCGGCGAAAGCGGCGGCAAAAAAAGAAGGGCTGCGAGAGTAAGCAAAACACTCCATTTCGCCAAAAACCCTGTTGAAACTTTCATTCTATCATCCCCCTGCCCCGAGACTTCCTTGACTGTTTCCAACAGTATACCCCGAAAGGCGATATTGGGGAGGGCCTTCCTCAGAAAGGGATTTTCTCCCATTCCGGCAAATCACCGTATGAGAGCCTGCCGCCGACGAAAGTCATGACCGGGCGGACTTCCGGAAGTTTTTCCACAGGCGTCGCAAAAAGGTTTCTGTCAAGAATCACCAGATCCGCCGGGTTGCCTTGCCGGATTGATCCTGACTTCGCTTTTCCGATGGCACGCCAGGGGTTGACAATATAGAGCGTCAGGGCCTCTCTGAGATCAAGTTTCTGATCGGGCAGCCATCCGCCCGGGGGGTTACCTTTATCATCGACCCTCGCTGTCGCCGCCCAGATGCCTCGCCAGGGGTTTGTCGGCTCTACGGGGGCGTCGCTTGAGGCCGTCAGGAGAATCCCCTTTTCAAGCATGCTTTTCCAGGCGTAGGCCCATCCCAGTCTCTTCCTGCCGATCCGGGGTTCCGTAATGCGGATGTCACTGGGTACGAATACAGGCTGGATATCGCAGACGACACCCAGTTCGGCGAGACGGTCCATTTGGTCAGGCCTGCAGATCTGGGCGTGAACCAGCCGGTGACGGAGCCCGCCCGGCAACGGACCCTGATTCTGAAGACTTTCCACTGCGTCGATGAACTGGTCGATGGCCGCGTCGCCGATAGCGTGTACCTGGGCCTGAATGCCGCTACTGTGGCTATCGGCCAGTTTTTCCGTGAAGTTCTTGTCATCCATGTTCAGGAATCCGCGTGTCGAAGGCTCGTCCACATAAGGAAAGGACATGGCGGCCGTCCTCCCTCCCAGGGATCCGTCGAGAAAGAATTTCTTCCCCCCGTAGCAGAGCCAGTCGTCACCATCCCCGGTGGTTTCCCAACCTTCGATCTTTTCGTCGGCGTACAGGCGGACCCGCAGGGGGAGGGCGTCTCGCTCAGCCAGTGAACGGTAGGCCTGCAGGTTTTCTTCCAGGCCGTAGGAAGCGGCGCTGCAAGTATGGACCGTCGTGATTCCCTCTGCGGCAAGGCCTGCCATGGTCCTGCGAAGGGCCTCCTCCTCCGCCTCATTTCTGTACATCGTCTTCTTCATGGCATTCACAACAGGTTTTGCTGCATCTTCCAGGAGCGTCCCTGTCATGTTCCCTTTTTGGTCCCGCATGACACCCTGTCCTGACATGTCCCTGGAAAGTCCGGCGGCCTCAAGCGCCCTGGAATTGACCACATGGACATGGGCGCAGACTCTGAGCAAAAGCACAGGGTTGGGTATTTTCAGGTTGTCCAGCTCCTCGATGGTTGGGAGCCTGCCGTCAGGCCAGGTGGAATTATTGAAACCCACACCGTAGATCCATTCCCCCGGGGGTGTCTCCAATGCACGTCGGTGCACAAGTTCCAGAAGGCGCTCCCTCGAATCCGCTTCATGGAGGGAAAGTGCGGCCTGCTGCCGAGACAGGGCCGTCAGGTGAAGGTGGGAATCGGTCAAACCCGGAACGACGGAGGCCCCTTTCGCGTCAACCTGCAGAGCCTCGGAAGCCCCCGGAAAGGAAAACACTTCCTCCAGGCTTCCCGCGGCGGAGATGGAGCTGCCTTCGATTAAAACGGCTTCGGCCTCCGGTCGGGAGGGATCCCCCGTCCAGACCGAAGCCCCGGAAATGAGAAGTTTCCCTTTTCTCATGGCACACCTCCAGAAATTGTGGCGTGATAACAATATCATATCCTGCTGAGCGGTTTGAGGAAAGCTAAATAGTTTCCGAAAAGGAAAAAACTTTACGTATAAAGAACTAATTATGCAAACAGGAACACATGTTTGACAAAATATGGTTTTTCAGTAAAGTAATTTACAAACAATTTGTTATTTTGCTGCTCTTCAGGTTTTTGCGACAATCCGGCGGCCATGCCGCCTTGAAAAGGGAGTGTTGCCTTCATGCGGGATTACCGGAATATCCCCCTGTGGAAAGACGTGACGGAATCGGAGTGGAATGACTGGAAGTGGCAGTTTTCGAACCGTATCACCACGGTTGAGAAGCTCCGGCAGGTGATCAACATCGACGACGAGGAAGCCGACCGGATCGAACACAGCCTGACGAAGCTGCGGATGGCCATCACGCCCTACTACGCGTCGCTGATGGACCCAGACGACCCGAACTGCCCGATCCGCAGGCAGGCGGTACCGACGCTTGCGGAGACGAAGCTTGCGGCTGCGGACCTTCTGGACCCGCTTCACGAGGACGTAGACTCGCCGACGCCTGGTTTGACCCACCGGTACCCCGACCGCGGACTCCTGCTGATCACGGACCAGTGCAGCATGTACTGCCGTCACTGCACGCGTCGTCGGCATGCCGGCGAGACGGACACGGCCTATACGGAAGAACAGATCGAAAAGGGCATCGAATACATTCGGAACACGCCCACCTTCCGGGACGTGCTGCTGTCCGGGGGCGACCCGCTGACATCCAGCGACGACCGGCTGGAGTGGGTGATCAGCGAGCTGGTGAAGATCCCCCACGTGGACTTCGTGAGGCTGGGTGTCCGCGTGCCGGTGGTATGCC
>JBKHBH010000031.1:0-20012 GCA_046542505.1 Thermovirgaceae bacterium | reverse complement strand
AAGGGGTTCACCGCCGTGGAGGCAGATGGAGGCGGAGAATGCCTGCAGAAAATTCCGGTCATCAAGCCTGATCTTGTGATTCTGGACCTGATGATGCCCGATATGAGCGGCTTCGAAGTCCTCGACAGGATCCGGCGGGATCAAAGGACGAAAAGCCTCCCGGTCATCGTCGTGACCGCCAGGGACCTTTCGGCTGAGGAAAAGGACAGGCTCAAGGGAAGTACCCTGGCAGTGCTGCAAAAATCACAAACCAGTTACGAAAAGATCGCTTCGGCGATTGAAGCATATGGAAGAGAAGCCGCAATACCTGGAATCCTTCTCGTGGAGGACAATGAGATCGCCGCCTTGCAGGTCAAGGCCCTTGTGGAGGATGAAAGCCTTGCCTCCGTCGATGTCGTGTCAAACGGGGAAGAGGCCCTGCGATATGTGGAGTCGAAAACCCCCGACGCGATGATCCTGGATCTCATGATGCCCGGAGTGGATGGTTTTGCCGTCCTTGAAAAGATCCGGTCAAAACCTGAAACACGGGAGCTTCCCGTTTTGGTGATCACCGCCAAGGACCTGACCGCAACGGACAGAAGCCGCCTCAGCACGAACCACGTCAGGCAGTACGTGATCAAGGGGGATATTGACAGGGAGGGCCTGGTCTCAAAGGTGCGGGAGATTCTCGAGCCGCCGGAGCCGGTTGCGCCCCCGTGCCCTGAAGAGCCTTTTGAAAAGGTTCCAGGGGGGGCTGACGTAATCATTGTGGAGGATAATCCGGACAATCTTCTGGTTCTCAAGGCTCTTCTTCCGCCGGGCCTCAAGGTGGCCGAAGCGGCCACAGGCAAAGAAGGGCTCGAAAAAATCAGGAAGGCTTCCCCGGGACTGGTGTTTCTTGACTTGAAACTTCCAGACATGCACGGCTATGACCTGGTGAAGGAAATCCGCCGATGCGAGAAAAGCGGGCGTCTCCCTGTCGTGGCAGTTACGGCCCATGCCATGAAAGGTGACATGGAAAGAGCCCTGAAGGCGGGATGCGACGAATATCTTGCCAAACCGATCGAAAGGGATCAGTTGGAAACAATCGTCGAGAAATACCTTGGCAGCAAAGGATAATTTGATACTGACGAAAGATGACAAGGCTTCGGGGGGGGGCATGAAGATGAAAATTCTCGCCGTTGATGACAGGAAAGACAACATTTTTGTATACCGTGCGATGCTGAAGAGAATCATGCCGACGGCTGAACTGCTTGCGGCCTTTTCCGGAGAAGAAGGCCTGAAGCTTTTGGAAGAGGAATCCCCGGACATTGTTCTGCTCGACCTTTTTATGCCGGGTATGGACGGTCTGGAGGTCGCCAGGCGCATCCGCTCCAGGTCCTATTATGAAACAGTTCCCATCGTCATGATAACCGCCGCCGAGACGGAGACACAGATGAAGGTCAAGGCCCTCGAAGCCGGAGCGGATGCACTGTTGAACAAACCCGTAGATGAGAGCGAACTCCTTGCCCAGATGAGAGCCATGGTCCGGATGCGCCAGAGCGAGCAGGAACTCCAGAAGCAGAAGGCGGGACTTGAAATCGTCGTCGCCGAGAGGACACGGGAGCTCGAAAGGAGCAACGAGGCGCTGGCGAGAGCCCTGGAACAGACCGTCTATGTTCTCGCCAGGACAGTCGAGTCCAAGGATCCCTATACGTCGGGGCACCAGCGGCGGGTTGCCAGGCTCTCTTTCGAGCTCGCACACGTCATGGGGCTTCCCGATGATCTTCAAAAGGGAGTATATCTTGCCTCCATGATCCATGATATCGGCAAGATCCAGATCCCCGGGGAGATCCTGAGCAAGCCGGGGGAAATCTCACCGGTGGAGCGGGGGTTGATTCAACGGCATCCCGAAATCGGCGCGCAGATCCTGGAAGACATCGATTTCCCCTGGCCCGTGGCGGAGATCGTTCACCAGCACCACGAAAGACTCGATGGTTCAGGATATCCCCGCCAACTTTCCGGCGACGAGATTCTTCCCGAAGCCCGTATTCTGGCCGTGGCAGACGTGGTAGAAGCCATGTCCTCCCACCGGCCCTACAGACCCGCCCTGGGGATCGAAGCGGCTATCGTGGAGATTTCGGAAAACGCGGGCCGGCTGTACGACAGGGACACTGCCGAAGCGTGCATGGAACTTTTCGGACAGGGGTTCTCTTTTGAGAAGGGAATCGACACGGCAATCGGCTGCTCGTTCGCGGAGAGGACTTTCCGGGCATGGGAAAAGACGTAAAGAAGACCAATGCCGTCAGGATCCTTGAGAGCAAGGGCATTCCCTTCGAACTGATGGCCTATTACGTCGATCCCTCCGATCCGGGAGCAGAGGCCGTGGCAGCCAAGATCGGGCTTCCGCCGAAACAGGTCTTCAAGACCCTCGTGGCCCGCGGTGACAGGACCGGGGTACATCTGGCCTGTGTCCCTGGAGACGCCGAACTGGACCTCAAGGCCCTTGCCGCCGCCTGTGGTGACAAGAAAGCCGAGATGGCCCATCTCAAGGAGATACAGCCACTCACAGGGTACGTCAGGGGGGGCGTTTCCCCCGTGGGAACGAAAAAGGATTATCCTGTCATCATCGACGAAAGCGCCCTCGGTTTCGAGAAGATTTGTATCAGTGCCGGCATGCGGGGTCTGCAGCTTCTCATCGCCCCGAAAGATCTGGCTGAAACTACAGGGGGCGTTTTCGCGCCGCTTTCCGTCAAAAAGGAATAGTCGGGCATTTCGGGAAAGCAAAAAGGAGAATCCCGGAATCCGAAAGAGTGATTGCCAAGGCGGGAACGGCCGACAGGATATCCCGTTGAAGGCTTTTCCAAAAAACGGTTATCAGCCCGATTCAGAAAGAAAAGAAGCGCTCTGCCAGAGCGCCTCTTTTCTTTCTGTTTTTCGCAACGGAGCTGTATTCTATGAAATCCTGCGGGGGCCTGAATCCTTAAAAGGTATGTTCCCAAGTGAGGTAGATCTGTTGTTCGGGCCCGTGGTAATACGTGTTGCTTGCTTCCGTCTGCCAGTATTCCTCGTCGAAGAGGTTGTACACTGAAAGGCGGAGAGTAGAGTCATCGAACTTGTATTCCAGCAGCGCGTCGACAGTGGTTACGTCAGATTCCACGTTGCCCTCATTGCGGTTTCCGAAATACTTGACCGTCACCTCTCCGGCCCATGGCCCCCTGCCGTAGGCAAGGGTGGCGTTCACATCCCATTCCGGAACTGTCGACCTGGTCCAGATGCTGCTTGTTTCCGTCTTTTCTTCGGCGCGCATCCATGTGGTACCGAGGGAAAGGTCCCAAAGCTCGTTGAGAGTCCATGTCTTTGTCGCCTCGATTCCCCAGGCCCGATAGTCATCGACGTTTTCATAACGGCTTTCAAAGAGTGATGTAGCCTTCCAGCGGATCTTGTCGTCCATGGTCATGTAAAAGAGTCCCACGTTCCAGGGGCCTGATTCGTCGGTGCCCTTGACTCCGAATTCATAACTGTACCCCTTTTCCGGCTTGAGGTCGTAATTTGGATCGATGCCGTAGACGGGGCTGCCGAAAAGCTGGTACACACTAGGCATGGCGAAGAACCGTCCCGCCGACAGGTACCAGGTGGAACCTTGGAGTGTCTGGTACTGCAACGACAGCTTGGGGATGAACTCCTCGTAGTTCTCGGCGTCGTTTTGGTCCCAGATCTCGTAACGGAGTCCCAGATTCAGGAGAAGGTCACCTACGGGCCTGGAGACTTCGACGAAGGGGGCATAGTTCGTCCGGTCACGGCTGATCGGGATGCCCTCGTCGTAAGAGATGTCTTCCTTCCGGAACGCTGTTCCCCAGGAGACCAGGGAGTCCCCCCAAGTCGTCCTCTGCGAGAATTCCGCACCCCAGGCCTTGTTGTCATAATTGTATTGCCCCCAACTGTCCCACTGGTCCCTTTCATGCTTGTGATGATAGACCATGAAATTGTTCCGGCCGTCTTCCCATTTCAGGTTGAACCTGGAGAAGGTGTTTTCCTGTCTGTTGGGAGCTAGCCAATATGTCCACCTGGATTCGTATTCTCCCCAGGAGGCGTCGAATGTCAAAGGTCCTTTCCGAAGTTTCAGTCCGGTGGATTGTTCATCGTACTCGAGGCTCTTGTCAACGACGCCGTCGTTTGCTGATGCAGGCCTTCCTGAAGGGTTGTAGACCGACAAAGGGGTTTCCCCTTCTTCGGATTTCGAATACCAGACCCTTACGCCGAAGTCGCCCTCCGTCGTCCAGCCGCTGATGGAGCCCTTTTTCCAGTCGTTGGTCCCGGTTTCGCCCAGGATCGATATTCCTGAACCTTCCATTTGCCTCGTGATGATATTAATGACGCCGGCAGCCGCCATGGAGCCGTACAATGCCGAACCAGCCCCCTTGACGATCTCGATCCGCTCGATTTCCTCCAGGGGAATCGAGCGAAGATCCGTTGCTGCTCCAGGGGAAATGTATGTTCCGGTATGGTATGGTGCACCATCGACCAGCACCAGAAGCTCCGTGGCAAGGCCCCGGATCTTGACGTCCACCTGCTGGGATTTCGCGTTCCGTGAAGGTGTGTAGATTCCCGGGATTTCAGCAAGGATTTCGTTCAATTCCCTGGCTCCGCTTTTTTCAATCTCCATCCTGTCAATTACGTACGTGGCCGAAGGGATTTCGTCAAGGTCTGCGTAAATCCTCGAGCCAGTCACGACCTCGGGTTCGAGGACTACTACGTCCTCAGCCCATGCTCCCGTTGCGGCCAGTACGGCCGCAAGCACCGAAACCAGTATCACCGCTTTTTTCCCTTTTTTCCAGAACATGTTCCGCCCCTCCTGAAAGGTGGTTTGGGGCCAAAAAAAAAAATGGACCCTCTCGGGCCCATTCCGTGCAAGCTGCCATCCTCCTGGCCCTCGCGGAGGTAAAGGCGCCTGGAGAAGGCTCGGTATCCGGACTCGGAGTCACCCTCGGCATGCGCCTTCCCGGCTCTTGAGGCCAGTGGCTTGTGCATGCGTCGTCATCCTCACCGTAGCGGGGCTGTGCCGGATTTTCACCGGCTTCCCGAAGGACTTCTCCCGTCATGTATCTGTTTTTCCGCCGCACGCGAAATTCTTCCGAAGCGGCGGAACGTATCTAAAAATAGGGCTTTTGGGGCTTCGCGTCAAGTGCATCCTTCAGGAGGACAGCCAGTCGGCAGGTTCCTCCCATACTCCCGAAAAGACGATGTCCTCGAGAGGTTTTCTTTCCCGCTTCTGTCGTTCCTGCTCGGGAAAATCTTCAGGGAGCGTATCGGGATCTCCTTTTTTGCCCACGACAAAAGCGACGTGGGGTTCGAAATTGTCCGGGATTGCGAAGACTTCCCTCGCCTTGTCCCTGTGGAGCCCGGCCATGACATGAGCGGACCAGCCAAGGGCTTCGGCCTGCAGGATGAACTGTGCCATGGCGAGGCCTCCGTCGAAGTTGGCCCAGCGGTTGGGCTTGCCGTTGTACTCGAAATCCTGCCGGATAACGAGAATTCCCATGACCGGCGCCTGCTTCGCCCACATCTGGTTTTTCTCCCTCAGGCAGAAGAGGATTTTTTCATAGAGGTCTTTCTGATCCTTCCGGCCGATGAGAAACCGCCAGGGCTGGCCGTTGAAACAGCTTGGCGCCCACCTGGCGGCTTCAAGCATCGATCCCAGATCTTCCGTGGAGGGGAGTTCGTCTGTGAACGCCCTGGGACTCCAGCGTTTCCTGACCAGTTCGTGAACGGGATACCGCGTGACGGCTTGCTTTTTCATTTTGTGCCTCCTTTCTTTTGACACTGTCAGAAGAGTTCCTATACTGATTGTAAAACACAAAGGCACGTTGAACGAAAGGGGGTTGCCACATGGGATCCCGCATCCGTATCACATCTGGCGACATCGTTGTGGAGGGGAGTCTTTCAGATTCAGGAATTGCTGCTTCCATAGGGGAGTTGCTTCCCCTCGAGGGGAAGGCAAGGACCTGGGGAGAGGAGATATACTTTCCCATTCCACTGGAGCAGGAAAATGAAAACGGTCAGGAAACGGTGGAAATGGGTGACATCGGCTACTGGCCGCCTGGAAACGCCTTGTGCCTGTTTTTCGGAGCGACGCCCATGAGCGCTCCGGGGGAAATCCGTCCCGCAGGCCCTGTAACTGTGGTCGGCCGCATGGCCGGGGATCTTTCGGCCCTGAAGGAAATCGCCGAAGGTGATGACGTGAGAGTCGAGGCCGTGGACTGAAGGCAGGGAAAAAGGCACGAAATTCCTGACTGCAGACGGCCCGAGACCTTTCGGGGCGCAATCCTCTGGAGGCTGCGCCCCTGTCGCCGTCTAGAGGCCGCCTTCTTTTTCGAAACAGGGAACACAAAGCACGCAGCCTCTGAAGTTGCGAGTTTTCGTCTCCATGACCTCCTCGCCGCACCTGCTGCAGACGATGCTGTCCGTCATGAGGGCCCTGGACGGCATCGGCACGCCGCAGTCCTTGCACTCCAGGAGGTCATCGAGCTCTGCGGCCATGATCGAATCACACTGCCTTTTGCGCATCCGGGCATACTCATCGTGTTCCTCCGGTGTAAGCGACCCCGAAGCGTAACTATCCCTGAGGGAGGTTTCTTGCGGGTCTTCCCGTTTTCTGAGGCGGGGTTTCCGGACGATCCTGACGGCCTTGCCGTCGCTCCGCCTGTAGAAGCGGAAGGCCGTTTTCCCCACGTTCTCGATCCTCAGGTTTCCCTTCCCCACGGTACAACCCGTCAGAAACTGGACGGCGTCGACGGAGCAATTGTCGCATTCGGCGACGGCAACGATCTCTTCGTCGGTGCTCGAACCGACTTCCCGCAGGGCCATTTCGGCGATGCGGATTCCCGTCGCCAGGCCGGGGCACCAGTGACCGTGAAACTTTTGGGCTGCTGTGATGACTTCAGGTGAAATGGCACATCCGGGCATGAAATATGGACCTCCTCGAACGTTATGTCTCTAAAGATCCACCGGCAAAAACCGGCGGGCTATCAGGCCGATGGCGAATGATACGGCTGCGACGCCGAAACTGATCAAGGCCATTTCCAGGAAGGCCGGCCTGAAGGGCGCATCCTTGACGACGGAAACGAAGAAAGAAAAGAAAAGGATGACACAAAAGGCGTCGAAGAGCGTCCACAAAAGCGCCATGTACACGTTGGATACGAGAAAGTAGGGTGCTACAAGAAGGGTGACAGTCACAAGATAGGCCACACCAGTGTAGACGGCGGCCTTGAGAGGGTGGAGCTCCCCTTCGTCGGAGCGCTGGGAGAGGTACTCCGAAGCCCCCATGGAGAGAGTGGCCGCCACTCCGGTGATGAGTCCCGCCACGCCCACGAGGCGGCTGTTCGCCATGGCGAAGGTGAAACCCGCCAGTGCCCCGGTGAGTTCCACCAGGGCGTCGTTGAGGCCCAGGACCATGGAACCGATGTACTTGAGTCGTTCCTCGTCGACGAGATTGACCAAAGCTTCCTCGTGTTCCTCTTCCTCGTGCATGATCGTCCGGGCTTCTGCGATCTCGTCGCCGATGGAATCATAGGCCTCTTCGGCGGATTCCTCGCCCCGTTCCATGATCTTGATGGCGAAGGTGATGCCGAAAAGAAAGGCCAAAAACATGTAAAAAGCGACCATCAGGGAATTTGGTTTCAATTCGGTTTTCGTGTAGCGGCGCCAGGTGTCGGCGTGGCGCTTCTCGTCGTCGGCGATTCGTTCCAGGACCTTCCGGTTTTCCCCGTCCATCTTGCGGGCGAGGCGCATGTAAATCCGGTATTCCGTGATCTCCGTTTTTTGAAGTTTCAGGAGGGCTTCCCGAAGCTCAGGTGCGATTTCGGCCAAAGGTATCATTCCTTTCGTCAGGAGGTTCTTTTTTGCCTGTTCCCAGGTTCCAGGGAAATGTCTCCACCGCGGGCCTCAAGCCAGGCAGGCGGTTTTTTCCTGAAGGGCCGGTCGCCCAGACCGGCGACGGCGTGTCTGGCAAAACCGACAGGGTCTTCCGCCCTCTCCAGTGTATCCCAATCCACAGCCCCTTCGGTGAAAGGGCAGGCGCTGATGCAGACGCCGCAGTCGGTACCGAGTGTCCTCCATATTTTGTAACAGGCTTCCGGCATGAAAGAGGCTTCCTCTTTACCGTCGGCTGCTATGGCTCCTCCTGGGCAGAGACTGGCACACCTCCCGCAGACGGAGCAAAATGCCCTGACGGCTTTAGCAGCGGGATCCAACTCTGAAGCCGTCAACGGCATGTCGGTGGTGATGACGCCCAATCGAACCGAAGGGCCGTACGGTCGGGTTATCAAGAGTCCATGCCGTCCCCTGACGCCCAGTCCGGCGTCTTCGGCCACCCGTGTGGCGGTGACGAGATAATTCCCGTCCATGTGCACCCGGGCCCTGTACCCGGCGGATTCGATGGCGTAGGCCAGGGCGAGGGACGGGACCGCCGCCCGAAGATACCCGCGGACGGTCTCTGCAGTCTGTGGGGCCAGGGGAGCGCAGTGGACCATTTCAGGATTCATGGAAACGGCGACAACCACGCCCCAGGGCAGCATGTCCTCCACGGGTTTGCCGTAGAATTCCTCTTTCCTGCCCCTGTGGCTGTAGTAGTGTTCGGGTTTCATGCGAACCGTGGCCGCCAGGTCGGCTCCAAGGTGAAGGGCCGCCCCTGTCACCCAGCGGCGCAGGTCTTCTGGAGGGAGGTCGAGGCCGGGGCCGTCTGGATGACGGTCCACCTGGGGGTGCCAGTCGGCGAGAAGACGAAAAACCCCGTCGATGACGGCCGAGGCCAGCGGATTCCATGTCGGGGTTTCGGGGCCGCCGAGATACGGCATCCTGCGCAGGGCGTTATCGGTGGCCTTCTTTTCCGGATTGCGTCTGTAGTAATCTTCCCACGCGGGGCTTCCCTCCCGCCATGCCATTCGCGCAAACAGGGTGTCCCGTTCATCGTAACGGCCCTTTTCTTTCATCGAAAACCTCCACCTGTTATTCCGGTATTGACAGCAGGATCTTGCCGAAGTGGCCGGCCTCTTCCATCAGCTTGTGGGCGTCGGCGGCTTGTTCCAGGGGCAGGGTGCAGTCAACGGCGCTTTCGAGGAGCCCCTCTTCGGCGAGGCGCAGCACGGCGTCCGTCTCCACCTGCGTCGCCCCGTAGGAACCAAGCAGGGACAGTTCATTCCTGTAGATACGCTGAAGGTTCATTGTTACTTCAGGGCCAGATGTGGATCCGCAAAAAGCCAGGCGTCCGCCGGGTTTCAGAATGGAGAGGCTCTTTTCCCAGGTTTTCTCCCCCACTGTTTCCAGTACGACATCGACGCCCAGGCCGCCTGTGGCGTCCCGGACATCCCTGTCGTAGGCTCCGGAGGTATCGAAGGCTTCATGAGCACCCCATTCCTTCAGGCGATGCCGTTTTTCGGGGCTTCTCGAGGCGGCGTAAACTGTCGCCCCTGTGGCGCGGCAGATCTGGATGGCGGCAAGGCCCACGCCGCCTGCGGCTCCGGCGATAAAGACCCGGTCTCCAGGTTTGACCCCGGCCAGGGATATTGCCATGTGATAGGCTGTCGCGGCAGTCAAAGTCAGGCCGGCTGCGTTTTCCTTTTCCATGTCCTTCGGAAGCGGGCGCAGGCATGATACGGGGACGACGGCTTTTTGCGCGTAGCAGCCGTCCCTGGCGACGCCAAGCACTCCTGCGTAGGCGTTCATGGGGTGATGGCGGTGGTCGCCGGGATAGATCCAGGGTGTGACGATAACAGAGGTTCCGCCGTCCCAGGACGTTTCCGGACCGAGGGCTTCCAGGACACCGACTCCCTCCGAGCCGGGAATCCTTGGCAGCGAAATCGGGACATTCCCCATCCGGACCCAGATATCCAGGTGATTCACGGCACAGTATTCGAGTTTCACGAGCGCTTCGCCCCGTGCCGGTTTCGGGTCGGGAAGGCTTTCCGCGATGAGGGAGTCCGGTCCTCCCGTTTTTTGAATCCTGACAGTTCTCATCTTTCTCGACCTCCTCCGGGAGAATGTCGATTATCTGCAGGTACATTGTAGCAGGATGCAAAAAGGCGCGCCCCGGAGAGCGCGCCCTGTCAAAAGGTGTTTTCAAAGGCTTGCTTCAGACTATATAAGCCCTTTTTCCTTCAGATACTCTTCCGCCACCTTTTCTTCCGGGAGCCCTTCAACGTCGACCCGGTAGTTGAGCTCCTGCATGACCTCGTCGGTCAGTTTGGAAATCGGGGCGAGGACATCGGCGATTTCCGGAAAGGCGTCGAGGGTCTCTTTCCGGATGCAGACGGCAAGTGAATAGACGGGGAAGAACTGCTTGTCGTCTTCAAGGACATGGAGATTGTATTTCTTGATTTTGCCGTCGGTGGCGAAAACCATGGTCACGTCCACCTGGTCATTCATCATGGCCTCGAAGGTCAGGCCCACTTCCATGGTCCGGACCTGGTCCTTGTCGACATTCATGCCGTAGTGTTCTGCCATGGCGAAGAACCCGTCGGAGCGTTCGTAGAACTCCTGGTCGATGCCGAAGACCGCTTCGCCGGGATTTGCGTTGACATACTCGGCGAGATCACTGAGGCTGGTGCCGATCGTCTCGGTGGCTTCCTGGGTGATGGCCATGGCGTAGGTATTGTTCACGTCGGAAGGTTTGAGCCAGGCAATACCGTTTTTCTCGAGATCCTCTGTACTGACCTTCCTGTAGAGTTCGTCCGGATCGGTAATGACGGAATCGTGCTTCAAAAACAGCATCCACGCCGTCCCGGTGTATTCGGGATACAGGTCCGTCTGCCCCGTTTCAAGGGCCTTCCTCGTCACGGTGCTGCCCGTACCCATCTTGGTTTCCACGTCATACTCGGCTTCTTCCAGGAGCTTGGTAATCATGTGGCCGAGAATGTACTGTTCGGTAAAGTTTTTGGCTCCCACCTTGATCTGGTCTGCGGCCATGGCGCTGCCCGCCGCGGAGACCATGCATATTGCCAGAAGCACCATCAGCAGTTTCTTCATCATATGACCTCCCTTGAATTTGGTGTGTTTTTAGAAAGCTCCCGGTTCCCGATATGCGGGGCTTTCAGGACGATTTGAGAAACAGCAGCGGTGCCTCTCTGTCATGGACGCACCGCTGCTTGCTTCGGTTCGTATCGGCTAGATGATTCCCTGTTCCTTGAGGTATTCTTCGGCGACCTTTTCCTCGGGCAAACCTTCAACGTCGACGCGATAGTTGAGCTTCTGCATGATTTCGTCAGTCAGTTCGGTCATGGGAGCAAGGACCTCTTCCAGGTCGGGATCTTCGTCAAGAATGTCCTTGCGGATGCAGACGGACAGTGAGTAGACGGGGAAGAACTGTTTGTCGTCTTCAAGGACATGGAGATTGTATTTCCTGATCTTGCCGTCGGTGGCGAAGACCATGGTCACATCCACCTGCCCTCGCTCCATTGCTTCGAAGGTCAGCCCCGTGTCCATGGCCCGCACCTGTTTCTTTTTGACATCCATGCCGTAATGTTCCGCCATGGCGAAAAACCCGTCGGAGCGTTCGTAGAACTCCTGGTTGATCCCGAAAACGACTTCTTCCGGGTTCTCGTTGACATAGTCGGCAAGATCACTGAGGTTCGTTCCCATGGTTTCCGTGGCGTCCTCGGTGATGGCCATGGCGTAGGTGTTGTTCACTTCCGAGGGTTTGAGCCAGACAATACCGTTTTTTTCGAGGTCTTCTTCCTTGACCTTCTGGTAAAGTTCTTCAGGGTCAGTAAGCACGGAATCATGTTTCAGGTAGACCATCCACGCCGTCCCGGTGTATTCCGGGTACAGGTCGATCTGTCCCGTTTCCAGGGCTTTCCTCGTCACTGTGCTGCCCGTCCCCATGGTGGAATCCACGTCATAGCCGGCGTCCTCCAGGATCTTGACCATCATGTGGCCGAGGACGTACTGTTCGGTAAAGTTTTTCGCCCCCACATTGATTTTTCCGGCCGCCAGGGCGCCCCAGGCTGCTACCGCCACAAAACATACCGCAAGAAGCACAGTCAGAAATTTTCGCATGGCACTACCTCCTTCAAAATTTGTTCTAGGCGAGTCCCTTGGGTATCACTTTCTGTTCCACATAGAACAGGACCGTATCGACCAGGATGGCGATGATCGCCGACAAACCGGCGCCGATAAGGATCATTTCCGGCCTGTTGAGCTTAAGTCCCGTATAGATGATGTCGCCGAGTCCGCCGGCTCCGATGACGGCCGCGACGGTCACCGTCCCGATGTTGATGGTCGCGGCGCTCCTGATGCCCGACATGATCACGGGCATTGCCAGGGGGATCTTGATCCGCCAGAGCCTCTGTGTCCTCGTCAGGCCCATGCCCTTGGCCGCCTGGATGACTCCCGGATCAACGCTCAAAATCCCTGATGTTGCATTGAAGACGATAGGAACCAGGCTGTAGATGATCAGCGCGATGATGGCCGGTTTCATGCCGATTCCAATAAACAAAAAAACCAGGGCGATGACCGCCACTGACGGCACAGCCTGGCTGGCTCCCGTTATGGAGAGGATGGCCTGTCCCATCTTTTCGTGCCCCTCCCTGGTGATGACAATGCTCAAGGCTGTGCCCACCGTTACGGCAAAGGCCATGGAAATCAAAAAGAGGACGAAATGCCGCACGATGGAGGACATGATCAGGTCCGTGTTTCCTGCTATGTACGTAAAGAATGCCACGCTATCACGCCCCCTCCGGCGTTCCGGCCTGCTCGACTTCCTCGAAGATTGCGTCCAGGTCGATGACGCCGGTAAAACGGTCTTCACGGGTGACCACCGGCAATTTCTTTTCCCCATGCTCCAGCATCCTGGAAAGCGTTTCGGTGAGACTGGTGTTCCGCGTGACGCGGTAGGGTTTCGTTTCCCGCACAATGGGGTAAGCGTCCTCGACTTTTTTCGCCGACTTGTCGATGTAGTAACGTCCACTGAGGCGGTCCCCGGAGTCTAGGATATAGGCCACAACCAGGTCCTTGTCCTCCAGTTCCTTCCGGATCTTTTCCTTGTCGGTTTCACCCTTGATGGTGGTGTATCCTTCCTGGACGGCGTAGTCCTTGGCCTTTTTCAACGAAAGGGCCTTCAGGTTCCGGTCCTGGCCGAGCAGGTTCTCCACGAATTCGTTTTCCGGGTTCGAAAGGATTGCCGAGACGGTGTCGAACTGCACCAGGGAGCCCTGGTTCATGATCGCTAGCTTGTCACCCAACTTGATGGCTTCGTTGATATCGTGGGTGACAAAGATGATAGTCTTTTTGATTTCTTCCTGGATCTCCAGGAAAGACTGCTGCAGGACAAGCCTGTTGATCGGGTCGATGGCCCCGAAAGGCTCGTCCATGAGCAGCACGTCCGGATCCGCCGCGAGGGCCCGGGCAAGACCGACCCTCTGTCGTTCGCCTCCCGAAAGCTGCCTGGGGTACTTGTCGGCGTAGGTCTCGTCCAGGGTGACCATGTTGAGGACTTCATGTACGCGGTCCTTGATCTTTTTCTCGTCCCACTTGTGGAGCCTTGGCAGGGTTGCGATGTTGTCGAAAACCGAGTAATGGGGGAAAAGGCCGATTTCCTGGATGACATAGCCGATGTCCCGTCTCAGCGTGACCGGATCCAGGTCGAAGATGGAGTCCCCGTTGATGAGGATATCGCCCCCGTCGGGGTCGACGAGGCGGTTTACCATCTTGAGAGATGTGGTCTTGCCGCAACCTGATGGGCCTATCAGCATTGTAATCGTGCCTTGTTCGAGGGTCATCGTCAGGTCGTTGACGGCTGTTTTTTCGCCGAAACGCTTTGTAATGTTTTTGTATTCAATCATGGTCGCTTTTCACTCCCTGTCCGCTCTGAGTCCGCGCGGGGTCAGCCAGACTTCAAGCTTCATGAAAAACCAGTTGACGCCGATTCCAAGGGCCGACACGAGAATGGCCCCGACGAGTACCATGGCGAAGTTGGACCTGCTGATGCCTGAAAAGATGAAAAAGCCGAGTCCCCCGGCTCCCACGAGGGTGGCGAAGGTAGCCACGCTCACGCCCAGGACGACCGAGGTCCTGACGCCGGCCATGACAACGGGGATGGAAAGAGGGATGCGGATCTTCCACAGGGTTTGCCGCTTCGACAAGCCCATGCCCTTGGCTGCCTCGAGCACGCCTTCAGCTACGCTGTTCAGCGCCGTGTAGGTGTTCCGGGTTATAGGCAGGAGGGAATATACGGTAATGGCCGTAACCGCCGGGACCATTCCCAGTCCCATGCCCCACGGAGCGAAGGCCACCACCATGATCCCGAACAGGGCAAGGCTGGGTACGGTCATCAGCACGCCGGCAATGTAGATCACGGTTTTCGCTATGCGCGGCCGTGACGAGATATAGATACCGATGGGCACGCTGACTAAAATGGAAACGGGAATGCTGATGGCGATGATCTTGAGGTGCTGGAGGAACTCGAAGAGAATGCGTTCGTTATAGTATTTGAGAAAAAGCAGGACGCTTTCGATGGGTATCGCCTCCCCTGGTTTCGAAATGAAAAAGAGCCCCATAGCCGGTTATTCTCGACAACAGAGGTTCCTGCTGTCTTGAAAGGACAAAAAACGGCTGGCACTTCCTGCCGGTATGCCTGCGAGGATCCGGATCTGGATGGCGGAATTGTTGTTGATTCGTGGTAGAAAAGGAAGCGCCATAAGTGTCCTCTTATGCGCTCTTGAATGCATGTCGCGCACGCACAAGGGGCGGCAAAAGACATATGAAGCCGGCAGGAGTACTCCTGCCGCTTCATATTATAACATACCACTCGCTCTATTTCATAAATGCTACGCTTCTGCGAAGTGTAACAGGGATGCTCTTACGCCGGCAATTTTCGCTTGCTCCACCGGGCGACCATGTCGGCCACCGTTTCAGGTTCCTCGAATACTTTTTCGAAAATGCTGTAATAGTAGCATTCCTCCGCGGATCGCAGCTGAACCTGGGGCCTGTCGTCCCGGAACTTCTTCCAGGAGTCTCCCGGGAAAGACTTTCGGGCGATTTTTTGGAGCAGGCCGATAACACCGCTTCCTTCGTCGAACTGTTCCTTCTTTCTCCAGGCGATCCCTTCGGGAAGATCCTCCTCGAAGGCCTTCCGGAGTATCCATTTCTCCATGGGCGGATCCCCTTTCAGTTTCAGCTGGGGCGGGATCCGCTGGCCAAGGGCGATCATTTTTCCGTCGAGGAAAGGCGACCGCCCTTCCAGGGAATGGGACAGGGTCATCCTGTCTATGCGCTGCAGCCCCACGTTGTGAAGACCTGCGAGAGAAACCCGCAGCTCCTGGGCCAGGATTTCCGGCCTGTCGATATCCTTGTAGTAGGTATACCCTGCAAAGAGCTCGTCGGCGCCTTCACCGGTGAGAATGACCTTGACGTAGCGTGCCGCCAGCATGGAGGTGAAATAGCAGGGCACCGAGGTTCGCACAAGGTCCTGGTCGAAGGATTCAAGTCTTGAAATGATCATGGGCAGATGGTCGGCGATATCCTCTTCGGTGAGTTCGTAGACATGATGGATCGTTCCGAGGTGTTCCGACATCTCTTTCGCCGCTTTGAGGTCATGGCTGTCCGGTGTCCCCGTCGTGAAGGAGAGCAGGGGAGAAAGGCCTTTGGCCGCCAGGGCTGCGATGATGCTGCTGTCGAGCCCGCCGGAAAGGAAGACTCCCACGGGAACGTCGCTCATCAGGTGCTTTTCCACCGATTTTTCGAGAGTTTCCCTGATTTCCCCGACAAGGGCTTTTTCATCAGCATCCTGTTGGGGTTTGACATCGGGAATTTCATAATAGGTGTGAAACCCGTGTTCCGAGTGGTACCAGGTTCCTGTGGGGAATTCCCTGATTTCGCCAACGTTGTGGGGGAAACTCTGGATTTCGGATGAAAAGTGGAATACGCCATTTTTATCCTTCCCGTAGTAGAGAGGCTTGATCCCAAGTGGATCACGCGCGAGAAAGAGTGAATTCCCGTCGGTGATGCAAAGGGCGAACATGCCGTCAAGCTGTTCCACAGCTTTTGGTCCATGTTCCTCAAACAGATGCAGGATCACTTCACTGTCGTTCCCGGTCCTGAACTCATGGCGTTTCGAGAGTTCGCCGCGAAGGGCAGGGGAGTTGTAGATCCGTGCATCCGAAACAATCGAGAAGTTCCCGTCTTCGTTGTACAAGGGGCGGTCACCATTTTCAGGGTCCATGACGGCGAGCCTGCAATGCCCGATGCTGAAATCTTCGCCTGTAACGCTTCCGGTGGCGTCAGAACCCCTGTGCCGCAGGTCCTCCATCATGGTATGAAAGGTTACCTCGTCATTGTCACCCCATATGCCGAATAAGCCGCTCATTTCGTATGTGCACCTCCTGGTTTTGTGCTTTGGATCACCTCTGATACCAGATCCGAAGCTGGTAAAAACCCTAAAGGTTTGACCCCTCCCTTACAAATGGCGAGAGGCGGGGCAAAGTCCGCCTAGAGGAGCTCAGCGAAGTATGTCCCGGATTTTGGGGGGGAGTTCTCGGAATATCTCCCAAACCCTCCGCGAGACTTCCTTTAACTCCCGAAGGACAACGGAGGCGCTGCTGAAAGGTATAATAAGGATGAAATTCGTCCGAAAAGGGGAGAGCACCGTGAGATCTGAATACGATGTCGTTATCGTCGGAGCAGGACCCGCAGGACTTTTTGCCGCGCGGGAGCTCATACAGGGAGGACTCCAAGTCGCCCTCATAGACAAGGGGAAGGCCATAAAAAACCGCAGGTGCCCCCTGAAAGAGGGCAAAGTCGACCACTGTCTTCACTGCAACCCCTGCAATGTCATGTGCGGATGGGGCGGGGCGGGTGCCTACAGTGACGGCAAGCTGACCCTCACGCCGGAGTTCGGGGGCAACCTCAACAGGTACATCGGCAGGCAGCGGCTGCTTGATTTGATCGCTGAAGTTGATGGACTCTTCGTCGAGCATGGAGCGAGCCGGGATGTTTTCGAACCTGACCCGCAGTTTGCAAGGGATCTTGCCATCAGGGCGAGCGGGGCGGGGTTGCGCCTCATTCCGGCGACGATCCGCCACATGGGGACCGACCGCTCGCGGGATATTCTGTCAAGCATGTACGAAGAAATCTCCGGACAGTGTGACGTTATCATGAACAAGACGGTGGAAAAGGTCCTGACGTCCCGAGACGCCGTCGCCGGAGTCCTTCTCGATGACGGAAGGACCCTTTCGGCGCCCAGGGTGATCCTCGCCCCCGGCAGGGAGGGCGCCTTCTGGATGGAACAGACCGTGAAGGCCCTGGGCCTGGAGATCGAGTCGCTGCCGGTGGACATCGGCGTCAGGGTGGAAATTCCCGCAGGATGGGCCGAGACGGTGACGGACCAGTTCTACGAGGTCAAGGCGGTCCTGGATACCCCCACATTCGATGACAGCGTCCGAACCTTTTGCATGTGTCCCCACGGTGAGGTGACCACTGAATTCGTCGCGAGCCATGACATCATGACCGTCAACGGGCACAGCAACAAGGATGGAAACAGGAAGACGGACAACACCAACTTCGCGATTCTTGTTTCCACGGAGTTCACGGAACCTTTCAAGGATCCCAACGGCTACGGCAGTCATATCGCCCGGGTGGCGAACATGCTTTCCGGAGGAGTCCTTGTTCAAAGGCTGGGGGATCTCAAGCACGGGAGACGCTCTACGCCGGGGCGAATCGAGAGGGGGCTCGTGCACCCGACCCTGAAGACGGCGGAGCCTGGCGACCTGTCCTTTGCGCTTCCCTACAGGCACCTGGTGGACATCCTGGAGATGATCCAGGCACTGGATTCCATCATCCCGGGAATCAACGGAAAGCACACGCTGCTCTACGGAGTTGAAGTCAAGTTCTACAGTCTCAAGCTCGCTCTGGATGAATATCTCCAGACGGTCCTCCCCGGGCTTTACGCGTGCGGTGACGGAGCAGGCGTGACGCGTGGGGTCATACAGGCTTCGGCAAGCGGAATCGTTGCGGCACGGGCGATCTTGCAGAAAGAATAAAGAGTTCCAAAAAAGACGTACGGGCAAGAAATCTTCGAAAGGCGGTGACGGAAGATGAAAACCATTGGCCTGATCGGCGGACTGACCTGGGAATCCACCGTCGAGTACTACCGGATCATCAATGAACTCGTTTCGCGCAAGCTCGGCGGGACCCACTCCGCGAAGATCATCCTGTGGAGCTTTGATTTCCAGGAGTTTGACCATCACATGAACACAGGCGAGTGGGCGAGTATCGGAGAAAAGGTATCCGATGCCGCTGATATTCTGGAAAGGGCGGGAGCGGAACTGCTTCTGATCTGTTCCAACACGATTCACAAGATAGCCGAGGCGGCGGATGGTACGGTCAAGATCCCCCTGTTGCACATCGTTGACGCGACTGCCGCGTCGATACAGGAGAAAGGGTTTCACACCGTGGGGCTTTTAGGGACGAAATTCACCATGGAAGAGGATTTTTACAGGGCCCGTCTCAGGGTAATGCACGGGATCGAGACCGTCATCCCCGATGAGGAAGACAGGCAATTCATCAATCACGTCATTGACGAAGAACTGACCTTCGGGAATATTGTGCCGGAATCCAGGGACAGGTTCCTTGAGATTATTGAAAAGCTCTCGAAGAAAGGAGCTCAGGGGATTGTCCTGGGCTGTACGGAGATTCCCCTCCTCGTACAGCAGAAATATACCGGGATCCCTGTTTTTGACACCATGAAGCTTCATTGCATGGCGGCTGTAGAGGCAGCTCTGGAAGAGGGCGCGCCCTGACAAAACGCCCCGAACCAGTGATTTCCAGGGTTCGGGGCAGGTGTTTCAAGGGCCTTCGGAGTCCTTCATTGCCTTGCCGAGAACCTCTTCAAGCAATCCGGCTGCAGCCATGACCACATGGAGGCACTTTTTCTCCTCATCTCGATACCGCTCCTTGAGGGGGGCGCAGAGGAACAAGCCTCGTTCGGCCTCCCAACGGTGCATAAACTCCCTGCAGGTTTCTTTCACCTGCGGGCTCATGTGGGCCCGTTCTTCCGTTAGAGCCGCGCCGATGGCGGCGACAGCACCTGAAAGGGCGCCGCACAGATGTTCAATGCCCGCCCCTCCACCGAAACCGGCCATCATGGTTCGGGCTTTTTTGCCGTTGAGAAGTCCATATTCATCGTCAGCGGCGGCGAAGACGCTTTCGGCGCAATTCATGCCACATTCTTCGTAGAACTGTCTGGCGCGATCCGTCAGGGACACGGTATCACTCCCCTTGAAGGTGTATTTGAATGGTCTTTCTATCGTCCCGGCGCTTTGACCCTGCGATACCCAGGGTGTATGGAAAAGGTCATTGCTGGTATGGTTCGTTCCTGGATATTTTTGTATTCCTGGAGGTAGAGCTTTTCCGGCAGTTCCATCCGGACGGGGAAATCGAGGTCTTTGGCTACCCACAGCACGAGCGGGCCGTCGGGTGTCTTTTTCTGTTCGAAACGAAAAATGTCGCTCTGGTATCCCTCGAATCGCCCCGTTCCGACCTTCTGTGAATCTCCCATGGCTTGCCATTTTTCCGCGATGAGGACGGGGTGTTCCTCAAGTTTTGAAGGAACCTCTGCATAGGTCCTGGCCTTGGCGTTCAGGATCCAGGTGGTGCCCTTTTCGAGATCATGGATACTGATCGTCACGAGCCCTGCGTGAAGGACCTCTTTTCGCATCAGGTGTCCCTTGTCGAAGACACGTCCGCTTGAGATGCTGCCTGTCCGTTCCTGGTAGAGGTCGGCAATGAATTCCGCCGCGAAGGCCTGCGCGAAAGAAGACAAAAGCAGAATCACTGTGACCGCGATCGACACAAAAGAAGGCTTCCGGGCTTTCAACATTTTTTTCGCCTCCTTCCACTCCTTTTATTATAGGGCATGACAGAACCTTGGCCCTGCCGCGTTCTGCCGGGAGGCGCCATAAAACCGTTCGGGCGTTATACTGGAGTAAGAAACAGCGAGATGGATTCACCCGGGAGGGATACCATGGGAGTCAAGATGCTTCAGGTCATCAACAGGGACAGGTGCC
>JBKHBH010000123.1:0-3771 GCA_046542505.1 Thermovirgaceae bacterium | reverse complement strand
ACAGGTGATACAATTTTCTGCAACAGGCCGGTTTGCCGGAGACTTGACGGCCCGACGAGCAGGTGGAGGTTTTGAAAATGAATTTTGATTTTCTGTATTACCCGTACAGTTCGCAGCGAATGACGGTTTTCGCTAAAAAGGGCATGGTGGGTACGTCACAGCCTTTGGCAGCGCAGGCGGGGCTCAGGGTGATGCAAAAAGGAGGCAATGCGGTCGACGCCGCCGTCGCAACAGCGGCGTGCCTTACAGTGACAGAACCGACATCGAACGGGATCGGTGGAGACGCCTTTGCCCTGGTGTGGAGCGGCGGGAAGCTGCACGGGCTCAACTCGAGCGGGCCATCTCCCGAGAGTCTTTCCATAGAGGCTCTGCACAAGCGGGGGCTGAAGGAAATGCCGGAGCTCGGCCCGATACCTGTGACCACCCCGGGCATTCCGGCCGCATGGGCGGAGCTTTCGAGACGTTTCGGGAGGCTGCCTTTCAAGCAGCTTCTTGAGCCGGCCATCGAATACGCTGAAAAAGGATTTCCAGTTTCTCCTGTTATCGGGATGCACTGGAAAGAAGCATATGAAGCGTATGAACAGGAGCTGGACAGGGAATCTTTCGAAGAATGGGGACGGGTCTTTGCCCCCGGAGGAAGGGTACCTGCAGTCGGTGAAGTCTGGAGTTCGGCCGCGCATGGGTCGACACTCAGAAAGATTGCGGAATCTGAAGCAGAAGAGTTCTATCGTGGCGAACTGGCTGACAGGATCGACGAGTTCTTTCGGTCGAAAGGCGGGTTCCTTTCAAAACGTGACCTGGAGGCATTCAACCCCGAGTGGGTGGACCCGATTCATGTCCGTTACAGGGGATATGATGTTTGGGAGATCCCCCCTAACGGGCAGGGGCTCGTGGCGTTGATGGCCCTCAATATCCTCAGGGGGCTCGAGGTCGAGGCAAAAGAAGAAGAGCTTGCCTTGCACCGGCAAATCGAAGCGATGAAGCTCGCCTTTGCCGATGGGACGGCCCAGATCACAGAGGCTTCGAAAATGAAGATACCCGTCACTGACCTGCTTTCGGAATCCTTTGCAGCGGAAAGAAGAAAGCTGGTCACGGAACGTGCAATTGACCCCAAGCCAGGCGTTTCGGCTACCGGCGGTACGGTGTATTTGGCGACAGCCGACGAAGACGGGAACATGGTCTCTTTCATCCAGAGCAACTACAAGGCCTTCGGATCCGGGATGGTCGTTCCCGAAACGGGAATTGCCATGCAGAACCGGGGATGCAATTTCTCAATGGATCCGGAGCATCCCAATGCCCTGGAACCGGGTAAAAGAACCTATCATACTATTATTCCAGGTTTCCTCACGAAAAACGGCGAGCCCGTTGGGCCCTTCGGCGTTATGGGTGGATTCATGCAGCCCCAGGGGCATCTGCAGGTGATGATAAACACCATTGACCGAAACCTCAACCCCCAGGCCGTCCTGGATGCGCCGAGATGGCAGTGGATGGGGGGGAAGACCATTCTCTTTGAACAGGACGTTCCCGCACATGTGGTTCAGGCCCTGGCGAGGCGTGGTCACGACGTGCGGATCTCCCCTTTCAGCGAACCTTTTGGAAGAGGGCAGATCATCTGGAGAGATGGAACGTCAGGCGTACTCTGTGGTGGTACGGAAAAACGAAGCGACGGCGCCGTCGCAGCCTGGTAAGGAGGCTGAAAAAGGTTACCCGGAGAGTTCTGGTGGTTTCTCGTCGGGCTTTTGAGAGGGTGTTTCGGTTTTTTTGAAGCGGCGGTAAATCTTCCTTCCGGCCCAGACGAGCAGAAAGGCGACCAGCCCGAGGGTGATCAGGGGCAGGAGGATGGCGAGAAACGAGAGCATGATTGAACCTCCCGCCTCCACGGTGGAGACCGCCGGGTTCCCGAGACCTCCGGTGGTTGCCGCCGAAGCCGCACGAGTGATGACTGAGACACCCTGGATCACACCGGCGGTACCGCCCCCTGCAATGGTGGCGATGCTCCACTTGAGAAAGGGCGTCATTTCCGGGAGAACTGACGCAGTGATAAATGTTCCTGCCACGACAGCCACAGGAGTCGCTACGGCGTCAAGCAGATTGTCCACCCAGGGTATGTAATACCCGCCGATTTCGAAGAGGGTCGCGACACCAAGGGACATGGTAGCCAGAGGAGTCGCCATCCACTGGAAGCTTCCAGTCAGTTCAACATGGCCTGTCTGGGCCGCCAGGCTCAGGGCAAAAAGGGGTACAAATACTCGAAACCCGCAGGCCGCGCTGAGCCCGATTCCGATCATAAGGGCAAGTAATCCGTCCATGGAGAGTATTCTAAAGGGAACTTCAGAGGTTGGGAAGGATGAGCTCTGGAGTGCATGGCCTATACGCAGAAAAAATACCTGTGACGATGCAAGGTTGCAGATGGCTCGGGGGGAATCCGGAAAACCTTCGCAATGTTACTATATTCGTATGTTTGACGTTTTGTCTTTGCTCCACCGAAAGGAGAGGTCGCCCCATGCATGCCCTGGAAAAGATGCTCGCCCGGGCGTCGGGAAAGGAAAAAGTTTCCGCCGGCGAGATCATTGTCGCCGATGTGGATGTGGCCGAAGTGAATGACCTGTACCTCCAGGTTGTGAAATCCTTTTATGACCTTGGCGGCGTCAAGGTGAAAAACCCCGAAAGGGTCGCCTTTGTTTTCGACCATTACTCCCCTGCACCGACAATCAAGGCGGCCCAGAATCAAAAGAGCATGCGGGAATTCTGTATGGAAATGGATGTTCCCAATGTTTTTGATATCGGTGAGGGAGTGTGTCACCAGGTGCTCGCTGAAAGCGGCATGGTGGGGCCCGGAAAGGTCGTTGTGGAAACGGATTCACACACCACCACCCTTGGGGCCCTCGGGGCTTTTGCGACGGGCGTGGGAGCTACGGACATGGCTGTCATCCTCGTGACGGGTAAATTGTGGTTCCGGGTCCCCCGGGTTGTGAATATTGTCCTGGAGGGTGACTTCCGGCAAGGGGTGATGGCCAAAGATGTCATCCTGCACATCATCGGGGATCTGAAACAGGATGCGGCGATTTACAAGGCCGTGGAGTTTTCTGGTTCCACCGTCGCGGGCATGTCACAGGAGGAGCGGATGGTCCTGTGCAATATGACCGTCGAGATGGGGGCGAAGACGGCGTACATCAAACCCGATGACACCACCTTTGAATATCTCGAAAGGTTCGGCTGGAAAAGAAAAGCGGTTCTTACAACCGACGACGACTATGAGTATGAGAACGTAACCGGATTTGACATATCGGAAATTACGCCGCGGGTGGCGCTTCCCGGCAGCGTTGACAACGTTTCGGGCATTCCGGAAGAAGAAATCCCCATCAACCAGGTGTTCCTGGGAACATGTACCGGAGGGCGGCTCAACGACATCCGCATGGCAGCCGAAATCGTTCGAGGCAAAAGAGTCGCCAGCGGGACGAGATTCGTGGTGATTCCGGCATCCAGGCTGGTCTTCCAGGACGCGATGAAAGCTGGATACATTGAAACACTCGTTGACGCGGGAGCCGTTCTGTCTACTCCTGGCTGTGGCCCGTGCCTCGGAGCCCACGAAGGGATCCTCGCTTCGGGGGAGAAATGTGTTTCCACGTCCAGCAGAAATTTCTCCGGCAGAATGGGAAGCACCGGGGCGGAAATTTACCTCGCTTCGCCGGCCACTGCGGCCGCGACGGCCTTGAAAGGCCGCCTATGCGGAGTCGATTCCCTGTGAGGGGGAGGATCATGGATATTATA
>JBKHBH010000030.1:0-20348 GCA_046542505.1 Thermovirgaceae bacterium | reverse complement strand
ACCATTTCTTTCATAGCGCTCACAGCCACTGTCGGTGGTGCGCTCGCCATGTCGGAGACAATCCAGTGCCGCAGTTCGGTATCTGTGTCTTTTTGTATCATCCCGCTCACGAATTCCTTCGTCGCCGACGGAAAATCCTGCTCGAAGGGGGCGACCATCATTTTTGCTTCTTCGGAACTCATCCGATACCCCACGTTTTCGAGGGTGTCCACCCCTATGAGGCCGATGACTTGTTCCGGCATGATTTTCGCCGCCTCGGCGATCACGGAACCACCCATGGAATGGCCTACGAGGATAACCTTCACGGCCGCGGCTGCCTCGACGACGGCCCGGACATCCTCGCCGAAAGATGCCATGGTGTACTGTTTCCGATTCATTCCGGAATGGCCGTGCCCGGCCAGATCCATGGTTATCACCCGGCGTGTTTTCGAAAATACGGGCACCTGCTTCTTCCAGTACCTGGCGTCGCAGCTCCAGCCATGGACAAAAACAAGGGCCGGTTCCCCCTCACCGTGAGTCTCCCAGGAAATCGGCGTTCCGTCTTCTGAAAAAGCCACATGGGGCCAATCCTCCCGGGATTGTCCCGCTGCTGTATTTTTCGCGACGAAAAGCAAAAGAACAAGCAAAAAGGCCGTTGCCCGGGGAAAAGGCCAGGTCCTTCCCTTCCTCTCCGGAACGCCTGGGGTAACGTCATCAACTGAGGGTTTTCTGGTACGAGCCATCGGGCTCAGCCTCTCTTTCTCATGACAAAGAACATATACCCGTAATATTCCCGGTATTTTCTGTGCATATCCAGTTCCGTCTCCAGTGAATCGAAAAATTCCGACCTGTTGCTGTCACTGGGCTGGTCTTTTCTTTCGCTGGCTATTTTCTCTTCCATGGGGCCATAAAAATCGGTCCACCAGGAGTGGTCCGGCAGCCTGAAATATCCGGTGAGATCATACCCGGCTTCTTTCACTGCCTCGGAGTGGTCCTCGAAATATCTCATCCCGGGATATTCTTCCTGCCAGAACTCCCTGGCTTCCGTCGGCGGATCCTTTCTGAGCCAGGCGAGCTCGCTGATCACCATGCTCCCGCCTTTGCGGAGAAAGGGCCTCCAGTCTTTGAGGGCCTTGCGGAAACCGATGATGTACGCCGCCGCCTCACACCATATGAGATCAAAGCTTCCCGGAGGAAAATCCAGAAGCGCCATTTCGCCGAGGACAGGACGGACCTCCGCCGAAAGATTGCTTTTGAGGACATTTTCGCGGAGCCTTTCCAGAAAGGGCCCGTAATTGTCAACGGCGGTGATTCGACCCGGTGTCAGGGATGCCAGATCCAGAGTCTGTTTTCCTGTGCCGCACCCGAGATCAAGGATCTCCGGCTTTTCAGGCAACTCCTCAACCATCCCGAACGCTTTCCTGGTCGAATCCCTGTCTCCGGGGCCCTGGCGGGGCAAGGCCCCGAAAAATTCGTACATGAATGTCTCAAACATGAATCGGATCACTCCCGACTTTCGGCTCTCATACCCTGGAAAGGACCAGGCCGCCCAGTTTTTCCATGCCGCTTTTGATTCTCTGCGGCTTTACACTGCCGAAGCTGAGCCTCATGCAGTTTTTCCCCTTACCCCCGCCTTCGATGTAAAAGCCTTCCCCCGCCACGAAGGCGACCTTGACATCAGGGCTGGTAACGGCTTCCACCAGCAATTCCGTGGTGTCGATATGCCCCGGAAGCTCCGCCCAGGTGAAAAGGCCGCCGTCGGGGAAGGTCCGCTTAGTTCCTTCGGGGAAGAATTGGTCAATGCACTCGATCATCGCGTCCCGTCTTTTGCGATAGAGGTCGCAGATCATTTCGTGATGTACCGGATAATAGCCCCGTTTGAAGAATTCGGCACAAATGACTTGTGGCAGCATGGACGTGTGGGAATTCGTGGCCGTCTTGGCGTCGAAGAGCTTTGAAATGACCTCATCGCTTGCGAAAACGTAGCCGAGCCGGCTCCCGGGCGAGAAAATTTTCGAAAAGCTGTTCGCCAGGACGGTGTGTCCCGTCTCGTCAAATGCCTTTATGGGTTTCAGATCCTCGCCACTGTACCTGATGTCCCTGTAAGGGTCGTCCTCGAGGATGATCACATCATGGAGACTTCCCAGATCGGCGATCTTCTTCCGTCTTTCAAGAGACAAAGTCCTCCCCGTGGGGTTGTGGAAAGTGGGGATCAGGTAGACCATTTTCGGACCGTGCCGTCTGATCTTTTCCTCCAGGTCTTCGGGGACCATTCCCTGATCATCCATGGCAACGGCAACGCAGCTGGCCTGGAACATCTCGAAGATCTCCACGCAGTGGACAAAGGTAGGAGATTCCACCAGTATCACGTCGCCTGGATCTATGAAAAGCTGGCACAACAGGTTGATTCCTTCAAGCCCGCCGCTTGTAATGAGGATATTTTCCGGCCTTGCTTCGACGCCCTTCGGGGCCAGAAGATCCGATACCACGGCTTCCCTGAGATCAAGGACACCCTGGGGGTTGCCATATTGCAGGGCTTCCACCCCTCTTTGGTCAGATCTCAGGATGTCGTCTGCAATTTCCCTGACAACATCGACAGGCAGCGCTTCTTTGGCCGGCGCCCCACCGGCTAAAGAAATCATCCCGGGATCGTTCATGGCACCGAAAAGATTCCTGATGATCCGCGCCGACTTTTCCATTGTCTTCATTCGCTGTGCAAATCCGGGCATGTTACACCTCCAACTCGGTGATTTCAAACAAGTACTATTTTACGTGGAAACACAAGAATACCGTCAATATTGCGAAATCCTGTTCCAACACCTGGCCGGCTCTTCTTTACGGACCTGAATAGGCACCTTCCTTTTCCACATTGAGAAAACGGGCGTTGACGGCAACAATCACCGTAGAAAGCGCCATAAGGGCTGCACCTGCCGCGGGAGACATGACAAAACCTGTCTTGTACAGGACACCTGCGGCAAGGGGTATTGCAATGACGTTGTAGGCCGTCGCCCAGATCAGGTTCTGGACCATCTTCCTGTAGGTCGCACGGGCCAGGGCCATAATGGCCGTGACATCCCTCGGGTCACTTCTCACGAGAACAATATCCGCCGACTCGACGGCCACGTCGGTACCTGCACCAATCGCTATGCCGACATCGGCCTGCGTGAGCGCGGGAGCGTCGTTGACGCCATCGCCCGTCATAGCGACCACAAGTCCGCGGTCCTGAACTTCCTTCACCTTGTCGGCCTTTTTGTCCGGCAGCACTCCGGCAAAATATTCCTCAATCCCCAGCTCCTCGGCCACCCATTTCGCAACGGCTTCCGCATCTCCGGTAAGCATCATGGTCTCAATACCCATTTTTTTCAGGCGATCCATCGCCTCACGCGATTCAGGCCTGATGATGTCGGCAAGGGCGATTGCGCCTATTACCTCGTCTTTTTCAAGGATATAGACCACCGTCTTGCCCTCTTTTGCAACCTCTTCTGCTCCGTTACCACCGCTTTCAATACCTTTTTCCTCAAGATATCCGGGATTGACAACCTTGATATCGCGTCCCTCGACAACGGCATGGGCACCCTTGCCGGGAATGGCTTTGAAGTCAGTCGGGGCGGAGTGGCCGATGCCGCGGTTTTGAGCCGCTTCGACGATACCCCGGGCGATGGGGTGCTCGGACATGCTTTCCAGCGAGGCGGCAAGCTTGAGAACTTCCTCCTCATCTTTGTCTGTGACGCTGATGACATCCGTCACTCCGAAACGCCCCTCGGTGAGAGTTCCGGTCTTGTCGAAAAGGACGGCATTCACGTCCCGGGCCCGCTCAAAAGCCGAACGATCGCGGATGAGTAGGCCTGCAGCCGCGGATTTGGCCGTGGAAACGGCCACCACCAACGGAACGGCAAGGCCCAGGGCATGCGGGCAGGTCACAACCATTACGGTCACCATCCTTTCGAGAGAAAAGTCGAAGGAAGCCCCCAGTTTCAGCCACGTGACAAGTGTGGCACCCCCGACGGAAAGAGCGATAACCGTCAACCAGAAGGCTGCTCGATTGGCGATGTCCTGGGACCTTGACCGCGAATCCTGGGCTTTTTTAACCATATCTATGACTTGGGCAAGATATGTCTTTTCTCCCGTCTTTTTGACTTTCATGGTGAAGGCCGATTCGCCGTTGACCGAACCGCCTATGGCCTCTTCACCCTCTTCTTTTTCCACAGGTTTGCTTTCTCCCGTCAGCATGGCTTCGTTGATGGTCGTGCGGCCCTCGATGATTTCCCCGTCAATGGGTATCTTTTCTCCTGGCTTGACGACAACCCGCTCTCCGATTTCCAGCTCGCTGACGGCGACATCCTTTATTTCTCCTTCTTCGGTAATGCGGTGGGCTTCGGAAGGCATGAGCTCAACCAGGCTCTCTAGCGCCCTGGAAGCCCCCATCACGGATCTCATCTCGATCCAGTGGCCCAGAAGCATTACATCGATCAGGGTTGCCAACTCCCAGAAGAAAACCTTCCCCCGAAGGCCGAAAACAACAGCGGAGCTGTACCCGTAGGCTACGGTAACCGCCAGGGCTATCAGGGTCATCATTCCGGGGTTCTTTTCCCGAAGCTCATCGCCCAAGCCCTTAAGGAAGGGCCATCCTCCATAGACGAAAATAATCGAGGACAGGGCCCATTGCAGGATGTCGTCTTTGGGAAAGGACAGGACGTCGGCGAGTCCCAGCAATTCCTGGACCATCGGGGACAAGACGAGTACCGGAAAGGTCAGGACAAGGGAACCCCAGAAGCGTCTCCTGAAATCGGCAACCATATGAATGTGGTGAGACTGATGATCACGGTTGTGCTTGACCGTCATAAGCATTCTCCTTCCCTGTCGTGTCAATCTCTCTCTTCTCCTTCACGTAACCTGTACCATAAAGCAACCGCCATAATCCGACGCATGGGATCTACACTGCTTTATGGATAGAGAATTTCTTTTACAGAATCCCCTATCGCCGGGTTCTATGCAACAGGAACTGAAGAAACAGAAGACTTGACTGTCCCTGGAGCGTTGTTTTCAGTCATTTCTTCAGTGCATGACCGCTTTGAAAAAGCTATAATGACCCCATTGTGAAAAGATCGAACCTTTTCTCTGACTTGCTTGGGAGGCTGACAGGATGGACCGGCAAAAACATTTCTTTTTCGGAACCTGGGAAACTTTTGACGATTTACCAGCCGACAGGGCCAGATACTGGTTCAATCCGGGCCTTTTGAAGGAGCGGTCGGCATCCTTCCGGAAAGTGCCCCTGGAACGGATCCTGACGACCCTGGAAAAAACGGGGCAATTGCTGACGGACCATGAAGGAAGATACCGCAGCCTGATACTGGAAACCATGCCAGGTGTCACCGGATACTCAAAGGAACTTGTAAAATTCGCCACCGATGCCCTCGGAAATCTTCTTTCGAGAGATTTCCTGAAATCCCGCCTCAAGTGCCTCGGTGACCCATATACGCTGGATCACTGGGTCAAACTGCCCCGTGCGGGAGCAGCCCGGGCCCTGCCGCTCGGAAGCGTCTGCCATGTGGCGGCCGGGAACATTTTTTTGGGCTCCATCGACTCCCTTCTGCTGGGCCTCATTACGAAAAACGTAAACATCCTCAAGCTCTCCCGGCAGGACCGGGTCTTCCCTTTCCTGTTTCTGGAAGCCCTCATGGAGGCGGAACAGGACGGGGAAATCAGTTCGCACCTGGCCTTCACCTACTGGAAGCACACCAACACGGAGGTCACGGACCTCGCGAAAAGGTCCTTTGATGCCGTGCTGCTTTTCGGCGGCGAGGACGCCGTCAGGGAATACAAGAGCGACCTTTCACCCGAAACGGAACTTTTGGCCTTCGGCCCGAAGGTAAGTTTCGGTGTCGTTGCATCAGGGATGCCGGACAAAGCCCTGAAGGAGGCGGCGAAGGGGTTTGCACTGGACGTCGTTCTCTGGGAACAGCGAGCCTGCACGAGCTGTCAGAACATCTTCGTCGAAGGCGATGCGGTAAGATTCGCGTCGCTCCTTTACGACAGTCTTGAGGAGCTTTCATGCTCCATCCCGCCCGGAGAAGTTCACCTCGACGAAGCCTTCGAGATCCGGAAGGAACGTGAACTTGCACGCTGGCGCTCCTTCAACGGTAAAGGCCGCCTTCTGGAGGGGAAAAATGGAAGCCACACGGTCATCATCGGAGACGGCGCCGACATCACACCCTCCCCGCTGAACCGCACCATCTACGTCAACGCCGTCGAGGACATCGAAGACCTCACCCGTGGCAACCTCCGGGGGATGCGCTGGTACCTCTCAACGACCGGAGTGGCCGCCCCGCCCCAAAGGCTTCAGTCGATCGTGGAATCCTTGTCTTCCCTTGGCGTTCTCCGATTCTGCCGGCCCGGTACCATGGGGCTCGGCTTCGACGGGACTGCACCCCACGACGGTGTTCAGATCCCGCTTCGCCTCGTCCGACTGGTGAACCGCGAAGATTTATCGCCTGATCTTCTGGGCCAAAACAGGCTTCCCGCCGAACAGCGTAAAACCATTCTGCTGTCCCGGATCAACGCCATCCTCTCCAAGGCTATGAAAAGCCCTTTCTACAGCAGGCATTTCGGGGGATTGAAGCTGCCGGTCCAAAGCCTGGAGGAGTTCTCGCAACTTTCGGTGCTTGAAAAATCCCATCTAATAGAGCATTGTCCGCCGGGAAACAGGGATATGCTGACCGATCCCGAAGCACCCAATTACCTTTTCGCCTCCGGGGGAACCTCCGGCAAGCCCCGGTACGTGGCATGGTCTCCGGAAGAGTTCGCCCTTTCGGGCAAAGTGACCGGTCTGGGCTTCAGGTCCCTGGGGATCGGAAAGGGCGACCGGGTGGCGAATCTGTTGCGGGCGGGTGCTCTCTGGACTGGCTTTTTGGCCTTCAACAAGGCTCTGGAGGAAACCGGCTGCGATATCCTCTCCATGACATGCAACCAGTCCCCCGAAGAAACTCTCGCCATGCTCGACGAACACCGCCCGAATGCCGTCATGGCCATGTCGAGCGCGCTTTTGGCCCTGGCCGAAGCAAGTGAGCGTACCGGCTGGAAGGGTTCCATCGAAAAAGTCTATTTCACCGGCGAACCGCTTCCACAGGCGGCCCGGGAGGTGGTACGGCGGGTCTTCGGCTGCACCGTGCTCGCTTCTCCCCTTTACGGCGCCGTCGAGATCGGACCCATGGGATATCCCTGCGAAGCCATAGAGGACCCCACGGTTTTCCACTCTGCCGAAGACTGGTGCTACAACGAAATCGTCGATGGCGAGCTCATCTCCACAGGCCTGACCCGGGAGCTCCACCCGCTGATCCGCTACCGCATCGGCGATCACGCGGAATGGCTGGACGAGCCCTGTCCCTGCGGCAGAATCTGGCCAAGGTTCCGTCTTCTCGGGCGGACCGGTGATTATGTACGAGTGCATTTCGGAAAGCTCTATGTCGATGAGGTGCAGCAGGCCGTCGGACGCTTTCCGGGGCTTTCGTCGGACTTTCAGATCCAGGTCGAATCCCTCGGGGCAAAAAGCCTGGTAACCTTTGCCGTCGAGGTTCTCGACGCAAACCTCGCCGACGACGAAAATCTCCGAAACAAGGTGGCCGAAGCCATCCTCGAGGAAGCAAAGGTCTACAGGGACCCCCGGAACAGGGAACTCGAGGAGATCGCCGTCGACCTTGTCCCCGCCCAGTCACTGGAAAGAATAGGCAGGACGGGAAAAATCCGGAGGATCGTGGACCGGAGGCTTTCGGAATGAAACGAACGGCACGTCTCACACTGCCCAATGAAATGGCCGTATTGGAGCCGCTTCAGGCATTTGTCGCCGAGGCGGCCAGGGCAAGGGGTTTTGGGGGAAAAGCTGTGGGCGAGATCCAGGTAGCCCTTGAGGAAGCCGTCTCCAACGTCATCCAGCATGCCTACGAAAAGGGCGAGGAAGCCACCTTCGACGTCACCGTCGAAAATGTCCCTTTGGGTCTTGCCGTTACTGTGGCCGACCAAGGGATCCCCTACGCTCCGGAATCCGTCCCCGAGTACAAGGCGCCCCGGGACGTGGACGAGGCCAAAGGTCGTGGACTTGGTCTCTTTTTGATGCGCAGTCTCGTCGACGAAGTCATCTTCCGGAATCTCGGGCCCAAAGGGAAGGAAACGCGCCTCGTGAAATACCTGCCGGATCGTTCTGTAGCCTCGGAAACGGAAGAGGGCAGCACGCAACAGACCGAAGTTTCGATGGAAGTCTACGAAGGGCCGTTGACCTGGACGTTCAGACCCATGCGGCCCGAAGAGGCCATAGAGGTTTCCCGGTGTGCCTACGAGGCCTACGGCTACACTTATCCAAACAGTCACCTCTACTACCCCGAGCGCGTGGTGGAACTGAACAGAACGGGACATATCCTGTCCATCGTCGCCGCAAACGACGATGATATCCTTGGTCATTGCGCCCTGGAGATAACGCCCGGGGCCGACACGGTGGAACTGGGAATGGCCTTCGTGAAACCCCGCTACCGGGGACGTGGAATCCTGAAAGAAATGACGGAGCACCTCATCGCAGAAGCTGGAAAGCTCAGGTACGGAGGAGCCTTCGTTCAATCCGTGACCACGCACCCCGCTTCCCAGAAAGCGGCCCTCTCCATGGGGTTTCGGTATACCGCCATCCTTGTGGACTTTTTCGCCTCTTCCATGAATTTCCGAAAGCTCGCGGGATGCAGCAGCGATCGGCTGACTCTGGCATATCAGTACCTCCCGCTGGCGGGTCATCCCAAGCGTAGCGTCTACCCACCTGGACACCACAAAAACATGCTGGCTTCTATCTATGAATCTCTCGGGCTCGAACGCTCTTTCGAGGCAACGTCAAGTCCGCTTTCGTCCCGTTCACCAGGTCCCGGCCTTACCTCGGCCAAACCCGTCCCCTCCATCAACGCCGCAACCATCGATGTCGAAGAAGCTGCCGCAGGGACGGAGCCTTATCTGCATCATCTTACCCGGCAGTTCTGTCTCCGCCGGACTGACGCCATCCTTGTCAGGCTCAATCTTGAGGACCCGTCGACCCCTGAGCTCGCCAGAGCTCTCGAAGACCGGGATTTTCTCTTCTGCGGCGTCCTGCCCGCCCGAATGGGAGACAGGCTTGCCATGATCTACCTGAACAATTGCACCGTCGACTTCGACGGCATCGTCGTCGCCGGCGAAACGGCAAAAGACCTCACTGGATATATCCGGTCCCTGGCTGAGACCCGAGAGGAGGACGCGCCATGAGTGCTCTCGAAAAACTTTGCAGTCTTGAAAATCCTTTTTTAGCTCCCGAAAATACGGAAGAACTGTTCGTCGAGGCTTTCCGGGAAAATGTGATTTTCCAGAGGGAAATTCATCCCTTTCTGAAAGAGATGGACCGCCAGGCGGGATTTGACGCCGCGAAAATCGCCTCCCTCAAAGATGCCCTGGCCACCCCTCCCCTTTTCGTGGGAACCCTGAAGCTTCACGACTTCCTCTCGGTGAAGCCCGAAGACGTAGTCCTCACCCTGACAAGTTCCGGAACGTCAGGGCAGAAGACCCACCTTCACTTCGACGCGCCGAGCCTGGAACGAATGGAGGAACTGTCTCGAAATATTTTTACCGCCCTGGGCTACGCCTCCGACAGGCCCGCCCATTACCTGCTTTTCAGCTACAACAGGTCCGAGGCTTCCGATGTGGGAACCAGCTGGAGCACCGAACAGAAAATGGCCTGTGCACCCGCTGAAAGCGTCCACTGGCTCCTCAAGCGCGACAGCTCGGGCGAATTTTCCTTCGATGCGCGAAAAGCGGCGGAACTCCTTATCGAGCTCGCTTCCGACGCCCCCTTGCGTTTTCTGGGTTTCCCGGCCTTCATGCACAGCGCGCTTTCGGAGGTCAAAAAACTCAAGCCCGGCCTCGTCGTGAACCCTGAAAGTTTCGTCATCGCCGGGGGGGGATGGAAAAAACACTCCGGAGAACCAATGAAGCAGCCCGAATTCGCACGCTTCGTCGAGAAATCCTGCGGCCTGCCGGCCGCCAACGTGCGTGATATTTTCGGAATGGCGGAACACGGCGTTCCCTACGGATCCTGCCCGTACGGACACCACCATGTCCCGGCCTGTTCACGCCTGGCCGTCGTGGACCCATTGACGCTGGAACCGCTTCGGTACGGAAAGGAGGGCCAGTTGCTGCTTCTGTCTCCCTGGAACACGGCCCAGCCGAACCAGTCGATTCTTTCCACGGACGCTGCCGTTCTCGGGGAAAACTGCCCCTGCGGCATCCCTGGGACCTATGTGGCCTCCATACGTCGAGGAGGAACCCAAAAGCACAAGGGTTGCGCTATCGCGGCCCAGGACATCCTCGACAAGATGGAAGACGTGAGCCGATGAAGGAACATCCGCTTCTTCTCTTCCCGGATTTTCGCAAATTTTTCGCCGGACGTTTTGCGTCGGCCATAGGCGACAAGTTCTTTTCCATAGCCCTGGCCTGGTGGGTCGTGAACCGGGGGGGGCCGAACGCCAGTCTTCACCTGGGATTTCTCATGACCATGACGATGCTCCCCATCGTCCTTTTCGGTCCTGTCATGGGCACTTTGGCAGACCGGTTCAACCGGAAAAAGTGCATGATAACGGCTGACTCGGCACGCCTTGCTCTTTTGCTGGTCCTCTCGGCGCTTTTGGGAACGGGGAGGCTGACGCTGCCGGTACTCTACCTGCTGGTCTTCTCCATATCCACCTTCATGCCCCTTTTCGAGGCCTCGGCCAACAGTTCCCTTGAGGCACTTACCGACAACGGGCACGTAACTGCAGCGGCTGCCGTGAATTCCACGGCATTCCAGTTTTCTTCCGTCATCGGAGCTGCTCTCGGCGGCGCCGCCCTTGCCGCCGTGGGAACCCTGGGCGCTTTCCTCTTCGACGGGGGAACTTTCTGCCTGTCACTGCTTTTTATCCTGTCGATCAAGGCAGACATGTCTCCCCCGAAAAACGAAAACGGCAGGCCGGGTTACGGCCGACAGATGGCTGAAGGGTTCACCTATCTCAGGAACAACCGGCCAGTGGCATCCCTTCTTGCGGTCTTCGGCGCCTTCAACTTCTTTTTTTCTCCCGTTTTACTGGCAATCCCCCTGGCCGTGAAATTTATCATCAAGGAAGGCCCTTTGTGGGTCGGCCTCTTTGAGGGAAGCCTTGCCCTTGGCGCCCTGCTCTCGGCGCTTTTTTTGAGCACACGCCCTTTTCTGCGTCCCTACAGAAAAATCCTGGGTGGCCTGTTTCTCACGGCGGGTTCCATTGTTCTCTTTGGGCTGGCCGGACAAAAACAGGTCATGCTGGCGGCCCTCTTCCTGGCGGGCCTTGGTCTCGGGACTGTCAACGCCACGACTTTGGCCCTCTTTCAGAAGCTCGTCCCCAACGCATTCAGGGGACGCTTTTTCGCCCTCATGACGACTGTCTGCTACGCCGTCATGCCACTGGCCTTCATCCTTTTCGGCTTTCTCAACCACATCCTCCCCTTGCCGCTCCTTCTGGCTGGCAACGGAGGGGGCGCGTTTCTTTTGGCTTTTATCGCCCTCGTTATTCCACGAGCCCACGGCGGCCGTGCCGTATAAGGAAAGCCAAAGGGCGGGAAATCCCGCCCTTTGGCTTCCTTTGCAGTACCTGCCCACGGAGAGAAATCATTACCCGACGTACCTGAATTTCGTACCGCCGAAAAGTTCTTTGTCTTTTACAAACCGGAGTTTCGGCAGGGCCTTTTTGCCCCGATTCTTCAGGACCGCCGCATATTCGGCGCTTGACCGGGACAACGCTTCGGCCATTGGCTCCGCAAGGGTGCCGGGATCAGCCTCGATGCCTGGTCTCGGTTCGAGGAGGATCTCCAGAACCTGTTCCAGGTTCCGGTTTTCGGTTTTTCTGATCTGGAACTGCCCCGTACAACATTCCCTGAAGACTTCGTTCCCCTCCACGACCTCCCTGACCTGCTCGACGAGGATGTTCACCCCGTAAAAGGTGACGGCACCGTCTATCCTGCCCCAGACGAGGACAAAGGGAAGTTGGCGGATCCTCGAAGGGTCCCCCCCGCGCTCTTCGAGAAGTCTGACGGGGTCTGCCCCCGCAGCCTTGAGGCTTTCCATCATCTCGCCGTAGGACATCAGCGTCGCCCGGTCACCCGTCCTGTACCTCAAAAGGGGAACTGCCTGATATTTGGAGACAACAAGCTCCTCTCCGGCAAGCTCCACGTGGAAAACCGAAGGGTCATACTGGCAGAGGGATGGAATCTCGTCGCGACCCAGGATCTCCCTGGCCAGGTTTTTTTCGTAGAAGAGGCGCCTGATGGCAATGCACAAGGCCGTTTCCTTGCCGAGGCTTCCGAAATCCGTCGATCCATAGCCGGAAAAAATGCTGTGGATGGACCCTTCAGCGTAGCCCATGAGGCGATTGAGGCGGTCGCGATAGCGTTCCGAATATCCTTCTCCCGCCAGGCGGAGCCCCATCCTGTAGGTCGCCAGAGGCAGGCCCCTGTCGGCTGCCATTTCGAGGATGGTTCTGGCGAAGGGGGGATAGCTGTACAGGACGGTCCCGTCGAATTTCCCGGCAAAGGATCCAAGCATCTCCACCGCCTCGTCCAGGTCCAGGCCGGGCGTAACAAGGGTCACCCCTCCTTTTTCAATCCCCAGGTTGCGCAGGCCCCATGAGGTCAGCTCTCCGCTGATCCACGATCCCAGAGCGAGGGAAACCACGGCAAATAGAGGGTGTTTCGAGATGCCGAAAGATTCGTCCAGGTCGCTGTAAAGCCAGTCCGCCACGTAACGTTCCTGCTCCGGAAGCTGGGGCCAGAAGAAGGGTTTCCCTTTCGTTCCCGAGCTGCGGCATAGAACGTGCTTGCCTCGCAATGTCCCGTCGAGGCAGAGGTCTTCCAGGTGGTAGGCCTTGATGTAGTCCTCCTTCGACGTCAGGGGAACGTTTTTGAAGTCTTCCATGGAAGATATTTGCGGAATCTTGTTGCTGCGCTTTTCGACATAATCGCGGTACGCTGGCACGCGTTTCGTGGCCAACCGGTATAACTCGAGAACATTCAATGGACCCAGCTCCTCTCATCTTTTATCATGATCCGTGCAATTCGGGTGCCGGTTTCCCGCCGATGACCCAATTCCCCATGGGCGACTCCTCGATTTTCACGGTAACCGCTTCCACCGGGCAATCGGTCTTTTCGACGACCACGTCGGTAATGGCCTTGGCCAGATCAGTCTTGAAGTCCCTGCTCCTTCCGGACCAGAGTTCGTCGCGGACAACAGGCATGGAATCAACACCTCCTCACGTCACAAGAATACACCGTCACAGGCTTATCCTTGCTGTTACAATTTTGCAGGATATTTCCCTATTCAGGAAAGGGGCGCTAGTACATGTTTTCAGAATGCAACGATCTTCTCAGGTACTGCGAAGCGGAAGGCGTCGAAACCATCAATTTCAAGATCGTCGACAGGGCCGGGCGGTGGCACCAGCTTTCGATCCCCGTTGAGCGTTTCGATGAAAGGTCGATTTCCGACGGGATCGGCTTCGACGGCTCGAGCTACGGATTCCTCACCGTGGAAAAATCGGACATGGTCTTCATCCCAGACCTCTCCACCGCCTTTGAAGATCCCTTCACGGAGCGGAAAACCCTCGTCATGATCGCGAATATCTACAGCCTTGAGGGGGGTGATCGGGTCAGGTTCGAGGACGATCCCCGCTTCATAGCCCAGAAAACGGAACAGCTTCTGGCTGACAAGAATATTGCCGACCAGATCTTTCTGGGCCCCGAATTTGAGTTCTACGTTCTTGACAAGGCGGCCTTCAGGAATGACGTCAACCACATGGAAGTCTATCTGGATTCCTCCCAGGCCGACTGGAATTCCGGCCTGAAAGACGGAGGATCGGGCCTCACCATACCCCCAGGCGGCGGCTATCACCTTGACAACCCCTTCGACAGCAGCAACAGCCTTCGGGACGAAGTCACCCGCCTGCTTGAATGCCGGGGCGTGCCCGTCAAGTACCATCATTCAGAAAACGGCGGCCCCGGCCAGGTTGAGATCGAGGTCAGCTTCGGAACTCTTCTCACGATGGCCGACGGCACGCAAAAGGTCAAGTACATCGTGCGCAACGAGGCCCATCTGCACGGCAAGACGGTGACATTCATGCCCAAGCCCTTTGCCTTCGAGGCAGGGAGCTCCGTACACATCCACCTGTTCATGCATCACAAGGGCGAGCCCATCTTTTACGATAAAAACGGTTACTCCGGTCTGAGCAAAACCGCCCTGCACGCCATCGGAGGGGTTCTGAAGCATACTCCGGCACTGATGCCCTTTACAAACCCCAGCACCAACTCATATAAACGTCTCGTGCCCGGTTATGAGGCGCCTGTGAACATCTGTTTCGGAACAGCCAACAGGAGCGCCGTTATCCGGATTCCGGCCTACGCCACGCGTCCGGAAGAAAAACGTTTCGAACTCCGTTCCCCTGACGGAACGGCCAACCCTTACCTCGCCTACTCGGCTGTCGTCCTGGCCGCCCTTGACGGCATCGAAAAGGGCATAGACCCGCAAGAACAGGGTTTCGGCCCCATCGACAGGGACCTGTACACCATGACGGAAGAAGAGAAAGCCGGTATCAGGGCCCTGCCGACAAATCTCCTTGAAGCCGCGAAAGCCCTTGAGAAAGATCACGATTTCCTCACAAAGGACGGGGTTTTCAGCGAGAATATGATCACAAACCAGATACGGGCCGTACTGAAGGACCACTATGAAGTCAACGGCCTCCCACATCCGGAGGAATTCAGGAAATATTATCACATCTAGTCCAGGTCAGACGGGTGGAAGGCTTTTTTCTTCCGCCCCGTCTTTTCAGGAAACTCCTGAGCGGAAAGGCATCCTGCTTCTGGCAATCAGGTATGCCTTCATGTCATAATACACAATGTTTTCAAACATGTATTCCAAGGAGGAAAATCCATGTCGTACCGTTTTGATACGCAATGTGTACATACGGGAACTCATCCGGAACCGGTCACCGGGGCATTGTCCACTCCCATCTACCAGACGTCCACTTTCGCTTTCCGGAACGCCGACGAAGGAGCGAAACGCTTCAAGGGCGAAGAGGAGGGCTACATTTACACAAGACTGGGCAATCCGAACCACACAGCCGTCGAGGAAAAAATCGCGGCCCTGGAGGGCGCGGAAGCGGCGGCCGTCGCAGCCTCGGGAATGGGCGCCATTGCCTCGGCCCTTTGGACCGTCCTTTCCACAGGAGATCATATTATCGCCGCCCGGTCTCTCTACGGCTGCACCCATACGCTGATCAACCACCAGTTTCCCCGGTACGGCATAGAGAAGACCTTTGTTGACACCCGTGACCTCGGTGCCGTCAGGCGGGCCATAAAATCCAACACCAGGGTTATCTACTGTGAATCACCGGCAAATCCGAACATGGACATCGCAGATATCGAGGAACTGGCGAAAATAGCCCACGAAGGCGGAGCAATCCTCATGGTAGACAACACCTATTGCACGCCCGTTGTCCAGCGCCCCATTTCCCTGGGAGCCGATGTGGTCGTCCACTCGGCCACCAAATACCTGAACGGTCACGGCGACGTGATCGCTGGCATCGTGGTGGGGAAAAAGGATTTTATCCAGAGAGTCAAGTCGGAAGGACTCAAGGACATCACCGGAGCTACGCTCTCCCCCTTCGATGCCTATTTGCTCCTGCGGGGGATGAAGACTCTTCATGTCCGGATGCCCCGGCACTGCGAGACGGCCCTCGCCGTGGCAAGGTTTCTGGAAGAACGGCCCGAGGTAAAGAAAGTCTGGTACCCGGGTCTCGACAGCTTTGAACAGAAGGCACTTGCCGGAAAGCAGATGAAATACTACGGAGCCATCATTGCAGTGGAGCTCGAAGGCGGGTACGATGCGGGAAAAACCTTTATCGAGAATACGCACCTCTGGACACTTGCTGTCAGCCTTGGAGACGCTGAGTCCCTGATCCAGCACCCTGCATCCATGACCCACTCGGCCCTGTGTGACGAGGAACTCGCCGATGCAGGGATCGACAAGGGCCTCATCAGGCTTTCCGTGGGACTTGAGGATCCCGAAGACCTCATCGAGGACCTGAAGAACGCCTTTGCGGCGTTGCATTGAAACCTTGTGCCCGCCGCGCTTCCCGGCGGCGGGCAACTCTCTCTCCTCCCTCAGCTTGCCTGCCGTCGGGTTTTGGGGTAAAATACGCTTTACTCGAAATTGTCTCCTTAGAAAGAGGAACCAGGCAATGTTTTAGTGAGGCAAACTTCCAGCTTGCCTGAGTGCATCACCCGGCGTTTCTACAAAACCGACGTGTCAAAAAAGCTGGAACCCGGACATTAAGTCCGCCGGCTCAACATGGAGCAACGCAAGACCTTTCATCATGATAGCGCGACTCTTTGTGGTTTCGGAAACATGTTTTAAAGATGAAACGAAGCGGTGTGAGGGGAAACATCTCCTGAAGCATGCAACACCAGAAACCTTTGTACGCTGAATTCCTCAGGAAGCGGGGGACCCGATCAACAGGGGTGAATCCCACGTTCGTGGGTAGGGTCAGCCTCTTTCGACCCGAATCCGTCAGCTAACCCCGTAAGCGTGGAAAGAGGAAAAAAAGCCATCCGGCACATCAAATCAAGATGCCACTGGGTGTTTTGATCTTTGCACCCGCGACTTTCGGCTTTTGGGCGCAACCTTTCCCTCTTTCCCGAAAACAAAGAATCGGCCCGCTTTTTCGCCGCTCTTTGTGTACCTCCCCTTCCTGAGACGACAGAGAAGGAGGGTATGCACATGGAAAGAACACTTGTGCCCCTTAACCAGCAGGCACCCACCCGGAAGATTCAGCCTTTCCCAATCAGGCATGGCGAACGGATTTTCCTTCGCAGGGCGTCCATCGGAGACCTTGACCAGATCTACAACATCGCCTGCTCCGTGGGGAAAAACAGGAAAGATTCCTACAAGGGGTTTTTGATAGATGACTACAGGTCTGATCCAAATTACTACAGGACAATGTTCAAAGGCAGGATTTTAGAACTCGACCATTTCTATATCGCAGAAGCAGAAAATGAAGACGAGCTGCTTGGCTTCCTGATGGCCTACACGAAAAAGCAGTGGCTCGCAAAAAACCCCGGCTGGATCGATGAAATCCACTGGCATCCCGGTTTTGACATGAGAAAAACGCAAAATTTCATTCTCGTGGACAAGACAGCCGTCAGAGCAGATCTGACGAGCCACGGCATCGGCAGCAGGCTTTACAGGAGGCTGATACGAGATGTCAGGGCCCGCGGAATCCACGACATTTTCGGTGAAACCGTGGTGGACCCCGTTCCGAACTTCGCGTCCCTGGCCTTCCGGAAGAAGCAGAACTACACCCTGGCGGGCGTCCATTACGAGGAATACAACGGGAAGATCATTACAGACCTGGTCTATCACCGATCCGTGTAATCGCTGCTCCAGAAGACACGAACACACCAATGCAACAAATACAAAAAGTCCGGGTCCCTGTGATGTGGGCCCGGACTTTTGGGCGTCTTCAGCCTGGGATACGTGCTTTTTAATATGAGGATGCGGCAACACTGCAAACCGCGCAGCGGGAAACACGTGCATGGCTTTTGGTATCACGGCTGACTGGAAAGGACAACCCGCCACGTGCTTTTCCTGATCACCCCATTTTTCGGGTCTTCGAAGAGAACCTCTTCGCCATGCAGAACTCCCGGAGGGCGTGGAGGCTGAAACTCGATGATGCAACCCACACCCAGGTCCTGGGAATCCATGTAGGTTCTCGTCTCCGTTTCTACAGCACCGTTGGCATCAACCTTTTTTAGGTAATATGAAATTTTCAGCACCATAGGCACGGAATAATCCGGCACCTCGACCCGTTTGATGCGTCCTGTATCTTTCTCCATGACTATTTTCAGTTCCCCCTGATGAAACTCGCCGAAGGGCTTCGATGCCCTGCCGGTGACACGCATTGTCCAGCTTTTGCCGTCATAGCCCTCTCCATCCAGAGTTTCTGTGAGACTCCCCAGAAAATTCTCAAGCCGTGGCTGAGTTATCGTATAGTAAACACATATTTCGTCCTTGTTGACTCCTTTCTGTGTTTTCTTGAACTCAAGGGGCGAAACTACAGAGAACTCCAGTTGCTTTTCGAAACGATGTACCTCCCAGTACGCCTTGCATACTTCCTCGGACGATCTTTTCTCTGTAAAGGCAGTATTGATGACCATGTGATCCCCTTCGGGCATTCTGATCTCCAGCTTTTGCTCCGCGATCTTCTTGTCGCGGGCCGTCTCGAAAAGGGGTTTCACCGACGTCTTGCCGATATCGCAGGAATTATAGACCGTCACGAGTTCCCTGCCCTGTTCGTCCCTCCATACGTAAGGCGCCTCATATTCGAGTTCGATTCGTCCGCCGTCGACTCGGAAAACCCTGGACTGGAAACCGTATTGGCTGTCATCGCCGTTTAGGATCCGGCCCTCCCGGACACTGACGACGATTCGTTGAAAATCCTTTGCTTGTCGCCCCTTCTCGTCCCTGAAGTCATCGAGAATTATCTTGACAGTCTCCCCCGGCCAGATCCGTCCCTTTTCCGCCGTGACAGAGCAGGACAGGGGCTGCCGTTCGAAATCCCACAGGGTTTCCTCCAGGGGAACGCTTCTTTTCATGGCGGCATCAGCATTGGTGAACATCCGCCGGTACTGGGAATCCACCGACCTGGCGGTGCTTTCCGTAGTCCAGGAATCAACCTCTTCCACCCTGTCGCCATCGTAAAAAAGCCTGATGGTTAACCTCGACCTGACGGGTTTCCCGGAACCGCCGTTTCCAGAAGGACTCGCGTTGAACTCAGCGGTGAAGAAATATTCGGGGGAAAGTTCACAGACACGTGCACCGGGCCACGTCATTGCAAAGCACCCGGTCCTCAATAATTGACTGAGATAGCTCATTATCGGCCCGGGATACATAACCGGCGTTTCTCCCGGCCCCGGACCACACTCTGCGAGGGCTTTCCGGAACTGCTCATCGCCGGGGTCAAAGGTCTCATAGGTCATCTGGCCTGCCATGCAGGTGTTCCATTCCTCCATGTCCTGTTCATGGGAAGGGGAGTGGAGGTTTTTCACCTCCTTTAAAAAGGCGCGCCGCGGGCACCTTTCGCATCCGGAGGCGGCGGCTGTGGCCAAGGGAACCGCAAGGAAAGCGAGCACGAGCAGGAGCACGACACCCCTTTGTACCCTTGTCACTTTCAAGACCTCCCCTCAAGGGCCTGTACGTGTTGTCATCCCGATTTTCACTTCAGAGCTGTTTCAGTTCCACCCTCCGGTTGAGCGCCCGTCCCTTCTCGGTGTCGTTGTCCGCCACAGGCCGGTCCGGGCCGAAACCACGGACGGTCATGCGTGAAGCATCAATCCCGTAAAGGACAAGATAGGCCTTCACCGTTTTGGCACGCCGCTCGGAAAGACGCTGGTTATACGACCGGTCACCGGTGCTGTCTGTATGCCCCTGAATCTCCACCCGAAGGTCCGGATTCGCCTTCATCAGCTTGATCATTTCCGTGAGTGTCTTTTCGGATCCCACTTTCAGGTCCGCCTTGTCGAAGTCGAAGTGAATACCATAGACAACCACGTGTCCTTCCGTCTCGAGTTTTTCTTTCATCTCCTCAGCACTGAAGGTCAGTTGTTTTTCGAAGGCTTCCTCATTGACAATTGTCAGTTCATAATAATTGCGCCAGGTGTGCAGATGCGCCCATGCCATCCCACCTTCGGGAAGCGGCACAGCGAAGTCCAAAACCACGTCGTCGCCACTGAGAACTCTCCCGCCTTTTTCTACCGCTTCCCTCCGGTAGTTCTCGACGATCTCCAGCCTCGAATATTCGCGGTCCCCTTTCTCGTATTCATAGATAAGCTCCCAGAGCTTGCCGGCGACCCGTTTTTTTTCGACGCTTCCATCACTGCCAGTCACCTTGAATTCGAAGCCCCCGTAATCTTCGTATTCACTTCCGGTGAGAGAAAAACCCGGAATGGGACGGATGAAGGGATGCTCCTGGGCGCCTTCGACTACGGCAAAGAAAACCGCCAGAAAAAACACGGCACCTCCAAGAATGCGACCGGCCTTTAGCAATGACATAAACACCGTCTCCTCTCTTGCGGGGAATCCTTTCTGTTGCACCCTCGGCACGCTCGATGCATTGGTGCTTGATGGGCAAGTCTTTTGAAAATCTTCAAATGCCGGGGTTTGAAGTTTGAGAAACGAGAATGCACAAAGGAAATATTTAACGTGTTATCTGGATAATATACCTTCTTCTCGTGCAGTCAAGGTCGGATTTCAATCCCGCAAAAAA
>JBKHBH010000122.1:0-4062 GCA_046542505.1 Thermovirgaceae bacterium | reverse complement strand
CCCTTTTCCTTGAGGGCCGTGGTGTAGATACGGGCCTTCCCGGCGGATTCCTTCATGACAACGCCGATCAAAAGCCCCTTGCCACGGACCTTTTCGATCTTCGGAGAATTGATGTCCCTGATGCCGCTCATGAAGTAGTTGCCAAGCTCGGCTGCCCTTTCCGACATGTTCTCCTCAATGAGGACGTCGATGGCGGCGGTGGCAACGGCGCAGGCCAGGGGGTTGCCGCCGAAGGTCGACCCGTGGCTTCCGGGCTCGAAGACGCCCAGGATGTCCTTGTCGGCGGAGATCCCCGAAACGGGCATGACGCCGCCGCCCAGGGCCTTGCCCATGATGATGATGTCGGGGTCGACGTCTTCATGCTGGAAGGCGAAGGTCTTTCCGGTGCGGCAGAAGCCCGTCTGGATCTCGTCCATGGCGAGCAGGATGTTGTTCTTCCTGGCGATGTCCCCGAGGCCCTTCAGGAATCCGTCGGCTGGGACGACCACGCCGGCCTCTCCCTGGATGGGCTCAACGAGGATGCCCACGGTGTTTTCGGTGACGGCCTCCTCGACGGCCTGCAGGTTGTCATAAGGGACGACCTTGAAGCCTGGCGTATAGGGGCCGTAGTTCTCTTTCGCCACGAGGTCCACCGAGAAGGAAACGATGGTGACGGTACGACCGTGGAAGTTTTCCTCGAAGACGATGATCTCCGCCTTGTCCTTCTCGACTCCCTTTTTCATGTAGCCCCACTTGCGCATTGTCTTGACGGCGACTTCGACGGCTTCAACACCCGTGTTTGCGGGCATGAACATATCTTTGCCCGTCAATTCCCGCATCTTCTTTGCGAAAAGGGGAAGCTTGTCGTTGTAGAAGGCCCGTGACGTGAGGGTGAGGACATCGGCCTGATCCTTCAGGGCCTTGATGACCTTTGGGTGCCGGTGCCCCTGGTTGACCGCCGAGTATGCCGACAGCATGTCCATGTAGCGGCGCCCCTCGGGGTCCTCGACCCATATTCCCTCAGCTTTGGAAATTACGGCTTCGATGGGTTTGTAGTTGTGGGGTACATACTCGTATTCCATATCCATGAGTTCCTGTGACGTATACTTTGCCATGTTTCCACCTCTTTCTACAAATTTGAACAATCTGTTTCCTGGATGTTTACTCGTTTCAAAAGTGTGTATGGAAGTTCAAGAATTGGCAGATATGTTCACTATTGGCAATGATACATTGGAATGAGGTCAAAGTCAAAGCCCCTGGAGAGAAAAACAATCTCTTCGAGGGGCTTTGAGGGAAAAGACGTTGCACAATATTATGTACCAAAATATTGGTTGGGTTTATTTTTTGTGTGTCAGGCGATGGTTACCTCATCGCAAAGATAGACATCCTGGATGGCGTTAAGGATGTTTACGCCTTCAGCCATGGGTTTCTGGAAGGCCTTTCGGCCCGAGATGAGCCCCATGCCGCCGGCGCGCTTGTTGATGACCGCCGTGGCCACCGCATCGCTCAGGTCGGTCTTGCCCGATGAGGCGCCGCCTGAGTTGATAAGTCCCGCCCGGCCCATGTAGCAGTTGATTACCTGGTACCGCGTCAGGTCGATGGGATGATCGGTGGTCAGATCCGAGTACATCTTGTCGTGGGTCTTTCCGAACTTTAGGGCCGTGAAACCGCCGTTTGTTACCGGCTGCTTCTGCTTCACGATGTCCGCCTCGATAGTTGCGGCCAGGTGGTTGGCCTGGCCGGTGAGGTCGGCCGCCAGGTGGTAGTCCGCCTCTTTCGTCTTGAAGGCGGAGTTCCTGAGGTAGGCCCAGAGCACCGTGGCAAGCCCGAGCTTGTGGGCGTACCGGAAGGCTTCTGAGATTTCCTGGATCTGGCGGGGGCTTTCTTCCGAACCATAATAGATGGTGGCTCCCACGGCGACGGCTCCCATGTCGAAAGCCTGTTCCACATCGGCGAAAAGGATCTGGTCATGGCTATTGGGGTAGGACAAAAGCTCGTTGTGGTTAATCTTCACGATGAAGGGAATCTTGTGAGCATACTTGCGGGCCACGGCACCGAGAACACCGAGAGTGGACGCCACGCCGTTACAGCCGCCCTCGATGGCGAGTTTCACGATGTTTTCGGGATCAAAGTAGACAGGGTTGGGGGCAAAGGAAGCACCCGCACTGTGTTCGATCCCCTGGTCCACGGGCAGGATGGAAAGGTATCCCGTTCCCGCCAGACGCCCTGTGCCAAAAAGAAGCTGCAGGTTCCTCATCACCGCCGGTGACCGGTCCGAGGGAGCTACGATGCGGTCGACGAAATCCGGTCCCGGGAGGTGCAACTCGTCAGCGGGGAACTTTGCCTTGTATCCGAGGAGGTTTTTCGCCTCCCCTCCAAGAAGTTCCTCGATTCTTTCGATCATTTCTGAACCCCTCCTTCTTGTCGAAGTAACTTTTACTGGATTGTATGAATCGCTCATTCATATTGAGGAAACACCTACATTATAAGGGTAACGCCGAGCGGCATCCGGTACAAGACTCAGGAACGGGCACGGGGTTTGGCCTCGGGGTTTCGGGGGGTGGAAAAATACTGCACAGCTTTGTCCGTTCCCGATTTCAAGGATGCGCGCAGTGCCGGAAGTTGGGTACAATAGCTTTGCAAGCTCTTTGAAGCTTATGATCATATCAGAAACGAAGCCGGCAACGGCTGGAGCGACAGAAGGGAAATCCCCGAGTCTTTTCCTGAAAGCGAGGCTGGCGCCATGGCGAAGAGGAAAGTGGTTTTTTTGTTGTTCGACGACATGGAGCTTTTGGACTTTGCGGGCCCCTGTGAGGTCTTCTCAGTGGCCAATGAACTGGGTGGGTGGAGCCTTTTCGAGATCGAGACGGCTTCAGCTACAGGCGGAAGGGTCCGAACGGCGCACGGTATCGTTATCCAGCCCGACGGCGCATTGCCCGGGGTCCATGATACGGACATCCTCGTCATTCCCGGCGGCCATGGAACCAGGGCGGTGATGAAAGATTCCGAGACCATCCAGTGGGTGCGGACCATGGCCGAAACGGCCGAGCTCGTCCTTTCTGTCTGCACCGGTTCCATGGTGCTGGCAAAAGCCGGGCTTCTTGACGGTCTTGAGGCCACAACCCATCACACCGTCTTCGATGAATTCGAAGCCCTGGCCCCGAATACGAAACTCCTCCGGCGCAGGCGGTTCGTCGATACCGGCAAGGTCATCACCTCCGCCGGGATCAGCGCGGGCATCGACATGAGCCTTCACGTCATCGAACGGCTTTTTGGCCGGGGGATGGCGGACGCCACGGCGGAGTACATGGAGTACCGAAGGGAAGGCCTTTGAGAGTCAGCACAGAGTGTTACTGAACTATAGACAGAGAGAGGGCGGCCTTCAGGCCGCCCTCTCAATAACTCGTCGGGTTTGGTTTTCCTAAAAGTCCTCCACCACTGTCCAGGGGTTCGGTGTCTCGGCGTCGAAGATTTCAAGACCCCTGACGGCGAAATCGTCATGTTCGGCGACCCATTCGGGATGGGTCGCCATGAAGAGTTCCGCATCGAAGGGCTCGCCGCAAGGGTGTCCCCATCTGGCCCACATGGACATGCCGTCCATGACCATGTCCGATGTGGTGACCTTCCCGTCGTAGGCGCCGCTCGGGACCATCTGGTCCGGGTCCTCCTTTTCGACTTCCTTGTGACCGCAGATGGTCCTGGCGCTGGGCTGTTCGATCCCGAGATATGTGTCATAGTGGTCGGAAAGCATCATCTTTCCTGCTTCCGCGTCGACCTTGCCGTACCATTTCTCCTTCAGCTGACCCCACCGGACATATCGTGCATAACGGTAGTCCATTGGATCGGGTTCCGGGCTTTTGGCCTCCTGCCGGAACTTTCCCCACGATGGGTGATTTGAGGAGTAATAGAACCCGTCAAACGTGCGGTGCACGTCGTAGGCCTCCAGACCCAGCTGCAGGGACGCGATCTCGCCCGTCTTGGCGTCGCCCACGAGCCACTGGTTGGGGTAGGCGCCGTTGTTTTCCTCGAGCATGATCTCCAGAAATTCGTCAATGCTTTCGGCGTACTGGACGGCCTTCCTGA
>JBKHBH010000029.1:0-21469 GCA_046542505.1 Thermovirgaceae bacterium | reverse complement strand
ACCAGGGCGCGGGCAGGATTTTCCGGGGAACCTTCGAGGCAGGCGAGAATTTTTTCGCTTGAAAGGGTGTTGAACAGGCCGTCGCTGGCGAGAAGGAGGCGGTCCCCTTTTTCGGCGTGAAGGGGGCTTTCCGGCTGCGAGACCTTCTCGAGTCCTCCGATTCCGATAAAGCTCGTTATGGCCTCCGGGGAGGACCAAAAGAGAGGATCTCTTTCGGGGGAGGCTCCCCCGCGTCTGGCTTCACGGAGTTCCTCTCCCACGGTATGGTCGCGGCTGAGCTGTCTCAGAACCCCTTTTCTGAAAAGGTATACCCGGCTGTCTCCCACGGAGACCCACCAGGCCCATCGACCCTCCGCGAGAACCGCAACCAGGGTCGTTCCCACGGAACCGGCGAGCCCTTCCCGTGCGGCCATTTCCCAAACGGCCCGGTCGGCCTTGGTCACCGCGGCAATCAGGACTTTTGCGGGATCTTCCATGTGAAGTTTCTTTTCGCGAAAGGTTGCCCCGGAGGTTTCGACCGCTTCTTCAGCGGCCGCGTCGCCCAGCGGCATGCCTCCCATGCCGTCGGCCACGACAGCGAGAAGACGGTTTCTTTGGCGGAAAATGTCCCAGCGGTCCTCCTGGCGATGCCTGTTTCCCTGATTCTGGTCACCCACGCAGACCCAGTTCATGGAATCCCTCCCTCTGGCGAAAGACGGTGCTCCATCGGCCGAAAAACCGGATCGTGACAAGATGCAGCTTTATATGTTGACACGTAACATTGTACAATAAGCAACATAGTCTGCGTTTTTATTGAGTAACCGGTGCGAGTCGCTGTCAATCGGGATCCTGTCCGTAGACGGACTGCGTGAGGAAGTGGTTCCTTGTCCCGGCGCCCTGTCTTTTTGGCCCCGTTCCTGCTGATGCTGGTCCTTTTCTGCCCGTCGTGCCTGTGGGCCGAACAGGAGGTCGCTGTGGGCGTCTACGAGAGCCCCCCTCTCATTTTTACCGATGAGGACGGGGACTGGCGGGGCGTATACGCCGACGTCCTCGAAGCCGTGGCCGCTGAAAAGGAATGGACGATCCGCTATGTTCCAGGGACCTTCGCCGAGGGCCTGAAGGGCCTCGAAGAGGGCGAGATCGACGTCATGGCGGCCATTGCCTGGTCCGAGGAACGGGAGCGCCGCTACGATTTCACAAACCAGACGGTGGCCTCCAACTGGGGAGTGGTGTACACCAGGTCTTCCCTGCAGGTCAGTTCCATATTCGATCTCGCGGGACAGGTGGTGGCCGTGGAGCGTGGCGACATCTACGGCCGAGAGTTCATGCGCCTTGCCGCCGATTTCGGAATAGACTGCACTTTTTTTGAGACAAAAAGCGTCGAGGCTGTTTTCCGCGCCCTGTCCACGGAACAGGCCGACGCCGGGGTGGTGAACCGGATCTTCGCCGCGAGGCATGACGAGCTGTATGACGTCCATAGCACGAACTTTATTTTCAGCCCCGTTGACCTCCGCTTTGCCGTCCCCAAAGGTAAAAACCACGTCCTCACGCAGATTCTGGACTTTCACCTTGCGGAGATGAGCCGCAACCCCGATTCCGCCCTGCACAGGTCCATCGTAAAATGGGTGGGTGGTGGGAATCTGGTGGAAACCGCTCCGACGTATTTCAAGTACCTGGTTTGGGGCGGAGTGTTCCTGGTGCTTCTGGTATTTATCCTAACCCTTGCGGGGATCAGACTGCGGAGGCAGGTCTGGCAACGGTCGAGGGAACTTTTGAAGAGCAAGCAGGACCTGATCCGGGAAAAGGTCTTTCTGGAGAAACTCTTCGAGGAAATTCCCGATGCCGTGGTTCTGGTAAACCCCTGCAATTCCGTCATACGGCGCATCAACGCAGGCTTCACGAGGATTTTCGGTTTCACCGCCGGCGAAGCCGTGGGACAGACCCTGAACGATCTGGTCGTCCCGCCTGACCTGCAGGAGGAAGGAAGGCAATACGAGGCCATGGGATCCAGGGGGGAGCAGCTTTTCGCCGAGACGATCCGGCGGAGAAAAGACGGAACCCCCGTGGACGTCATCATGTCAGCCGTTCCCGTGCATGTCAAGAGAAAGCTCTCGGCGGTTTATACGGTCTACCGGGACGTGACGGAACTCAAGAACGTGGAGCGGGACCTTTTGACAAGCCGTAACGCCGCGCGCGAAGGCTACAGGCGCATGGAAAAGACCTGGGAGCAGACTGTGGCCGTCCTTTCGGCGGTGGCGGAGTCGAGGGACCCCTATACGGCGGGACACCAGCGGCGAGTCGCCGAGCTGGCCGTAGCCATCGCACGGGAACTCGGTTTCCGGGAGGAAAAGGTCAAGGCCATCGATCTGGCCGCACAGCTTCACGACATCGGAAAGATCAACGTCCCCACGGAGATCCTCAGCAAGCCGGGCATGTTGAGTGACCTCGAGATGGACATCATCAGGGCCCATCCAAGGACCGGATACGAGATACTCAAGGATATCGACCTGCCCTGGAACCTTGCAGAGATCGTCCTCCAGCATCATGAACGCCTTGACGGGTCCGGATATCCGGACGGGCTCAAGAACGGTGACATCCTTCACGAAGCCAGGATCATCGCCGTGGCCGACGTTGTCGAAGCCATGTCCTTCCACCGCCCATACCGACCGGCCAGGGGGATCGAAAAGGCGCTGGCCGAGATCGAAAGCCACAGCAGAACTCTGTATGATCCGGCGGCCGCCAGGGCCTGCCTCGCACTTTTCCGGGAAAAGGGCTTTACCTTCGGGATTTCCTGAAAAATCTGCAGCAGTATTTCCTTTCGTTTTCCCCGCAGCGGATGATATAATTTACCAAAACGCCGTGTTATCTCGAAGTGTTTCAGCGGTGCTTTTCGCAGCCGAAATGCGGCGAAGACGGAGGTCTTTATATGGAGAGGCCGGAATCACTGCAGAGAGAAAAACCGAAGAAGCAAGGGGAAAACGGGGAGGAGAAAATCCTCCCCTGTGTAATTTTAAAAGGAGGCGTTGCCCATGAAGGCACTGACGAGGGATGAAGTATTCACGTTGGCAGAGCACGCCGAAGGACCATGCATCTCCCTGTACATGGAGAATCCTGTGCCACAGGACCCGAAGAAGAGCCAGATCCGGTTCAAGACCCTTCTCAAGGAGGTTGAAAGCCGGCTGGAGAACTCGCAGCTCAAATCCCAGCAGAAAGAGGAAATCGAGGAACCCGCACGGGCCCTTCTTTCGGATTCCATGTTCTGGGAGAAGCAGTCCGCCGGGCTCGCAGCGTTTCTGGCCCCCGGTTTTTCGAGGATCTTCCGTCTTCCCATGAGAGTGACCGATTTGGTCATGGTTTCGGAACATTTCCACATCAAACCGCTGCTTTCCATTTTGAGCGGAGACGAGGAATTCTACATCCTGGGATTGAGCCAGAAGAAGATCCGGCTCTTTCACTGCACAAAAGACAGCGTCAGGGAGCTTGAGCCTGAAGGCGTTCCGGAAAGCCTTTCCGAGGCCCTCCAGTACGAACCCCTGGAAAAGCAGGGACAGTTCGGAGGCGGTACATCGGGCCAGTTCCACGCACATGGCGCCGGCGACGAGGATTTCAAGGACAATATCTTCCGGTTCTTCAGAAAGGTCGACGGTGGCCTCAGGGACATCCTCAAGGGCGGAAGCCCGCTTGTTCTGGCAGGGGTGTCCTACATCTGCTCCATTTACAGAGAGGCGAACACCTATCAGGGCCTTGTGGAAGAGGCCATCGAAGGCAGTCCCGAGAATGCGAGCCTGCGGGACCTCCACAAAAAGGCCTGGGAGATTGTAGAGCCCCTGTTCAACAAGGCCCAGCAGGAAGCGAGAGAACGGTTCGGCGATCTTCAGGGTACGGGCAAGGCATCGAACCAGGTGGAGGAAGTCGTCCCGGCTGCGGTTTCCGGCCGGGTAGATACGCTTTTTGTCGCCTTGGGACGCCAGGTCATCGGCCGTTTCGACCAGGAAAACAACACCGTGGATGTGGATGACGAAGCAACGGGAAGGGATCTTCTCGACCTTGCCGCCGCGCAGACATTGCAGACCGGAGGAACAGTCTATGCCGTTGAGGCGGACGCCGTTCCCGGCGGTGGTGATATTGCGGCCATATTCCGCTACTGAGGATTGCATGGAGTCTTGTCGAAAGGGGCGGCTCCCATTGGGGGCCGCCCCTTTTTACAGCAGAAGCGAGGGAAGATTCCCAAATCATGTTGTATGCAACACAGTATATTGAGTCTTTTGTCTGAATTGTGGCATGTATATTGACAATTACAAAAAACTTGATATTCTTATGGCTGAAAGGAAATGCGTTCCATGAATAACAATTGGCTCGGACCATATCAGGAGGTCAAATCATGGCACATTTCAGCAAGGATGTACAAAGCGCGGGCAGGGATGTTCTGGGAACCTTTGCCGTTGCAGCTTCAACGATCACAGGAGCAACCTACGGCGTCGCCAGTCTCATGATCCAGTATCTGTAAATTTGCAGCTTCTCCTTTCTCTCCTTTCGTTTCCAAGATAGATGACGGCCCCGGATTATCCGGGGCCGTCCGTCGTTTTTGCGGTACACTTGGAGGAAAGGGTGTCCCCAAAGGAGTGTCCAAGCGTGCAGAACCGGTGTCCCTGGGCCGAGGCCCATTCCCTTCTCCGTGAATATCACGACACGGAGTGGGGGGTTCCCCTTCACGACGATCGAAAGCTTTTCGAATTTCTTCTCCTCGAAGGTTTCCAGGCGGGCCTGAGCTGGCTCACGATTCTCAAGAAACGCGAAAATTTCCGCATGTGCCTGGAGGGGTTCGCCCCGGAGCGCCTTTCCCGTTGGGGCGAAGGAGAAGTCGCCCGTGCCCTGTCCGACAGGGGGATCATCAGAAACCGCCGGAAGCTGGAGGGTGCCATACAAAACGCCCGTGCCTTCCTGGATGTTTGCGAAAACTTCGGCTCCTTCTCGGATTACATGTGGCGTTTCGTGGACGGCCAGCCTGTCGTCAATTCCTGGAGGAACCCTTCGGAAGTCCCCGCCGAGACGCCTCTTTCGCGCCGCATGAGCAAGGACCTCCGAGAGCGCGGATTCCGTTTCGTGGGCCCCGTCGTCGTCTATTCCCACATGCAGGCCGTGGGGATGGTGAACGATCATCTGGTGGACTGTTTCCGCTACGACCAGGTATGAAAAAGGCGGTTCAGTTCTTTTGACCCGGAGGTGGCATCTTTTTTGCCCCGGGATGTTTTCCTTTCCCCTGACGCAGGCCTTTCCTGTTGACAGGAGCAGGAAGGATGAGGCACTTCGGCCCCTTCCCTATGAGATCCTCCCGGCCCGCCTCATGCAGGGCCTGTTCCACGAGTTTGCGGTTTTTCGGGTTTCTGTACTGGAGCAGCGCCCGCTGCATCGACTTTTCCCTGTAGCTTTTAGGAACGTAGACAGGTTCTGCGGTAAAGGGGTCGAGCCCTGTCCAGTACATGCATGTTGAAAGGGTCCCCGGGGTGGGGATAAAATCCTGGACCTGCCGGGGCTGGTATCGGATATCCCGCAGGAACTCGGCGAGCTCCACGGCATCCTTCAGGGTGCTTCCCGGATGGCTTGACATGAGATAGGGCACGAGAAACTGTTTTTTCCCCACCTTTTTGTTCGCTGCCTCGAACTTCTTTTTAAAGGCCAGAAAGGTCTCCTTGCCGCTTTTGCGCATCCGGTCCGTCACGGCTTTAGCGACGTGTTCCGGCGCCACCTTGAGCTGGCCGCTCACGTGATGGGCGCAGATTTCCTCGAGGAAGGCGCTGTTGTCATCAGCCAAGTAGTCGTACCGGATGCCCGAACGCACGAAGACTTTCTTGACTCCAGGAAGGGCCCGGACCGCGCGGAGGATGTCCAGGTATTCTCCTTGTCCCGTTTTCAGGTTGGGGCAGGGTGTCGGCCAGAGGCAAAGTCTTTCGTCGCAGGAGGTCCCCTTTTCCTGGAGGGCGCAGGCCGGGGCGTTGAAATTCGCCGTCGGGCCGCCGATGTCATGGATGTAGCCCTTGAAATCCTCCATTTCCGTCAAAAGGCGGGCTTCCCGAAGGATAGACGCCCTGCTCCTGGGCTGGATGATTCGTCCCTGGTGCGAGGAGAGGGCGCAGAAGGCGCATCCGCCGAAGCAGCCCCTGTGGGCGGTGATGCTGAACTTGACTTCATCGAGAGCCGGGACGCCCCCTTCGGCGTTGCAGGAAGGGTGCCATTTCCTCGTGTAGGGGAGTTCGTAGACGGCGTCGAGACCTTTCGGGGTCATGGGTTTTGCCGGCGCGTTCTGGATCATCCAGCGGGTTCCGACCCTTTGTGCCACGGGTCGGCCACGTCCGGGGTCCTGCTCGGCGTCGCTCATCCGGAATGCCTCGGCAAAGGCCTTTTTGTCAAAAGCCACTTCCTCGAAGGAAGGGATTTCCACGATGCCGGGAAAGGTCTCCAGATTTTTTGTCATGAGGCAGGTACCCCTGATACCAGTTATTTCCGTCGCTTTTTCGCCCCTCTCGAGACGGCGCGCGATCTCCAGGATCGGGGTTTCGCCCATGCCCCAGACGAGGAGGTCGGCCCGGCTGTCGGCGAGAACGGGACGTCTGATGGAATCGGACCAGTAGTCGTAGTGGGCGAATCGTCTCAGGCTGGCCTCGATCCCGCCGATGACCAGGGGGGTGTCTTTCCAGAGACTTCTGGCCAGGTTGCAGTACACGATGGTAGCCCTGTCGGGTCGCTTGCCGCCGATCCCCCCGGGACTGTAGCGGTCGCTTCGACGCGGCTTTTTCGCCGCCGTATAGTTTGAAAGCATGCTGTCCAGGTTGCCGGCGGAGACCAGAACAGCAAGGCGTGGTTTTCCCATGACGGCCAGATTTTTCGCGTCGCGCCAGTCGGGCTGGGCGACGATCCCCACGCGGTAGCCCGCCGATTCGAGCACACGGGAAATCACGGCATGGGCGAAACTTGGATGGTCCACGTAAGCGTCACCGGTGACAAACAGAAAATCCAGTTCATCCCAGCCGCGCCGCTTCATGTCCCTGAGGTTGACGGGAAGAAACCCGTCCCTGCTGGAGGACTCTATTTGACTGTCTGCCGTCATGGAAATCACCTGCATCCTTTTTTTCCAGGGGATATACTTGCCTGAGGGTGTCAATTTTCGCAGAAAGCGAAAATTCCGGCAATTCTGCCCGAAAGGAGCAAAAGAATGCGAAAGACGATTGTTCTTGTCCTTTCCTTTATGGCAGTGACGCTTGTCTTCCTTCAACCATCCTCGGCAGAGGAGGCCTTTACGCCCGCCTGGGGGACGCCTGAACGGAAGGCTGTCCTGGACGTCATGAGGGATGATATCCGCAACCGGTTCGATCTCGAGGTCGTCTTCGTGGTCCGCTGGATGAAGGTCAAGGGCGGATGGTGTTTTGCCCTGACGGAGCCCCAGTCTGTGGACGGTTCCCAGCGATACGAAACATACGGCGCGCTGCTTGAAGCACCTTGCGACGAGTGGACCGTTCGGGAGGTCATGCCCCTCGAGGAAGGATTCGAGGAAAAATCATGGCTCGCGTCCCTGAAAGAGAAATATCCCGACCTCCCGGAAGAAATCTTCCCCGGTCACGGAGAGAAAAAAGAAATTCCTTGACATACCCCTAAGGGTATTGTAGATTTTACGAGAATCTACATACCCAGAGGGGGTTTTGTTTCATGGCAGGAAAAAACCAGCTCGATTCAAAAACCTGGAAGGGCATTCGCAGCGTCCTCCAGTTGCAACTTGTGATCGCCTTCATCGTGGCCGTGTTCATCATGAAGCAGTGGTGGTTCTGCGTTCTCATGATTGCCCTTGGAGGCCTGCTTGCCGCCTTCAGGGGGAAGATCTGGTGCGGGATGCTGTGTCCCAACGGGGGGTTCATTGATCTCATCTGGAGCAAAATCTCGCTGAGACTGGTTCCCTTTCCCCGGTGGCTCAACAAGGGACGCATCCTCCAGGGAGTTTTCTTCATGGGAATGCTCGCCTATTTCGGATGGATCGTCTGGCTCGTCAACATTCACAAGGGGCTTCCCGTGGCATACGCATCCTACGCGCAGCACGGCTTTCTCTTTCTGCGGTTCTGCCAGGTGATGCTTGCCCTTGCGGCCGTCATGGCCCTCGTTTTCGAGCCGCGGTCTTTCTGCGCACATATTTGTCCGGGCGGAACACTGGGCTCGCTGATGGCTACTGCGACGAAACGCAGCCCCGTGGTCCTGGACGCGGACAAGTGCGTGAACTGCAGGCTCTGCACGTCGGTGTGCGACCTTTCCGAAAGGCTTCTGGACCCGCTTCTGGAACAGGCCGAAAAGACCCGGGCTGAAGGGGGATCGAAGACGCTTCCCGTGAGTCCCGAATGTTACGGCTGCATGGACTGCGTTGCCGTGTGCCCCAAGGGAGCCCTCAGGATAGAGACTTTGGGGCTTGATGCCAGCGGGGCGGCCGAACCAGGGAAGCGGCATCAGGTAAAAGAGGCTGCAAGGGACGGGTCCTCCGGCGACAGCGGACAGGCGGCTTGAGATACCTGAAGTGAAAGCCCCAAAAGGGCGCCCGGAAGCAGCTGCTTTCGGGCGCCCTTTTGGGGCTTTTTACCCGGGTCTATTGGTACAATGGCATTGCCATCGTACAGATGTTATACGGGAGGGACTGGATGAAACGCCGATCCGTTTATGCCATCTTCATCTGGCACGGCTTTTTTCTCGCGCTGACCCTTGCGATGATAAACTTCGGGACGGTCCTTCCCGCCCTTGTGGACGAACTGACGCCGTCGAGGACGGTTTTCGGCCTGCTCTATTCGATTCTGCTGGCAGGTCCCTACCTTTTCAACGTCCTTTTCGGACATTTTCTCTCGACCTTTCAATACAGGCGGCCTTTTTTGATCCTGGGCATCTACATCCGGGCGGCGGCCTTTCTTGGCATGGCCGTTTTCGTCTGGTTTTTCGCCCGGTCCGCACCTGGTCTGGTGGTGGCGAGCCTTTTCGTCTGGCTCGTTCTTTTCGCCCTGAGTGGCGGCCTTGCGGGACTGGTCTACGCCGATATCGTCGCCAAGCTCGTCCCGTCGGGTGAGCGGGGTACCCTCTACGCCGTCAAGCAGTTTATCTCGGGGGGAGCCTCCGTAGCCGGTGGATTTATCGTGGCCGGCACGCTGGGGGCGGCGTCCATGGGGTTTCCCCGGGGGTATGCAGTCCTTCTTTTCATCGGTTTCGTCGGGTTGATGGTGGCTGCGGGCGCCTTCTGGTTCATCGAAGAGCCGCCGTCCAGGGCCCGGGAGAAACGGGAGCCCATAAGGGCCCTTTTCAAAAGCATCCCGCAGCTTCTGAAGACCAACCCGGAATTCCGCCGCTTCGTCATCGTGGAAAACCTCTCGGGTTTCGGCCTCATGGTCCTCCCCTTTTACATGCTTTTCGCCAAGGAGAGTTTCGACCTCGGGGGGAGTTACGTGGGGCGCTACCTGATCGTCCAGACGGCGGGAATTCTTTTGTCCAACCTCGTCTGGGGGGCGCTTTCGAGGAAATGGACTTCAAAGGCGGTGGTCGGAGCCTGCATCCTCATCGGTGCGGTGACGCCGGTTCTGGCCCTCTTTGCGGTTCGCTTCGGGCCGGCGGGATTTTATCCCGTCTTTCTTCTGACGGGCTTCATGTACAGTGGAAGGCGTGTGGGTTTCGAACCCTACCTGCTCGACATCGTCCCCGACGACGACCGGCCCCTTTTTCTGGGGATTCGCGGAACCTTGGATATCCTTGTGGCCCTTCTCCCGCCCTTGGGCGGTTTTTTCGTCGATATGACGGGATTTCGCCCGCTTTTTCTGACGGTCTCGGCCGTCCTTCTCAGTGCTTTTCTCCTCCTCGGGCAAGGCTACCAGTCTGGAAACAAAAGGTTTTAAAACGACAAAGCAGCCAGCCGGTAAAAGGTTTTCATTCCCAAAGACGCCTATGTTCTTCTTGGCTACTGTCATGGCTCGTTCTTCGTGCATCAACCATCTAGGAGAAGCCACGACCCATTTGTGTTTGATGTATTTTTGCTGACGCTGAATGAAGTGCTGTTGACCCCTAGGAAGAGTCCGTAAAGCAAACATATTATTTGTGAAGAAAAGCCTTTTGCATATTTCGCGATGCATATGGTATAATTGTCGGAAAAATAAACCATGGTCCTACCAGAGAAGAAACACATTTATGTCACTTGTTCAAGCATGATTCAATATTTGAAAGGAAGGTATCTCATGAAAATCGACAGGGAGAAATGCATTGGTTGCAGTCTTTGTACGAATTATTGCCCTATGAGTTGCATCGAAATGCGGGAAGGGAAAGCATTCATAGATCAGGATGAATGCGTTGAGTGTGGGGTGTGCAAGTCAAGCAATGTCTGTCCCGTGGAAGCGATTTACGAGCCCGAACTTGATGAGATGAGAAATTTGAGAAAGGCCTTCAGTAATCCCCTGATCAGTCACAGCAGCACATCCGTCCCTGGTCGGGGAACCGAAGAAATGAAAACGAACGATGTGACAGGCCGGTTCAAGAAAGGGTACACAGGGATTGCTGCGGAACTTGGCCGTCCGGGTACAGGCACGCGTTTCTACGATGTCCAGAAAGTTGCGCAGGCCTGTGCAAAACACAATGTCGAGTTTGAACCTCTTAACCCCGTCACAGCAATAATGAAGGACAAAAAGACGGGAGAAATCGAGGACAAGTATCTTCAGGAAAAGGCTCTGTCCGCGATAGTCGAGTTCTTTGTGTCTGATGAAAAGATCAAGGAAGTCCTTGAAGAGTTGGAAAAAGTCTCGGGTGAAATTGAAACCGTTTTCAGTCTGGACATTTGCGGCGTGACTGATGATTCGGGTGTTCCCTATTTTGAAAGAGTGCTGGAGGAAATGGGACTTGCTTACTCGGTCAACGGAAAAGTCAACGTTGGACTTGGAAGACCACTTGCGGAGGTGTAGTGAAAATGACTCATACATTGCATAGACGGGGTAGCGAAGAATCCTTGAAAGACGATTTTGTAGTTTTTGCCATTGCAGCCCAAAGTGTTAATGCAAAGAACAGTGCACCCAAATTCGAGAAATTTTTCGAAATCGTAAAGAAACACAATCCATCCAATATGGGTGACATGAAAAAAGGAAACAAATACATGCTGGGTCTTGAAGGGGTCGGCAAGGATATGATGGACAATTCCATCGTGCACGCCGTTTTTAACGATGAGGAAACTCTCTCTGTTGTCTTAAAAGAACTAAAGACAGCAGATTTGGGTCTTTCCATCGTTGTATCCGGCATTGTTCATTCGATCGATCAGTGTTGCAGGAAAAACGAAATGAAAATGCACACTGTTGAGCGTTCTCTTGGAATCTGGGGCAAGAAAGAGAAACTTCCGGAAGAACCCGTCCTTGAAATATCGACGATGTGTGGCCACGGAATGATTCCTTTTGATCTTGTCGACAAAATGGCTGAAGAGGTAGCCAACGGCAAGACTAAACTCAAAGATGCGGCTGAGACGATTGCGAGCCAATGCGTGTGTGGTGTTGTCAATACCCCACGCGTGGAGCGGATCCTCGGGATGATGGCTGAAGGCAATAAGGCGAAGCAATAGGTTTTTGGAAGGAGGGCGCAGAATGGCCCATATCGTAGTTGATCGCGGAAAGTGCACAGGATGCGGGATTTGTATGCTTGCTTGCAGCGAAGCGAAAGAGCAAGTCTATCAGCCCTCGCATGCACGGATCAGGATTTACAGGGAGAAGTTGCCTCATGAACTGGGTATGGATTATTGCAGGCAATGTGATGATGCTCCCTGTGCCGAGGCATGCCCGGTAAATGCAATCAGTCAGGATGAGTTGGGAACCTGGCTCGTTGATGAAGAAAAATGTATCGGGTGCGGGAAATGTGTGGACGCCTGCCCGTTTGATGCCATCTTCATTAACAATGAAACGAAAAAAGCCTTCAAATGCGATCTTTGTGGTGGTTCGCCGGAATGTATCAAACAGTGCCCCAAAGTTGCAATAACACTGGAGGATTGATTCTTGGAGCCGGTGAGGTGTGAAGCGTGTATGGGGATTTCGGTCCAGGTTTACATTGAAGGGATTCCGGGATTGAATGAATTTTCAGTGTTTTTTGATGCCAGTGGGACTGTTGCTGATGTGCTCGAAAAGATGAAGCATATCGACAACGGAGAGCCTTACAAACAGGTTGTAGAGCCGTCTACCGGCAAACCACGATATTTAATCGTTGCAATTAACGGCCAAATGGTGCGATTTCCGGAAGCATTTGAACGACCCTTGAATGATGGAGACGAGTTGCTCTTCATCAGTCCAGTGGTGGGGGGATAAAGATGAAATACAGTGGTTATATGGGCAAAATACTCCGGGTCAACCTCTCGGAACGAAGCATTGAGACGGAAAAAGTGGAAGATGGTTTTGCGGAACAGTTTATTGGAGGAAACGGTTTTGCGGCAAAGATTATTTATGACGAAATACCTGCCGGTGTCGATCCGTTGAGTGAACAAAACAAGCTTTTGTTTTTCACCGGGCCCGTAACGGGGACAAACATGCCCGTCTGCGGGTCAAGACTCATGATCGCAACAAAATCTCCGCTGAACAACAGGTTTATCGATTCCTACGTTGGTGGAGAATTCGGAGCCTATTTGAAATATGCGGGTTATGACGGGATCGTACTGGAAGGAAAAGCTGACAGTCCTGTCTATCTCTGGATCAATGATGACAAGGTTGAGATACGCGATGCTGAAACTCTTTGGGGTGGCAAAACTTTCGACGTCCAGAACAAGTTGAGAGAGCTGACCGGCGAAAAAGACATTGCAACGGCCTGTATAGGACCTGCAGGAGAAAAGCTTGCCAGAATTGCCTGCATTATATCCGGAGTTCATGCAGCGGGGCGTGGAGGAGTAGGCGCCGTTATGGGTTCAAAGAACCTGAAGGCCGTGGCGGTCCATGGGACCGGATCCGTCAAGGTTGCGGACATTGAAGCCTTTGAGGAGTTCGCGAGTGAAATCCGGGAGCGTATCCGTGAAAACCCCGGAACAGGAACCGGACTTCCGACCTACGGGACCGCTGCTGTAGTAGAGGTCAATAACAAGCTGGGTATGCTTGGAACCAGAAATTACCAGGAAGAACAATTTGAGAAAGCAGAACTGATAGGTGGGAAATACCTGAAGGAAAACAATTTTGTTGCCAATGATGCGTGCTTCGGCTGTGCCATTGCCTGCGCAAAGGTAAATAAGGCGCGTGAAGGTCAGTATGGCGAATATTTGAGCGTCGGGCCCGAGTATGAAACGCTTTTTTCACTGGGGTCAAACTGCGGTGTCGGAGAAATAGACGCAATCATAGCCGCCGATAGGCTTTGCGACGAGTATGGTCTTGACACCATCTCGGGCGGCGGCGTCATCTCGATGGCGATGGAATGCGCGGAACGAGGCCTCCTTGATAAAAATGCTCTCGACGGGATTGATCTCTCCTTCGGTGATCATGAAAACATGGTCAAGCTCGTGGAAAAGATCGGCAACCGTGAAGGCATTGGATGGGTCATGGGAGAAGGAACCGTCCGTTTCGCCGAGCATCTTGGCGGAGATGCCTGGAAGTATGCCATACAGGTCAAAGGCCTGGAGGTTCCCGCTCATTCCGCCCGGGGGCTCCCTGGGATGGCGATAGGGTACGCTACCTCGAACAGAGGGGGTACTCATCAGGACGGCAGACCTACCGCTGAAAGAGCCGGTATTGTGGATCCTAACACCATCGAAGGAAAGGGAACTTATGAAGTTGAAGTTCAGCGAATGACGACGTTCATGGACACCATGATCATGTGCAGGATGCTTGAGGGCATTTTTGGACCGACAGGGCTGACAGAAGATCATGTAAGACTCGTCAAGGTGACGACGGGAATGGATCTTTCCCTGAATGACCTCAAAGATATCAGTGATCGAGTCTATACCCTGGAGCGCGCAACGAACATCCGTGAAGGAGAAACCAGGCAAGACGACAAACTTCCCTGGAGATTCATGGAAGAACCTATCCCCAGTGGACCATCGAAGGGCAAATACATTCCCAGAGAAACCCTTGACAAGCTGCTCGACGAGACCTATGAAGCCCGTGGTTGGGATAGGGGTACAGGGCTCCCAAAACAGGAGACCCTAAAACGGCTCGGGCTTGAGGACGTAGCCCGGGAAATGTACGGGTAACCAAAAATAGCGGAGAAAGGTGAGGTGATATTGTTGAAAATTGGATTTATAGGGTTGGGCAACATGGGAAGGCCCATGGCCCGAAATCTTCTCAAGGCAGGTTACGACGTTGTTGTTTACGACATAGTTGAATCGGTGCTGAAGGAGTTCAAATCGATTGGGGCTGATGTAGGGAATTCTCCTGCTGATGTGGCTTCGCAGGCGAAGCTGATCATTACAATGCTGCCGAATTCCCCACATGTTGAAGAAGTCCTTGCGGGCCCCGAAGGGGTATTTCAAGGAGCAACCGAAGGATCCCTGCTGATCGACATGAGTTCTATTTCCCCGTTGGTAACAAAGAAACTCAATGAACAGGCGAAAGAACGGCAACTCAGGCTGATCGACGCTCCGGTAACAGGAGGAGTCGCCGGCGCAGAGAAAGGGAAGCTGGGGATCATGGTGGGTGCTTCAGAAAAGGATCTCGAAGAGGCAAAGCCGGTTTTCTCTGTCCTTGGCAATTTTGTCCATGTTGGAGAAACCAGCGCTGGCCAGACTGCGAAAATGTGTAACCAAATCGTTGTCGGACTGAGCCTGTGTGCGATTGCCGAAGCTTTCACTCTGGGTGTCAAAGCTGGAATCGACCCTGAAGTGCTTCAGAAAGTTCTTGCTTCCGGTTCGGCGCGTTCATGGGCCATGGAGACCCGGGTTCCTCATATGCTTGAGGATGACTATGAGCCAGGTTTCATGGTCAACCTTCAGCACAAAGATATCTGTCTTGCCCTGGATGCCGGAAAAGGGCTGAACGTTCCACTCCCCTTCGCAGCCTTGGCGCAACAGACTTATGAAGGAGCACGTGCGCTCGGACTTGGAAACAAGGATCATTCCGCAGTGGTCAAGGTATATGAAAAGGTGACCGGCACAAGCATTTCCAGCAAGGAACAACACTAATCGAGGAGGTTACGTTATGAGAAGGAGAAGCTTTGTCCTGTTTATGGCAATGGTTTTGGTGGTTTCTTTTGGCAGCATGGCGATTTCGGCTCCCTTGAAGGCAAAATTGGGTCACGTGGGGGCTCCGGACCACATCTTTGAGGTCGGTGCGCAGAAGTTTGCCGAACTTGTCAAAGAGAAAACCAATGGCGCAGTTGAGGTGGAGACCTATCCTGGAGGCCAGCTGGGCGGAGACCGGGACATGATGGAAAGCCTTCAGATGGGAACGCTTGAGTTTGCCATTGAAGGACCCATCGACAGTTTTGTGCCGATGGCCTCGATAATTCCGCTTCCTTACATGTGGGAAAGCCCCGAGCACGTCTATGCCTTTCTTGACAGCCCAATCTCAAACAAAGTTTACGAAGGGCTCGACAAGATGGGAATCGTGCGGCTGGCAAACATGGAAAACGGATGGCGTCTCGTTACCTCGAGCAAGAAGATCGAAACAATGGGTGACCTGAAAGGATTCAAAATAAGGACGCCGGAAAGCCCCATGTTCAGAGACACATTCATTGCTTTCGGTGCCAAGCCTGTTCCGATCCCCTTCCCAGAGCTTTACTCTGCTCTCCAGCAAGGTGTGGTCAAAGGCCAGGAAAATCCGATTTTCCACATCATGACGCAAAAATTTTACGAAGTTCAGGACTTCCTTGCTATGACAAGACATATTTATCTCGATGCACCACTCCTTGTAAGCAAGGTTTTCTGGAACAAATTATCTGAAGAGCAACAGGAAGCCGTAAAGGAAGCAGCCATGGAAGCCACCCACTACCAAAGGAATGTGGCCATGGAGCGCGAAGCGGCACTTCTTGAGGAAATTGAGAAGGAACATGGAGTCACCATCACCGAACCTGATTTGGCACCCTTCAAGGAAGCTGTACAGCCTCTGCACGAAGACTGGGCGGAGGAATTCGGGGAAGAATACTACCAGCAGATCGCAGATATAGCCAAATAGGCTATAAATCAATAAGCGGGCCGTCCCAATTAATGGAGACGGCCCGCTAACTGAGCGAACTGAGAGGAGGTTATTTCTTGAAAACCAAGCGAGCCATCGAGAGCATTGGCGCCTTTTTTTTCTGCTTAATGATAGTCCTTGTTCTTATCCAGATTGTAGCAAGGTATATTTTCAGTTCCCCACCTCCATGGACCGAAGAATTTGCGCGATGGTCGATGATTTGTTCCGTTTTAGTCTTCAGCATCATTATTACCAAGGAAAACGACCATATCCTTATGGATTATTTCATAAATAAACTCCCCGCCTTTCTGAAGAATATTCTCGAGTTCATGATCAGTGGAATCCTGTCGGTTTTCTGTTTTCTCATGGCTTACAGCGGGGTAAAGCTGATGCAGACGTCAGTCGCCTGTAGTCAGGAAGCACCTGGCAGCGGTATTCCACTCTACCTTATTTATTCCATTCTTCCCGTTGCGTTCGTGCTTATGGGTGCTGTGGCATTCTTCAACCTTTTCAAGGCAGGCCAAAGGAGGGAGAAATAATGGTTTTTGCCATGCTGGCTCTTTTCGTTATCTTCCTGTTTTCCGGAATTCCCATTGCATTTACACTTGGTATCATTTCCCTTTTGGTCATGTACTTCAACGGCTTCCCTTATGCGCTAATGACCCAGAGGCTTTTTGTCGGGCTCGACAGTTTTCCACTTATGGCGCTCCCTCTTTTTGTCTTCGCCGGCAACATGATGAATATGACGGGTGTTACAGACAAACTCTGGAATTTTGCCCGAAGTCTGATAGGTCACAAGCCTGCGGGCATGGGACACGTGACGATCCTTACGAGTATGCTCTTTGCAAGCATGAGTGGATCGGCACTTGCGGCTGCCGGAGGACTGGGGCCGATACAGATAAAAGGAATGAAAGATGACGGTTTCCTTGAGGATCGAGCCGCCGCCATTTGCGCAGCTGCCTCGACTATTGGACCCATCATTCCACCAAGCATTGTTTATGTCCTTTACGGTGTGCTGGCAGGGGTGTCAGTTGGCAGGCTTTTCCTTGCGGGGATGATTCCGGGTATCCTCATGGGAACTGCCCTGATGGGCTATATCTGGATTATAGGCAGACGTAATCCGGGACAGTTTGTCATACACCCTGCACCGAGCATTTCCAATGTCTGGGTTGCTTTCAAGAAAGCCTTTCTCTCTTTGCTATCGCCGGTTATAATTCTCGGAGGCATTTTCGGAGGTGTTTTTACCCCAACGGAGGCCGCTGCTATAGCAAGCGCCTATTCCCTTATGCTCGGGTTGTATTACAGGACGATAACTTTCAAGACTTTCTGGAGTGTTCTCAAGGGGTCGGCCCGAACTTCCGCCAGTATCATGCTTATAATTGGTTTTGCGGCCATTTTTTCGTGGTTGTTGACGGCTTCCGGGGCATCGAGGATTTTCGTTGAATTCGTTGGCAAGGCCGGGGTCAGCAAGATCTTCATCCTCCTCTTTCTTAATTTAGCCCTTCTTGTAGTAGGATGTTTTGTTGAGACCAATTCAGCAATCGTACTGCTTACTCCAATACTTGTCCCCGCCATGGTCGCTGCGGGCATAGATCCAGTTCATCTGGGCATTATCATGTGCGTAAACCTGCTGATAGGCATTTTGACTCCACCAATGGGCATGGCTCTTTATGTTGTTCAGAAAGTCACGGCAATACCTTTCGACAAGATAGCCTATCGTGTATGGCCAATGATTTTGATCCTTGTAGGTGTCTTGTTGCTGATAACCTATGTGCCGTCAATTGTCACATTTCTCCCGGATCTTTTGATGTAAAAAAAGGACGAGAAAAACAACAGCAATGAAATAGCAGGTTGAGGGGGACAGGTACACGATGAAGACACGGGCAGCGTTGGTAGATCAGCCAGGCCGAATCTCGATAGTGGAAAAGGAAATAAGCTGTGCCCCGGATGAGGTCATGGTCAAGAACACCGCTATAGGCATCTGCGGCTCGGACAAGAATATTTTTTGCGGAAAAATGCCACCCTCTACGACCGAATTCCGTCACCCGCCAACCTACCCGTTTCCACTGGGACACGAAAGTGGCGGGGAAATCGTGGAGATAGGGAGACGGGTGAACAATTTTAACATAGGCGACAGGGTTATTTCCTTCGGTTGGAACAACAATTTCGCTGATTATTTCACCGCAAAAGAGTGGCAACTGCAACCTGCCCCTGAAAGCTTCAACGAACGCGAAACTGCTCTTGGTGAACCGACGGCTTGCGCGGTTTTCAGTGCTATGAACGCCGGCATCCGGCTCGGCGATGTGGTGACCGTGATAGGGTGTGGTTTCGCAGGGCAGGTTATCGTTCAGTGTGCAAAAAAGATGGGAGCTTCAATGGTTATAGCTGTTGATCCCTCAGATGCAAAGCGGAAGGTTGCTAAACGCTTTGGTGCAGATGTTGTTTTACATCCCGAAGACGACATATGTAGCGCGTCCGGAAAAGTTTCGAGCGAAGCCGGCTCGGATGTGGTCGTTGAATGCGCAGGCTCCGAATCTTCGATGAACCTGGCGTCGGAAATTGTTGCAAGAAACGGCAGGATTGTTCTATACAGCTGGATAACCGAGCCTGTCAGACTTAATATCAGCCGGTGGCATGATGACGGAATCAGTATCGTCACGACATGCCTGGTTCATCATACCTGGCACGAGAGATATGTGTGGGCACAAAAGGCATTGAGGCCTGTGGAACAAAAAATCTTGGACATCATGCCATACATAGAGGTAGAATTCAGACTGGATGAAATACAGCGTGCTTTCGAACATGCATGCAGTGGAAAAGAAGAGGCGCCAATAAAGACGCTTATACTTCCCTGATGGGATACTGATGGGGCGATACATCATCTCGTCATCGCCCTGAGCAACTCTGTGTGGAACCGCTAAAAGGATAAACGTTTTCTGTTTATGAATAATGAAAATATGCTCGACGAACATTAAAGCAGCGGCAAGCGGCAACGTCCCTGTCTTTTTTTTTGCTCAATCTTTTACGTTGTGTAGATGAGTTTTGGTAGTTGTGGGATTCCATGGGTGATAATAAGTTGTAATCGGCAAACATAGTAAATGCAGGAGAGAAGTGATCAGTGAATGGCACGATCGCGGAAAGAACTTGGAGAAAAGCTCATGAAAATCATCAAGCGACAGATGAGAAAAGGAGTCGAAAAGCTCCCTCCTGAACGTGAACTTGCTCATGAGCTTCAAATCAGCAGAAACCTGCTCAGGGAAATTCTTGTCGCTTTCGATGCAAAAGGTATCGTCGAAATTAGGGAGAGGCAAGGTGTCTTTATCCGGAACAATCTTCTAGACGTACTGGATACGAATCTGGAAACGCTGACCATATGGCCCGAGGAATACATTCGTCATGTTATGGAATTGCGATTCCTGATTGAAATTCCCGCTGCGGCCTTGTCTGCCCGTCGTAGAAAACCAGATCATCTGGATAAGATGCGGTCCTGTATTGAAAACCTTGCAAAAGTCGATTTTCCCGATATTGAAGGTGAAGCCAGTACCTGGGATGCTTATTTTCATTCTTCCGTTGTCGAATCTTCCCAGAATCCCCTTTTGTCGAGGATTTACGAGAACTTTTCGGCATTCATGAAAAACTTCATAGCCTTTAGACGAAAAAGGCTTTATGCCGTGAATATCGATCCGCAGACTATACTCAACGAGCATAAAATGATTTTTGAAGCCATTGCTGCTCAAGATGAAGAAGCCGCATCCAGGTACATGCGGGAACATCTCAGTAAAAACCTGGAAAAGTTTGAAAAAGATGAAAATGTAAAAAAACATCTCTTGCGTACCGATACTCCTGTTTTCTAGATTAGATCATAATAGCTTGCCACTGCACTTTTCCATTTATGTCCATCCGTATCCAAAAAGCTTGGGCGGGCAAAGCGAATTTTCAGGAAAGTGTGTTGCAGGCGTGCGTAGGGAAGAGTGTCCAACCTGGGTTTTGAAAAAAGCCTTATATGCTGTCCTGCGTTCAAGTGGCGTCCCGGTGCAGTTCAATGCTGAAGTAGGCTCTTGGACCACCTACAGTAGGGCGTTGCGGCGCGTTGGTGAGAGAATCCCAACGGGTTATTTTTCTATACCGCGTAGGTATACACATTCCTCCTCTGAAGTGATGGACCTTCGCGACGCCTTCGGAGCGTTCAAACTGCTTAAAGAATTTATCAGTTCCACCCCGAGGCTCGATCTGGAATTTATTTCCCGGCAAAAGTTATAGCTCGTTGTTGCATGCATAAGAAGTCAATACGTTATCAAGCATCCCAGATACAAAATGGGATGCTTGATTTGTAAAAAAGATCGGTCAGGTTTTCTTGCTTTTCCAGGAAGATTTATCGAAGGCAAGAATCATAAGTTGCTTCCAGGATTCTTCAAGGGGAAAAGGAACGCATCAAGTTTTCCCCCTGCCGGAACCATGGGGTAGACCAGTTCCTCCGTGGCAATCGGGCATTCCACCAGGGAGGGCCCATCGGCGGCAAAGGCGCCGTCCAGGGCTTCTTCCAGCTTCGAGGGATCGAGAACGGTCCAGGTGGAAAACCCGAAGGATTGGGCTACCCGTGAAATCGAGCAGGCAGGTTCCTCGCAGGTCTGGATATACCGTTTGTCCCAGAAAAGTTCCTGCCACTGACGCACCATTCCCAGGCTGCCGTTGTTAAAGACGACCAACCGGACGGGAAGCCGGTAACGCACGCAGGTTTCGAGTTCCTGCACGTTCATGAAGAAACTGCCGTCACCGGAAAGACACGTGACCGGGCGCCCGGGTCTGGCAAATGCGGCTCCGACGGCGGCGGGAAGGCCGTAACCCATGGTCCCGAGCCCCCCCGAAGTAATGAAGGTACGTGGAACGGTGGTTTTCCAGTGCAGGGCCGCCCACATCTGGTGCTGGCCGACCTCGGTGGTGACGATATCCTCCGGGGCGACGCGGGATCGGACCCTGCGGATAACCTCCGCCGGGTTAAGACCGGATCCCGACACATCGGGCACGTCGTAGGCCTGGCGGACCTTTTCGATCTTTTCAAGCCATTTCTCATGATGTTTCGCGGGGCCGCAAAGACGTTTGCGAAATTCCGGCAAAATCCGTGAAAGGTGTCCCAAAAGGGGGAAATCGGCATTGACGTTCTTCCCGAATTCCGCCTTGTCGATATCGGCGTGGATAATCCTGGCGTCTGCGGCGAAATGTTTACGGTCCCCCGTGGAACGGTCGCTGAAGCGGACTCCCGCCGCAAGGATCAGGTCAGCCCCGCTGACGGCGGTGTTGGACCAGGGCGTTCCGTGCATGCCCAGCATTCCCAGAGAGAGGGGATGGTCCTCGGGGAAGGATCCCTTTCCCATGAG
>JBKHBH010000003.1:0-62372 GCA_046542505.1 Thermovirgaceae bacterium | reverse complement strand
GGAAGCTGTTTCTGAATGTCGATGGCAGAAAAATGATCGACGTGATGGTCAGCCGTGTTCACCCCTTCTGTAGCGAGATTCTGCTTTCCTGTTCAACCAGTGACTCCGAGATCCTCTATAAAACGGGCATTTCAAGTGGCAGCCCTGGGAAAGTCGACGGAATCGTCACCGATTCAACGCCTGGGAAAGGACCGATCGAAGGGCTTTTGCAGGGGATGAAGGCCGCTTCAAACGAATGGGTTTTTCTCGTCGGATGCGATATGCCCTGTCTGATGGAAAGCGTCGCCAGAAGAATCTGGAATTGCCGCAAGAAGGATTCCAGTGCAGTGGTCCCGCTTTTGAACGGCTACAGGGAACCGCTTCATGCCTTTTATGCCACAAGGTGTATTCCCGCCGTGGAGCGTTGCCTCAGCCAGGGCGCCAGGAAAGCCACGTCCTTTTTCGGAAGCATTACTGTAACGGAAATCAGCGAAGACTGTTTCGTTGACATTCCAGGATACGAAAGATCCTTTATGAATATCAATACATATGACCAGCTTTTGGGCTGGCGGGAAGAACTCCGGCGTTGCTGACGGTGGTGCGGGAGTTATCACTGCCGTCTTCATGACAAGACGGTCCCGTACCGCTAGAATATGGGACGTTCTTCAATGGGAGTGGTGTTATGGACAACAGGCAGTCGCGCATCCGGAATTTTTGCATTATCGCCCATATTGATCACGGCAAGTCGACATTGGCCGACAGGATGCTTGAGCGAACCCTGACTGTCGAGGCGAGAAACATGCGGGAGCAGGTGCTGGACTCCCTTGATCTCGAAAGGGAAAGGGGCATAACCATAAAGCTGGTGCCTGTCCAGATGAGGTACAAAGCCACCGACGGGCACGAATACATCCTGAATCTTATAGATACGCCGGGACACGTTGACTTCGGTTACGAGGTCTCTCGTTCTCTGGCCGCCTGCGAAGGAGCTCTTCTTGTCGTGGACGCCTCCCAGGGCGTTGAAGCCCAGACGGTAGCAAACGCCTATCTTGCCGTCGATCAGGGGCTGGAAATCATCCCGGTCGTAAACAAGATCGATCTTCCTTCCGCCCAGCCGGAGGTCGTAAAAAAAGAGCTTGAAGATCTCGTCGGCATTGATGCTTCGGAAGCCTGTCTGGTCAGCGCCAAGGACGGCACCGGTATCGAAGGAATCTTTCAGGCGATACTCGACAAGGTTCCACCACCGGCGGGAGCTTCCGATGCCCCCTTGCAGGCTCTTGTCTTCGATTCCATCTACAACAACTACAGGGGAGTCATCTGTTCCATAAGAGTAGCGAATGGATCGATAAAAACAGGTGACACCATTTCTTTTATGGCGACATCGAGGACGTACCAGGTCGAGGAGATAGGCCTGTTTCGTCCAGACATGCGTCCTGCCGACGAGCTCGGACCGGGAGATGTGGGATACCTCATAGCAAACGTCAAATCCGTATCGGAAGCCCGTGTCGGGGATACAGTCACTAGGGCACACAAACCTGCGTCAAAACCTCTTCCCGGATACAAAAAGATAAAACCCGTTGTCTTTTGTGGTTTTTACCCCGTGGAAAGGGATGATTACCAGCAACTCCGTGAAGCCCTTGAAAAACTGCAGTTGAACGATTCGGCGATTTTTTTCGAACCTGAAACGTCAACGGCGCTGGGTTTCGGTTTCAGGTGCGGTTTTCTCGGTCTTCTTCACATGGATATTGCCAGGGAACGCCTGAACAGGGAATTCGACATCAATCTAGTTGCGACGGCGCCGAATGTGGTGTATAGCATCCTGTGTACCGATGGATCCGTCATTGAAGCCCATAAACCCTCGGATTTTCCCGAGGCCGGCGAAATAGAGGAAATCAGCGAACCCTTCATCCGGGTGACCGTGTTTGTTCCGGCAGAGTACGTCGGGAAAGCCATGCAGACCTGCCAGGACAAACGTGGTGCCTTCACCAGCATGGATTACATTACGCCGGAACGGGCACGGGTTGTTTACGAAATTCCTCTCGCCGAATTCATCATTGATTTTCATGACAAGATCAAATCGGTGACAAGGGGGTATGCCTCCATCGACTACGAGCACATAGGGGTCAGGGTTTCGGACCTCGTCAAGGTAGATGTGCTGATCGGTGGAGATCCTGTGGATGCCTTTTCCTTCATCTGTCACAGGGAAGAAGCCTATCACCGGGGGCAGGCAGCTGTCAGAAAACTGAAGGAGCTTATCCCGCGACAGCTTTTCGAAGTCCCCATACAGGCCGCCATCGGAAAGCGGGTGATCGTCCGGCAGAACGTAAAACCACTCCGCAAGGACGTGCTTTCCAAATGCTATGGTGGAGATGTGACCAGAAAGAGAAAGCTTTTGGAGAAACAGAAAGAAGGCAAGAAGAAGATGAAACTGATCGGCAAGGTTTCCATCCCCCAGGAGGCCTTTCTGTCATTCCTTCAATCCGAGGAGGAGGGTCAGGACTGAGAGATTTCAGCGAAGGACTCTCTCTCTACGTGCATGTTCCATTTTGCCGCCGTAAGTGCCACTATTGCGCTTTTTACAGCGTCAAACCTTCAAAGTTTTCTCCTGAAGTTTTTCTTGATTCGCTGGGAAAAGAAATCAAAAGATGGACCAGGTCCGTTCATTCCTCGAGGCCGGTTCGGACCATCTATTTCGGCGGTGGCACACCGACGATGCTTTCCCTCCGGCAGTGGGAAAAACTTGCTGCATTGCTGGAAAGAAACTTCGACCTCTCAAAGCTTGAAGAGCTGACCATAGAAGCCAACCCGGAGTCTTTGGAGGATTATCACCTCGAGTTCTGGAAGGGCTGGAAGGCGACGAGGATAAGCCTCGGGATCCAGAGCATCAATGACAATGAGCTTTTGAGACTCGGTCGACTTCATGATTCTAAAGAGGCTCTTGCAGCTTTGGATGCGTCCTTGGGTTCAGGGTTACTCACCAGCTGTGATTTGATCTTCGGGATACCGGATCAGAACCTTCGAAGCTGGCACGAAACAATCCGCGTGCTTATGCGAAGAGGCGTTCAACACATTTCGGCCTATCAACTTTCCGTAGAGCCCGGATCAAGGTGGGGTGATAATCCTCCTGACGCCAGGCATCACGGGTATCCCCTGTACAGATGGGCGCAATACTATTTCCCCCGTAAAGGATACAGACAGTACGAAGTTTCAAGTTTCTGCCGTGACGGAGCCTGGTGCCTTCACAACCTCGGCTATTGGTACAGAAGAGACTGCATTGGTCTGGGACCTTCAGCGTGGGGGCTGATCAACGGCAGAAGGTACAAAAACGTCTCTTCCATTGAAACATATTCAAAAAGGCTCGAAGCCGGATATACCGTGAAGGACTGGTCTGAAAGGCTTTCAGAGGATGAAGCGGCTCTGGAGACCGCCGTTCTTGCCCTTAGGACTTCATGGGGTTTGGACCTCAAAGGTTTTGAAAGCCTTTTCGGCCGAGAACGCGCAGGGCGTATCAGCAGCGGGCTTGCAAAAATGCCTGAACGGTACTTGTCGATCCTGGGTAAAAATGTCGCCCTCACCCGGGAGGGCCTGAGGGTGGGAAACGCCCTGTGGGAACTGTTGCTGCCTGATTCCTGAGCAAAGTCAGGGAATCGTCACCGTCTTGTCCGCCGATAAAACCGCTTCGGTGATTTCGAACATGTTCGATACGGTTCCGACGGAGACGTTTTCGGTAATTCCGTAATGATTCGTGCATGTCCCGCACACCAGGATACGACAGCCTTCGGATTGAAGCAGGCGGAGACTTTCTGAAGCGGAATTCTCCACGAGAGAGAGCATGACTCCGCTGTTCATAAGGGCCACTGTACCGGTAAACCCGACTGAACCGGACAGCGTGTCGAGGAAGGCTTTCATGAGAGCTTCCCCCAACAGGTCGTCCCCTTCCCCAAGAACCGAAGAAGTAATCAGGACCGTTGTCGTGGTTCCCTTTCCCGGCTTCTGTGGCAACGCTTCAGCGGTCACCTCCGGCGCTGTTTCGGTTTTTTCTTGAGGCGTCGTGCATTTCAGAAGAAAGGTGCCGCGAGGACCCTCCGTGGAAGCGATTTCATACCCCCTGCTTTCAAGAAACCTCCTGACATTGGTTGCCGACACTTGTGAATCGACAATCATTTCGAAGGACCCGGACTTTTCATCTGCCGCTTTTTTTGCCATTATGACAGGTTTGGGGCAGGCTTCACCCCGTGCGTCTATGCGCTGCATTTGGTTCACCCCGTTTTTTTTTCGATTAATATCCCTGTAAATAGTACCATGTCCCGAAGGTTTTGCCCTTGCCCGGTGCCGACGGATTCCGCAAGTGGAGGCGATGCTGTAAACTTGTTGCATGACAAGTAATTCGGGGGGCTGGACATGGACCAGAATCGACGAAACATGCTGCGACAGTTGCCTGCCATGGATGAACTTCTGTCGCTTTGCGAGATTTCCTTTTTTGAAAAAACACTTGGAAGAAAAGCCGTCAAAGCAGTGGTTTCCAATGTCATCGGCGAAGTGAGAAAATCCATCCGTGTCGGAGATACCGACTCAGTTTCTTTGGAAAACATCCGCGCAGAGATCGAAGGAAGACTCTTAAAATATTCCCGGCCGAGCCTGAACAGGGTGGTGAATGCCACCGGCGTTGTCGTGCACACGAATCTCGGCCGGTCCTGCCTGGCACCAGAGGCTGTCGAAGCTGTGAGCCAAACGGCAGCGTACTACAGCACTCTCGAATATGATATAGAAAGCGGATCACGTGGCCAGCGAAACGACCACGTCGAATGGATCCTCTCCCAGCTGACGGGAAGCGATGGTGCCGTCGTGGTCAACAACAATGCAGGGGCCGTACTTCTGCTTCTTTCCGCCTTCGCTTCCGGGGAAGAAGTCATCGTCTCCAGGGGGGAACTGGTAGAAATCGGCGGGTCTTTTCGAATACCTGACATCATGGCCCTTTCCGGTGCGAAACTCGTGGAAGTGGGAACGACCAACAGGACCAGGCTTGAAGATTACAAAAACGCCCTTTCGGAACGGACGCGCATGATCTTGAAGGTGCATCCGTCGAATTTCCGCATTGTTGGTTTCCATTCTTCCCCTTCAAGGAAAGAGCTTGCCGAACTCGCGAAGGAAAAAGACCTTTTGTTCGCCGAAGATCTCGGAAGCGGAGTTCTTGTCGACTGCAGCGAATTCGGTCTTTTTGGCGAACCAACGGTGAGAGAATGTATTGAGGCGGGAGTTGATCTCGTGACTTTCTCGGGTGACAAGCTTCTCGGGGGACCACAGGCCGGGAGTATTGTCGGAAGGCGACCGCTCGTTGAAAAACTGAAAAAACATCCCTTCCTCAGGGCCCTGAGGATCGACAAGATGACCCTCGCGGCCATGGAAAGGACGCTCAGGCTATATCTCGAGGGAAAATACCACGAAATTCCGACACTTCGGATGCTGTCTATTACGACAGCGGACCTCGAGAAAGTTGCGGTAAAACTCCGTGAAAAAATACTGGAGGTTGCCGGCGGCAAATGTAAAGTGACTATTGCAGAGGTAGAAGATGTTGTTGGAGGAGGCGCCTTTCCTGAGACGTCTCTTGAAGGAAAAGGGATTCGGATTGAATCGAAAGAACGTGACGAGCAGGCAATACTCGACGGTTTGAGGCGACACAGGATACCCGTCATCGGAGTGGTGGAAAACGGGGCGGTTGTACTCCATGTCCGCACATTACTGGATGGCGACGAAAGAATAATTCCCGCAGCGGTGAAAGGCCTTTTCCATGACTGAAACCGGGAGGAAAGACGCAATGTCTGAATACCCCGTTGTTCTCGGGACCGCCGGGCATATAGACCACGGGAAAACGACACTGATAAGGGCATTGACAGGTGTAGATTGCGACAGGTTGCGCGACGAAAAGAAAAGGGGTATTACCATCGAACTCGGGTTTGCCCCCATGGAACTGCCTGGAGGTCGGGTTGTCAGTGTTGTCGATGTGCCGGGCCATGAACGCTTCATCAGGCAGATGGTGGCTGGTGTTGCAGGCATTGACGGTGTGATCTTCACCGTGGCTGCCGATGAAGGCGTGAAGGCACAGACACGGGAACATCTGGAAATCCTCGGGTTGCTCGGCGTCGAAAAAGGCGTCATCGTCGTAACAAAAGCCGATGCGGTGGATGGCGAGTTGCTTGAGCTGGCCGTGGAGGAAATAAAGGACGAAGTTAGGGGAACTTTCCTTGAGAAAATGCCGCTTGCAACAGTTTCCGCACTTCGTGGCACCGGACTTGAAAGGCTTCGTGAGCTCATCGGAGAAATGGTCGGGACGCTTCGGAAGAAAAACCCTGAAGGAGCCTTTTTTATGCCCATAGACAGGGCATTCCAGGTCAAGGGGTTCGGAACAGTTGTAACCGGAACGGCATACCGGGGGAAAGTGCAGGTAAACGACGCCCTGGAAATCATGCCTTTGGGCAAAAGAACCTACGCACGTTCAATTCAGATACATGACAAGCCTGTAAACGAAGCGACGGCAGGCCAGAGAACTGCCCTCAGTCTTGCAGATATCGCCATGGAAGATCTCTCCAGGGGAGACAACCTGTGCGCGGAAGGTATCTATCGTCCGACACAATGTCTTGATATCACTCTGAAGCTCCTTCCATCGACGAAGGAACCTTTGAAACACTGGCAAAGGGTCCGGCTTCATACGGGTACATCGGACGTTCTTGCCAGAGTCTTTCTCCTGGATCAAAAAGCCATAGAACCAGGTGGTGAAGGATTTGCGCAGCTTTTACCGGAAGAACCTCTCGCCGCATCAATTGATCAGGCATTTATTTTGAGGTTTTACAGCCCACTGCGGACCATAGGTGGAGGAAGAATCCTGTCTCCTGAAGGAAGACGGCCCAAAGGGAAAAAAGCCCGGGAGTCATACCGAATATTTCTCGAAGATCTTTCTAAAACACGTACTATCGATGAAAGGCTCCACCTGTTTCTCCTTCGGCAGAAATTCGGAACAATTGCCGATTTGGCGACAAAGATACAGGAAGAAGGGACAATCTTGTCAAAAAGACTCCAGAAGATGGAGCAAAAAGGAGAGATTGTCCTGATCAACGCTCCAGACCTTGACGTCATGATCAGATCCTGCTATGCGGAAACCGCCGCCTCGGCAAGAAAAATCCTGGGTGACCTTCATGATAAGCAACCCGAAAACCCGGGAATGTCCGTAGAGGACTTTTCCAGGCGGTTGCTTCGAGATTTTCATCCCCGTGCGGCCAAAAAACTTATCGACAAGTTCATTGCCGACGGGTACCTTGAGGAAACGTCGCAGCGTCTTCATCTTCCAGGTTTCGTACCGGAAAAGGAAGGCACCCTCAACGAAAGGGCCAACGCGATCCTGTCCTATTGCAGGGGAAAGGGTGTGAATATGGCCGATGTTGAAGAACTCCGTAACTCCCTAGAGATGAAAGAAAAACATTTGAAAGAAGCATTGGACATGTTGAAAGTCCAGAAAAAGCTCTTTACACTTCAGGGCGGGTACGTAATCGATCGACATTCACTCAGCGAAGTTGTAAAAACGCTGTCAACAATCGACGGAGATATAACGATTGGCGCCGTTCGTGACGCAACCGGCTCAAGCCGGAAATTCATACTGCCGATCCTTGAACTGCTTGATTCTATGGGCATCACAAGGAGAGTGCAGGAAAAAAGAATATTGAGGAAACTGTCAATAGATTGAGCAAGGGTTAATTATTTTCGATTTGCGCTTGAAATGTAAGGGGCTGTGTGATAAAATACGTTCATCAAACACACAGGAGTGACGTTTATGAGTCCGAACCTCGCTACGATCCGCGACCGGGTGGAATTGTACAAAGGTTCGAAAGTCCGCTACAGGGCTTCCAAGGGACGAAGAAAAACAGAGGAGCGCATGGGTGTCATCGTCGAAACATATCCAAATCTCTTTACTATGTACGTGGAGTCCCAGCAAAGCACGGTGTCGTTCAGTTATGCTGAGCTCCTCACAAGAGAAGTTGAAGTCGAAATCCTTCCTGACAACAAAAAGCTTCTCCAGCTTTAGAGAATTCACCCAGACGCGGCGCCCCGGCGTGAAAACGCCGGGGTTTTCTCTTGTTTGGAGGTATTTCATGTCACAATTCGTTTTGCAAACCCCCGCGAAACTCAATCTGACCCTCCGGGTTCTCCATCGCCGGAAAGACGGATTCCACAATATCGTTTCGACCTTTTTCAGGCTTCCCGTCCACGAAACATTGACAATCACACCTGTTTTTGAGGATAGTTCTGGTAATGACCATCTTCAAGTGCACGGCGAAAAGATAGGTGGAAGAAATATTCTGTTTGACGTACTCGCCATGGCCAGGACCAAGGGAGTCAGTATTCCTTCTCTTGCCATGGAGTTGTGGAAGACCTTTCCCCCCGGAGCGGGAACAGCCGCAGGAAGCGGGAACGCATCGGCCCTCGCGGGATGGCTGGAAGAAACATGGGGCATGCAGATTTCCATCGACGAACTGGCAAAGCTTGGTTCCGATGTGCCCTTTCTTCGAGGCCACGAACTCATTTCCCTACGGGGTGGCGTCGGTGAAATTGTCCTTGAAAAAAACATCCCGTTGAGGCGTTCCTTTTCCATACTTGTGATGATTCCGGACTTTGCAAGCGATACCGCAGGAGCATATGCCGCTTTGGACCAAAAAAGAAAATCCGCAGCAATGGTTTTTACGGAAGAAGAAGCGTCAGCAGAAGCAAGAAGAACGATACAGTCCCTGCAAAATGGCGAAACCGTAGGACTTTTGCCGAACGATTTCACAGACGTGTTGATTTCCAGGCATTCGGAGTATGAAAGAGTTTTCGGCCTGTTCAGAAGTTGCGGGGCTCGCTGTTGGGGGATCACAGGAAGCGGAAGCGGCTGTTTTGCCTTTTTCGACGAAAGGCACTACGCTGCAAAGGCAGGGCGGATCCTCGGTCAATCCCGGGGCATCAGGAAAATTTTCATAATGGAGTGAAAATAATGAAAAACACTCGCACCGAACGGCTCATCCGCATGGTTTCTAGATTCCTTCTCGATCCGTCTTCACAACATTCCCTGACAGAAGTCGCGGAGCGATTCGGGGTTTCAAAGACCGTCGTCAGCGATGACGTTGGCATCATCGACAAGGCCCTGGCAGATGAGTCAATCGGACGTCTCGAAGTTGAACGAGGCAGGAGCGGCGGAGCTTCATTCAGGCCTTTGCTTTCAGATGATCTGAGAAAATTGTGGCTCGAAGAAATAGTGGAAAAGCTCAATGAGCAGGGGCGGCTTCTTCCGGGCATGCTCGTGTATTATAGCGATATTCTTTTCGACCCCACGTATGTCAGGCGTCTGGGTTTCATGCTGGCCTCGGATTTTTTCGAACTTGAGGCCGACATCGTCATGACCTCGGAGATGAAAGGCATTCCTCTTGCAATGTTCACCGCCCATGCGCTTGGTTTACCTCTCGCCGTCTGCCGTTTCAGAAACCGCCCCAGTGACGGGCCCGCCGTCGCCGTCCATTATCAGGCCGCCAACGGTGATATTCGAACCATGTACATGGGTACAAGACATCTCTCTGAGGGAAAGCGAGTGTTGGTCATCGACGATTTCATGCGTGGGGGAAGCACAGCTGCAGGAATGCTTTCAGTTGCGAATGAGTTCGGAGCGCAACCTGTGGGCGTTGGTGTTTTCATTGCCGCATCTCAGCCGGAATCCAAGGCTGTCGATTCCTACAAGGCCTTGCTCAGGCTTGACCGCGACGAGTCCGGGACCTTGAACATAGCCATCGAAGGCTAATCGTCGAAGACGTTTGACGTTGCAGGTACCCTGGGTTAGAATCTCCCTTTGGGAGGAGGTGACCGTCTCCATGGTTGTAAAAATTGATCGTGACGAGTGCATCGGATGTGGCGTGTGTGCACAGATATGCCCCGAAGTCTTTGAACTTGACGAAGACGCTGGCAAGGCTAAAGTCATCAGGTCTGAAGGGGCGGAATGCGCCGAGGAAGCTGCTGACAGTTGTCCCGTAGGATGCATTACCGTCGGAGAATAACCTTCAGGGCTACGCACCGAAACGTATAAAGCAGGCACGGGCCCATAGCTCAATTGGTCAGAGCCACCGGCTCATAACCGGAAGGTTCCTGGTTCGAGTCCAGGTGGGCCCACCAACGCAGCAGGTAAAGCCACCCCCGAGGTGGCTTTATTTTTTGAAAGGGGAGGCAGTGAACGATGGAAACCATTCAGGCCGTTTGCGATGCGATTAATGATTTTGCACCTTTCGAAACTGCGATGGAGTGGGATAATTCCGGGCTTCTAGTGGGCGCACCGGAAGAAAAGGTTGGCAAAGTGGGAATCACACTTGATGTGACGGACGAATCACTTGCTGAAGCCCAAAAGAAACATTGTGATTGTATTGTCTCACATCATCCTTTTTTGTTTTCCCCCGTTCAGAAGATTTATACGAGTACCGCCTTCGGAAGAAGACTGAAGTGGATCCTCTCAGGCGGGATCAGCGTAATAGCAGCTCATACCAACTGGGATGTTTCTCCCTGTGGGGTCAACATGATTCTTGCAGAAATGTTGGAACTGGAAAACAAAGCCCCCCTAAAGGAATCCTTCGATGGCGCCCCACGGCTGTGGCAAGGCGCAACCGGCATGCTACCTTCACCCTTTTCCACTGAAGAATTCGCGCTCTTCGCAAAAGAATCGCTTTCCCTCCAGTGGATCAGGGTTTTCGGAAAAAAAGAACGCGTCCGGAAAATTGCATTGTGCGGCGGATCTGGAGGCGGTTACCGGGAATCCGCCCTGACAGCCGGAGCGGAGCTGTTTCTGACGTCGGACATGAAATATCACGAAGTGCAGGAGGCCGTCGATGGCGGGCTTTCCGTCGCTCTTGCAGACCACGGCGAAGTGGAGCGGCTTTCAATCCCTTTCCTGAAAAAGGAAATACAAAGACGAGTCGACATAGAGGTCGTTGAACTGCAGCAGGGATGTTTCGATTCAGGAAAGACATTTGTATAATGGCAGAATACCTGACAGGATGAGAACACATGCATGGCTATCCCGACAAAAGTAATGACGATGTGAAAAACGAGGTGAAACGACATGGCAAAACGAGTTTTCAGCGGAATGCGGCCTACGGGAAAACTGCATCTGGGACATCTGGCCGGGGCCCTTTCAAACTGGGTGAAACTCCAGTACGAATACGACAGCTACTACGGTATCGTGGACTGGCACGCCCTTATGTCGGATTATGCCGACAGCAGCAGCATCCGCCAGAATTGCATGGAAGTCCTTTTGGACTGGCTTGGAGCCGGTCTCGATCCCGAAAAATCGACGATTTTCGTTCAATCCCACGTCCCGGAACACGTGGAGCTCCACCTTGCTTTTTCTATGATCACGCCCTTGGGATGGCTTGAAAGGTGCCCCACCTACAAGGAACAGATCGTCAACATCCAGAACAAGGATCTCAGCACCTATGCCTTTTTGGGTTATCCGGTCCTCATGGCTGCAGATATTCTGGTTTACAAGGCGGAGTATGTGCCCGTCGGCGAAGACCAGTCGGCCCATCTCGAACTGACCAGGGAAATAGCACGCCGCTTCAACAATTTTTTCGGTCCGGTTTTTCCCGAACCCCAAACGCTTCTTACGGCAACCCCGAAGGTTCCAGGGACGGACGGGAGGAAAATGAGCAAATCTTATGGAAACGCGATCAACATCGCCGACAACCCGGACGAAATCTGGGAGAAAATCAGGACGATGATGACCGACCCTGCACGTGAAAGGCGGAAAGACCCCGGCGACCCCGAAAAATGTCCGGTTTGGGACCTTCATAAAGTTTTCAACGATGACATTGCGGAAAAGGAAGAGATCGCCGATGGATGCAGAACTGCCGGCATAGGTTGCATCGAGTGCAAAAAAAAGCTTTACGCCCATTTGATGAAAAAACTGGAGCCAGTGCAGAAAAGGCGGAGTTATTATGCATCTCATGCGGATGAACTCGATGACGTCCTGCGAGAAGGCGCGAAAAACGCACGCGGTGTTGCATCGACCACCATGGAGGAAGTCCTTCGGGCCATCGGTTTCGTAAACAGGTAAGGCAACGGGCGGGAAAAGGAGATGTCCGCGTGGCCGAGTGGAAATTCGAGATTGAAATCGAAGGTTTTTCGGGACCACTGGATGTCCTTTGCCACCTTCTTGAAAGCCGGGAAATCGAGGCATCGACGATCCAGGTAAGCGATATCATCGCCACGTATTCCGTCTTTCTTACCAGAACGGGAAGGATTTCAATTTACGAAGCAGCGGAATTTTTAAGCCTCTGTTCGCGAGTTTTGCTTGGAAAGATCAGGGGTCTCCTGCCGGGCGGCAGGAACCTAGAAAAGGAAGAAAGCGAAACACCGACAACTGATGAGGAGGCGTTGCTCGAGACGCTGGAACGCTATCGCCCATATCGCGCCGCCGGCAATTTGCTGAAACACCTGCAAAAACTCCGGGAACGCCATTTCACCAGGCCCGTCGAAGAAGAACCCCTTACTTATGAATTGGGAGACCTGTACTTTTTGTGCAGGCAATGGTGGAAACTTTATGCGATCTACTCCGGAGAGAGGAATACATCGGCCGGGTCTCAGGGAGCGTATAGTGAAGGGTTCCTTGATCCGGTTCCGGAGGAAGAGCAGGTCGAAAAACGAATCAGGGAAATACAGCAGCAATTGCAGAACGAAGACGAAATTCCCTTGGGTGAACTTGTTCAAAGAGGCACCGGACGAACAATTCTGGTTGTGACGATTCTCGCACTTCTCGAAATGTGCCGCCTCGGGTACGTAGACCTTCGACAGGAAAAAGGTTTCGGCCAGCTTCGGGTCAGGAGTTTAAAACATGCTATCAGTAACGGCACAATTTATTGAAGCGCTTCTTTTCGTGACGACAGGACCTGTTTCCGAAAAGGAACTGGCGTCGGTTCTTTGCCAGGGAACGTGTGAGATCTCATCGGCGTTAAGAGAACTGGAAGCTCATTATAACGATCATCATGGACTCAGTGTAATTCACGTCTCCGGAGGATGGAGGATCGTAACATCTGACAAATTGGCAGATGTTCTCTCCACCTTCAGAGACACATACCAGAGGCAGCGTTTGCGTCTCAGCAAGGCGGCCCTTGAGACACTGGCCGTTGTCGCCTATGCCCAGCCTGTAACCCGGGCTGAAATAGAAGAAATTCGCGGTGTAAGGTGCGATAGGGTTCTTGAAACTCTCCTTTCCCATGGACTTGTCAGGGTCGCCGGTCGAAAACCGGGAACAGGCACACCGCTTCTGTACCGCACCACCGATACGTTTCTCGAACGTTTCGGCCTGAATGCGATCTCGGATTTGCCGACCCTTTCAGAAATCAGCGACATGGCGACCGAAATGGAAACAAGAGGCATTGATGATGAGGAAAAAGAGTAGCAGTCATACCGACAAAACAGGAATCCGCCTGAACAGGTACCTCGCCGCCTGCGGGCTTGGTTCCAGGCGCAAGGTGGAGCAGCTGATAGAAAGCGGGAGGGTTTTTCTGAACGGGTTAAAGACGGAAAGCCCTGGCCTGCGTGTTCACGAAAATGATCTTGTTGAAGTTGACGGCGTCCCCGCAAGACCAAAAGAGGCCCTTTATGTTCTTTTGAATAAACCCCGGGGGATCGTCTGTTCTGTAAAGGACCCTCATAACGAAACAGTATTTGACATCCTGCCGGCAGAGTACGCCGGACAAGGACTGTTTCCCGTCGGCCGACTCGACAAGATGTCCGAGGGCCTTCTTGTTCTTTCCAATGACGGGAAAACAGCCTTCCGGCTGACACACCCGAGTGAGGGCATGGAAAAGTCATACGATGTCCGTATGGCGGCTCCGGTAAAAAAGGAACAACTGGAGGACTTGAGAAAGGGAGCTTCGCTGGAAGGAAGGCGAGTAAGACCATTGCACGTCACGTTGATTTCCAGGGAACCGCAAAAATGCTGGGTTCGTTTTGTCCTGAAAGAGGGGATCAAAAGGGAGATCCGGCGGATTTCGAAAAACGCGGGGCTTGAAATCAGGCAATTGATTCGCACAGGCATTGGTAAAATGCGTCTTGAAAAGCTTAAACCAGGCGAATGGCGACAGGTAGCGAAAGAGGAACTTTTCCGCATGATCGAGCAAGGCGGAACTATCTAGAGAGGCGAACTGATGATTTCAAAAAAATCGAAATTCTTTACCATCACCATCGACGGTCCTGCAGGGGCGGGCAAAAGCACTGTAGCCCGACGTGTGGCCGAAAAACTGGGGTTTGAGTATCTAGACACAGGTGCATTGTATCGGGCTGTCACCCTTTACTTGCTCAAAGCGCACATACCGCCGGCTGATTCGCCCGATCTTCACGCGGCACTACGCGAAATGTCGGTGAGAATCGATTCGGACAAGGTCTATGTAAACGATGAGGAGGTCTCGTCGCAAATACGCTCCGTGCTAGTGGAAAGTAATGTTTCCGCCTATGCGATGCTGCCTGCAGTCAGAAACAGGCTTTTAAAGATTCAGCACGAACATGCCGAAATGTGCAATATGGTCGTTGACGGGCGGGATATGGGAACCACCGTTTTCCCTGATGCGAACCTGAAAATCTATCTTGTTGCGAGTCTTGCGACGCGGGCGCTGCGTCGCTGGAAAGATCTGGCCGCTGCGGGCGTCAGGACTTCCGTTGATGAGGTGCAGGAACAGGTACAAAAGCGTGACAGGGTGGATACCAATCGCAGACAATCACCCCTTCGGGTTCCTTCCGACGCGCAGATCATTGATACGTCCGATATGTCAATAACGGAAGTCGTCAGGGTTATTCTCGAAAAGGCGGCAGGAATTCGCAGCGAAAGGGGAAATGACCTTTGACGTGGTTTCGGGAACGTTTTTTTTACGTTGCAGCCTGGGTCTTCTGCCGCATCATTCTTACCCTGTACAACAGAATGACCGTGCACGGCCTGAAAGAATCCCTGAAACACCAGGGACCGGTTATCATCGCCGCCAACCACTGCAGCAACCTGGATCCAGTCATCATCGGGTGCGCCTATCCGCGGCGCCTGCGGTACCTCGCGAAATCGAGCCTTTTCAAAGTCCCGTTTTTGGGCCTGATTATCCGATGGCTTGGCGCTATTCCCGCCCGAAGGGAAGAAATGGCCGGAGCGGCGTCAGCGTTGAAGACATTGATACGACTGATCGATTCCGGTGAAAGCGTGCTCGTTTTCCCCGAAGGTCAGAGATCACCCACGGGAAGGCTCCAGCCTCTTGAGGAGGGCACAGGGATGCTTGCAGCCAAGACACGGTGCATTGTCATTCCTGTTTTTATATACGGAAGCTACGAGGCACTCCCGCGACACCGTTCCTTTTATAAACCGGCAAAAATCACGGTATATTTCGGGAAGGCCATTGAACCTGTAAAAACGGCGGGATCAGAATCATCGAAAGAAATCCGCAAGGCGGTGACAAAACAACTGGAAGAAGAGCTCCGTGAACTCTCCGAAAAGGCCGGTTTAAAAACGGACACTCACTAGAAATCTTTCGGCGTTTTACATGCACGGAATCCGGCATGGCACATAAAAACTCATCAGGAAGGTGGTTGCCGAATGCTGAAAAGCATGACGGGATACAGCAGGGTCCAGGGATCTTTCGCATGGGGAACGGTCAGTCTGGAGCTTTCCAGCGTGAATCACAAGTATCAAGATATTTCCATCCGGTTGCCCAAGGAACTTTCAGGCACTGAACCCCTGCTGCAGAAAAAGCTTCGGTCTGCTTTCCAGAGAGGTAAGGTTGTGCTCAGATGTGATGTCTGCTGGTCACAAGAATACAAGGCCTGTTCCGTGAACGGCGGAATCCTCAAGGCCTACGTGAGAAATATTCAAAAGACTCTTGCAGATCTCGGCCTTGAAAGGGTACCGCAGATCGAGCCTCTCTTGAATCTTCCGGGAGTCCTTGAACCGGCCGCTTCCGGTGACGCATCCTCCTTGGAGGCAATGGGAAAAGACATGGAACCCTTGCTCGAATCAGCACTTGAAGACTGGAATGTCATGCGGAAAACAGAGGGGGGCCATCTTTCGGAAGATATTATGTCCCGTCTCGATGACCTTGAAGAACGGGTTCAAAACGTCAGACAACGCTGGCCGGACGCTCGAAATGAGGCAATAGAAGCTTTCAGGGAAAGAATCGCCACCTTGCTCGACGGGCAGGATATTGCCCCGGACGAAGCCAGAATCGCCCAGGAAGTCGTGATCCTGAATGACAAATGGGATATCACCGAGGAAATTGCCAGACTCGACAGCCATGTAGCGAAATTCAGGGAAATCATGGATAATGTTGAGGTTTCAGGCAAAAAACTTGATTTTCTCGTTCAGGAAATGAACCGTGAAGTCAATACCATTGCGTCCAAGAGCAATGATTCAACCCTACGATGGGAAGCGGTAGAAGCAAAAGCAACACTCGAAAGAATTCGCGAGCAGATCCAGAACGTGGAGTGATTGCCATGAAAAACAGACTGCTTCATATCGGTTTCGGAAACATGGTCGTCAGTGATCGCATTGTATCGATAATTCATCCCACCTCAGCGCCCATCAAACGCCTGAAAGACGAGGCGCGAATGCAGGGCAGACTTATTGATGCCACGGAAGGGAGAAAAACCCGGGCTATTATTGTCACTGACAGCAACCATGTCATCTTGTCGGCCATACAACCCGAGACGGTTTCTCTTCGTTTCGAAGGAGTAGAGAATGGCGAAGAAGGTCCCTGAGGGAACCCTTTTCGTCATATCAGGGCCAAGCGGCGTCGGTAAGGGAACGCTCCGAAAAGAGCTTTTCAGGCGAATCGGAGATCTTTCCTATTCCGTTTCATGTACCACGCGCGAGCCACGAACCGACGAAAGAGAAGGGGTAGATTACTTTTTCCTGGATGGCAAAACCTTTGACAGGCTTCTCGAAAGGGGAGCGTTTCTCGAATGGGCCGAAGTCCACGGAAACCTGTACGGCACCCTTGAAGAAACGGTAAGAAGTTCCTTGCGTGAAGGAAAGGATGTCATCCTTGAAATCGATGTCCAGGGTGCAATGCAGGTAAAAAACCGCATGCCTGAGGCTGTACTGATTTTTATTTCTCCGCCGGGAGAAGGTGAGCTGATACGCCGGCTCAGCCGAAGAGGCACGGAACAGGAACAGGAACGCAGGAAGCGTCTGGAGAATGCCCGGAAAGAACTGGATGCGGCGCCGAGTTACGATCACATTGTCATAAACGATGATATCGAACGAGCGGCAAAAGAACTGGCGGACATCGTCAGATCCTGCCGGAACCAAAAGACTGATACCCCTTTTGCCAAGAGGTGATTGTAGATGCAGCAAAACAGGGACAAAATCGGATCAAAAAACAAGTTTCTCGAGACACAGATTATCGCGAAACGGGCAAAACAGCTGAGCGAGAGGAAAGGGCGAAGCTTTCTTGAGGAGGGAAAAACAAATCCAATCGAACAGGCAATGAAGGAACTTGCCGAGGGGAAACTCGGATACATTCTTCCATCCCAAAAGGAGGCGAACCCTTCGAAGGGAGCCGAGGATGGCGAAAACGGACTGGAAAAGTCATAGAAACCTCCTGTTATGCATAACAGGAGGAATAGCGGCGTATAAGATTCCCGAACTGGTGCGCGCCTTCTCACGAAGAGAATGGAAGGTCGAAACCGTTCTTTCCGAGGCCGCGGAGCGTTTCGTTTCGCCCTTTACGCTTTCGGTGCTTTCGAGGCAGAAGGCATGGTCTGAAGCGGACTTTCTTTCGAATGAGCGAGGTTACGAGATACCCCATATCAAGCTCGCCCAAAACTGTGATGCCCTCGCTGTGGTTCCTTGCACTGCGGCGACATTGTCGAGCCTGGCTGCCGGTGACGCATCCTCCCTGATTCCGGCAACGGTACTGGCCTCCAGGGCGCCGGTTTTAATGTTTCCTTCCATGAACACCGATATGTGGCTTCACAAGGGAGTCCAACAAAACTGCCGGAAATGCCGTGAATATGGCTACAACATCATTGATCCTGACCAGGGACAACTGGCCTGCAAGGATGAAGGAAAGGGAAGGCTACCCGAAATCGAAATCATCGAGGAGGAAATTCTCAAGGCCGTCTGTCCGCGAAAGGAACTCGAAGGCCGTAAGGTGCTTGTCACAGCCGGGCCAACACACGAGTACCTTGATCCCGTCAGGCACATTTCCAACCCCAGCAGCGGGAAAATGGGTTTTGCCCTTGCAAGAGCCGCCTGGTACCGGGGAGCCGACGTTACAGTCGTTTCAGGCCCAGCCACGGTCAAACCGCCCCACGGAGTACGGATCATATCCGTTGTTACAGCAGACCAAATGCTTGACGCTGTACTCAAGGAATCTGAAAAGGCGGACATCATAGTCAAGGCTGCAGCTGTAGGCGATTACAAGGCGGCTTTCCTTTCCGCCCAGAAAATAAAACGAAAAAGTGGACCGATGACTATCGAACTCGTTCCAAATACGGATATTCTTGCGGAAGTCGCCAAAAAGCGAAAAAAAGGCCAAATATTAGTCGGTTTTGCTGCGGAGACGCAGGATCTTGTGCAAAACGCCTCTTCGAAACTCTCGAGCAAGGGCATCGATCTTATAGCCGTGAACGATGTCAACACTCCCGAATCGGGATTTGCCGCGGACAAGAATGACGTGACCGTTCTGGATGCGTCTGGAACCGTTTCGTGTTTTTCCGGAACAAAGGATCATGTTGCTGAAGGCCTTTGGGACGTAATTACTGACAGGTGGCCGAAACAATCCTGATGGAGTGGCTGCACGATGTCCTTCTTCCGGGCCCATGGTGGCACCCACTGACATATCTTGGAGATGAACCTCTGCTTCGAGGCTGCAGAGTCAGGGTTCCCGTAGGAAGGGGAGAACGAACGGGCATAATCGTCCAAAGCGCAAAACGTGAAAAGATCCCGAATACGAGGGATTATTCCTTCAGACCAATTAAAAATGTCATTGACTCGGCCCCTGTCGTTCCTGAAGAAATCCTTCAGACACTTCACCTGACGGGAAGACATTTTTTCTGCGGCTCCGGAGAATTGATGAAGATTGCCTTCCCGGATCCTTTTTTTAAAGGAGCCCCGCTGCACACACCGGAAGAAATGAAACCGCGAACAGAAGGTTCTTTCAGGATATGTTTCGACAGAAAGGCTCGTGACAACGACCGGTACGGGCATTACAGGGTCCTTGTGGAAGATGACAGCGCACGTGGAAACCTCGTTGTTTTTCCCGAAAGAAGACAGGCCGAAAGATTTTGGGAAGACCTTGAGAGGGGAGTCCGCGAAAAAGGCATACTTTGGCCTGCTGGTACAGGCAAGCGTTTCTGGGAAGCCTGGAAAAAGGTTTTGACGGGAGAACGAAACCTCGTCATCGGTTCGATGGGAGCTCTTTTTGCACCTCTGGCAGGAATAGAGAGGATCATTGTAGACGATGAAGGCAGTCCCGCTTACTATACGAGACGGTTTCCCTTCATTCACGCCAGGTCGGTTTTGACGTACCGGGCCAAATACTGGAAGGCGGAACTTCTTCTTGGCGGTGCGATGCCGTCTTCCAGAACGTACTTTTTCAAAAGGGAAAAATGCACTGATGAGACAAGGAACCGGGTCATATTTGCTGACCGCCGGCAGGCGCGGGAATTCGAAGTGCGCGGCGTGAAACACCCGCTTGGCGTTACTGACGCAGTATTAACCAGGACACAGGAAGCAACCGCGGCCGGTAAAACTGTTTTGTGGCTTTTGGACAGGATCGGTTATGCCTCCGGGATATGGTGCTGCGAGTGCGGACACATTCTTGGCTGCAAAAAATGTGGGACAGCCCTGCGGTGGGAGTCAGGTGAAGCCGTGGCGGTTTGCCCCTTTTGCGGAAACAGGGAAAATATTCCTGAAAAATGCCCGATGTGCAAAGGCATGCTCATGGAAGGCGGCAGGCCGGGAATAGAGGCCTCCACGAAGCTAGCGACAGGCCTGCTGGGCGATAGCGCGCGTGTTCATGAATGGCATGGCTCTCAAAAACGCGAAAGGACACGCCGCAAGGAGCTCTTGCAGGCCTTGGGCGAAAAAGGTGGCATCGTCACAGGTTCGAGAAAGGCACTGGAATTGTGTGATGATGTCCCGATCGAGCTTATTTGCTGGCTGGACGCGGACATGGAACTCCTGAAGCCTTCATATGATGTGAAATACAAAACGTTCCGGATGGTATGGGAATCCCTTTGGCGGGGGCGAAACCCAAAGAACCGGACAGTCGTTTTACAGACATTCAGGCCGAGGGCAGGATGGCAGAGAGGTCTGGAAAAAGGGTGGCATATATTCTGGGAAAGTGAACTTTCCGAGCGACGGGAACTCGGCCTTCCACCCTGGAAATACCTTGTCGAGATCCATGCGGGGAAGCAAATAAAGGGCAAAATGCTTTTGAATCTTGAAAAGGCCGGCTTTGAATGCCTTGATCCGGAACCGGGACAGGAACTTTTCTGGGTCAGAACTGCGAAAACTGAACCTTTGAGAAAAGCCTTGGAACCTTTTTTCTCGGTGTCCCGATCGAAAGAAGGCTTCCCCCGTTTGAAAGTCTGGATCGACTAGTTCCGTGGAAGGTGGGGAAAATGGCGATTGTAGCAATTGTTGGGCACCCGAATGTCGGAAAATCATCTCTTTTCAACCGCATAGCCGGACGCCGTGAGGCAATCGTGGATGACCAGCCTGGCGTAACCAGAGATCGGATTTATGCACGTGCCGAGTGGCAAGGAAAGACGTTTTATCTCGTCGACACAGGCGGGATGACAGGTTTTTCTCCCGATGGCCTCACTGGAGCTGTTCACCGTCAGGTTCAAAGAGCTATTGAAGAAAGCGATGTCCTGCTGTTCGTTGTGGATGCCATGGTTGGAAGCACACCCCTTGATGAAGAGATCGCCCTTCAGCTCAGGAAAACAGGGAAGCCCGTGATACTCGTCGTGAACAAGATCGATGATGTCGTCCATGAAAGCAGGGTCTATGATTTTTATTCCCTGGGATTTGCAAACGTGGTCGGTGTCAGTTCCTCCCACGGGAGAAACATCGGCGACCTTCTGGATAAAATCCTCCCATACATTTCAGAACCACCCGAAAAGGAAGACACGGAGGAAGTCCGGATTGCCCTGGTCGGCAGGCCGAATGTCGGAAAATCGACACTGCTGAATGCTCTTGCCAAAACGGAACGAGCCCTTGTTGAAGATGTTCCGGGCACAACGCGAGACTCAATTGACACGCTGGTTTTTTTTGGTGAAAGACCCTTTCGGATTATAGATACGGCCGGACTGAGGAAACGTTCGAAAATCAGCTCAAAAGTGGAATTCTATTCCCTTGTGCGGACCCAGGAAGCCATCGACAAAAGCGATGTCACGATACTTCTGATGCAGGGAGATCCTCTTTGCACCGACCAGGACAAAAAAATCGCCTCCCATGTGGTAGACAAGGGGAAAGGGTTGCTTCTGGTGGTCAACAAATGGGACCTTCTCTCCAAAAATCCTCGTACAGGTGACCTGGTTCGCCTGACCGTAAGGGAGAAGATGCCCTTTGTCGATTTTGCACCCCTTCTTTTCCTTTCCTCAAAGACTGGAAGAGGACTAATGAAAGTACCCGGCAGCGTCGAAAAAATTGTTGAAAACAGAAAACGTGTGCTCACCGACGAGCTGTTGGGGAAAATCGTCAGAGAGTCGTTCCTTTTTGAAAGAATGCCCTCTGATAACAGCGGGAAAAAGCTTTCGATTTCGCGATGCGCCCAAACGGGAACGAACCCACCTCATTTTGAATTCACGGTAAACGATCCAAAGATAGTGACACCTTCTTTTGAACGTCATGTTCATCGTATGTTAAGGAATATCGCCAATTTTGAAGGTTCACCAATACGAATCACCTGGAAACGCGTCTTGAAAAAGCGAACCCGAAGCGTGCGGCCTTGACCAGCTTGTTTCAACGTGATATTAATACCACAAGGAGCACCATAGTTGGTTTCAGTCCCAGACTGAAAAAGAGGAGGTGCATGAAGAGTGACGAAGGCAGATTTGGTACAGGCTGTGGCCAAAGCCGCAGGAATCAACAAGCGGCAGGCGGGCGAAGCTGTCGCTGCTACGATCGATGCGATCAGCGCTGCGCTCGCAAAAGGTGAGAAGGTGCAACTTGTAGGGTTCGGGACTTTCGAGGTCCGAAAACGCGCGGCCCGGAAGGGGAGAAACCCCCAGGATCCATCAAAGGTCATCAACATACCCAGCAAGAAAGTACCGGCTTTCCGACCTGGAAAAGCTTTGAAGGACCGTATTTCCTAGGAATCGTCCTTTCTATTTTCGAGATTCCGCGAGGAATCGAGGCGGGTGGCCTTTCAGGGCTTCGCCCGCCTCATTTTTGACCACTCTTCATAGAGCAAATTCCATATATCCGGATCAATCTCTTCCGCTCGCTGTTTCGGTCCGACACCAAGCTTCCTGAACCAGCTCATAATCATTTCCCTCTCAAGATGCAGTCCTTTGAAAAGGTTGTTTAACAGTGTCTTTCGACGTTGTCTGTAAGCCGTTTCAATGAAATGGCGCCAGTTCTTTTTCTCTTCAAAAAAACGAGGCTTGTCAAGCTGGATCTGCACAATTGTCGATTGAACCTTCGGCCTGGGTCGAAAAACTTCGGGCGGAACGTTTTTCACGAGATCCACGGACCCCATGAGCGCCAGAGTTACGCTCAGTGGGTTACTTTGTCTTGCCCCGGGGCGGGCCGAAATCCTGTCAGCGGCTTCCGCCTGGACCATAAGAAGAAAGCTTGCGGCTCCCGCGGGAGCCGCTTCCTCAAGAAGTTTCCACAAAAGTTCCGTGGTGATCTGATAAGGGATATTGGCGACAATCTTTTCCGGCGGGACATCAAAAAAGACGCGATAATCAAAAGCGAGCGCATCGCACCAGATAATCTCCAAATTCGGATGCGCAAACGCGAGGGGTTCCAGATCGGCGGAAAAACGTTCTCTGTCTATCTCGATGGCATAAAGGCAGCGGGGCGAAGCTTCGAGCAAATGACCTGTGAGCATCCCTTTTCCTGGACCGATCTCTAGGACCGTATCCTTTGGTCCTATTGCCGCCCTTCGGCACATGAATCTGGCAATATTTTCGTCGACCAGGAAATTTTGTCCTATCTTCGAAGGTCCCGTTTTCCTTTTCGCCGTCATCATTGTCTTTCCCCGCCGTTTCTTCCAGATGAAAAGAAAAGCGGGAGACCTGCGTCTCCCGCTTTTTGCTTTCTGGTCGGGACGAGAGGATTTGAACCTCCGACCCCTTGACCCCCAGTCAAGTGCGCTTACCAGACTGCGCTACGTCCCGTCAGCGACGAGTATTGTATCTTTGATTCTTCCTCGGGTCAAGCACAAGAACCGTATCTGCTCCGAATCCTATTCCTTGGGTTCCCAGGTTTCGCCACACCTGCCCAGGACATAGGTCCACTTTTCCTCGACTTCTTTCTGAAGCTGTTCAACCACGGGTTTCCACTCATTGTTTTTGAAAAGATGGCGGAACCTGCCCTGAGGCTTGAGGTATTCCTCGACGGGGACAAATTTCCTCGGTTTGTAGCCCAACTTCCATTCACCGTTTTCAACTTCGTAGATCGGCCAGATTCTCGTATCTGCTGCCAGTTTGCAGATATCTTTCTGCATCGCCGGATCAATTCTCCAGAAAAGCACGCAGGGAACAAGGATATTGACGAAACTCGGTCCCGGCGTTTCAACAGCCTTTTTGACCTTTTCGATCACGTCCTGCGGGTTGTGCAACGTTGTCTGGGCGACATAGGGAATGTGATGAGCCGCCATGATATCAGTAAGGTCCTTCGGACGCTGTATTTTACCCGGGATCTTTTTTCCGGCGGGGGATGTCGTTGCACTGGCGCCATGAGGTGTTGCGCTGCTCCTTTGGGCTCCAGTGTTCATATATCCCTGGTTGTTGTAACAGATATAGGTAAAATCGTGGCCGCGCTCGGCCGCTCCGGAAAGGGCCTGCAGACCTATATCGTAGGTTCCTCCGTCACCCCCGAAAGCAATAAATTTGATGTCCTCTGTAATCTTTCCACGTTTTTTCAACGCTACGTAAGCGGCTTCGATTCCCGAAACGCTTGCCCCGGCATTTTCGAAAGCACTGTGGAGGAAGGGGACATTCCAGGCGTTAAAAGGATAAATCGTTGTGGAAACCTCGAGACATCCTGTCGCACAGGTCACGACCAGGGGCTTGTCGACAGCAATGAGACCCTGTTTGACGGCCGTGGGTGCTCCGCACCCGGGGCACATCCGGTGGCCTCTTGTCATCGGTGTATCTTTGGTTGTCAAATCTTTCAGCCTGACAGCCATTGTGTCGGCACCTCCTGCCTACTCGCGGAGTCCGAGGTATTTTTCCTCGGTGCTCATGCGGTTTTCTACGAGGTCCATGAAAGCCTCCTCTGCGTTGTAGGGGAAGAAATCACGGCCTCCAAGTCCATAAACATAGCTTTTGACGGGAATCATAACCCCTGCGTCGTACAGGGCTCCCTTTATTTCCGTGAACAGAGGGGCTGCTGCTCCAAAACCGGCAGAACGATCGCAAACGGCTATATTTTTGGCTTTCTTGAGAACATCGACAATATCCTTCGCAGGGAAAGGCCGGAACATGCGGATTCTCAGGCAGCCGACCTTGTGTCCCTTTTCCCTCAGCGCATCGACGGTTTCCTTTGCAGTCCCAGTCGCAGAAGACATGATCACCATGATGTGTTCGGCATCATCAGTCTTGTATTTTTCGATGACGGGGTATTCCCTCCCTGTCAGGGCCGCAAACTCCTCCGAAACCTCATCGTAGACTTTTCTCACGTTCTTCAAGGCTTCGATTTGTTGGCGTTTGATTTCAAAGTAGTAGTCCGTAAGCGCCAGAGAGCCGTAGGCTACCGGATTGTTGATGTCGAGAAGGGCATTGAGGGGTTTGCGCTCACCAATGAATTTTGTGACCTGTTCGTCGTCAAGAAATTCCACCGGTTCGAAGGAGTGGCTCGTGATGAACCCGTCCTGGCAGACAAACACGGGGAGAAGAACATCATTGTGTTCGGCTATACGCACGGACATGATCATGGAATCATAGACTTCCTGACCGTCCTCACAATACAAATGGACCCAGGAAGAGTCCCGTTCCGCCATGCTGTCGCTGTGGTCGCAGTGAATGTTGATCGGTGCTCCCAAAGACCTGTTGACAAGGGCGAAAACGATGGGAGCTCTGAATGATGCAGCGATGGGAAATATTTCATGCATGAGCGCCACCCCGTTTGCGCTGGAGGCCGTCATGACCCTGGCTCCGGAAATGGAGGCCGCCAGGCAGGCGCTGATGGCGGAATGCTCGCTTTCAACTGTGACCAGGTTTGTGTCAACGCTGCCGTCGGCTACGAATTCGGAAAACTTCATCGGAATATCCGTTGACGGGGTGATGGGGTACGCAGCCACAACATCGGGATTTATCTGCCGCATGGCTTCGGCAACAGCCCAGTTGCCTGAGGTGATATCCTTTCGAGGCATATGTATCACATCCTTCTTCGCGTTCTTCATTCTTCAAGAAATTCGGATTCAGGCCGCATCTCGATTGCCTGTTTCGGGCAAACCGCGGCGCACAGCCCGCAACCCTTGCAGTAGAAATAGTCTATACCCGTCATTTTGCCTTCCTCGTTTGCCTTGATGGATCTGTCCGGGCACTGGATCCAGCACTGTAGACAGTGAATGCACTTGTTCTCGTCCCAGACGGGCCTGATGCTGCGCCATTGCCCGGTTTCGACCTCCTCTGCAGTGGAAGCTGGTACGGTCGTCGCAATAGGAAGATCCTTCCAGCCTTTCGGTTTCATCCTTCCTGCACCTCCTCGTAACCCCGCCTGATGGCGTTGAGGTTCGCCTGAAGAACCTTCTCGGGAAGCTTTGCTCCCATCTTGGTCCCGAAATGTTCGATGAAAGCGTCGAGCGAAACATCCTCGAAAAGCCTGGCTACGGCACCAAGCATCGGCGTATTCGGGCGGTTCTGCCCAAACTCGTCAAGGGTAATGCCTGTAGCATCCACGGTCATTACCTTCGCCGAGGCCGGCAGTCCAAGTTGTTTCTTGATTTGTTCGGGTTTTTTCTTCGAGTTGATGATGTAGACCGTATCTTCCTTTCCCCCTTCCGCAGGGTTCACCGCGTCCAGCAGGGTGGAATCGATGACCATCACCACATCGGGATTGAGAACGCCAGACCTGACACGGATTGGTTCCTCGGAAATCCTGTTGTAGGCCTTCATAGGAGCTCCCTGGCGTTCCGCGCCGTACTCGGGGAAGGCCTGTGCAAATTTCCCGGATTCAAACAAGACTTCGGACAAGATGGCAGAGCCGGTTTTTGCGCCCTGTCCGCCTCGTCCATGCCATCGAATTTCGATGACCTTTGACATATGTTCCCCCTCCTTATCAAAGGACCTATTTAAGGACCTGTGCGTTTTTTTCGCTTCAAAAAATGACTGGGGTACGACAAGCGCTTTTCCGTTCACTCATAGTAACATAGGAAGGTAATCGGAAGGTTGCTGCAGAAAAACCTTTCCGACTGACCATATGGAGTTCCCGGCTGCAGCAGGTGAGAGTGACGGGATTACCGATTTGTGAATATTAAAAAAATTGCCACGCCAACCATGTATATTGTATGAAGAACACTCGTTTCGTCAAGACAGAACAGAAAAGACGAGGTGCGAACAAAAACCATGAAAGCGGACATAATTTTGAACAAAGAAACCGAAAGGGCAGTCACTGCCTGTCTCGAGCAACACAGGGGCGCTCCCCTTGTAGGGGAAATCGGCTTCGGCAACGGCGAATTCCTGGTACATCTTGCGAAAAGCGCCCCGGATACCCTCTTTTTCGGGTTTGAGGTTTCCAGGACATGCCTTTTGAAATGCCAAACCAGAGCTGAATCAGAAAAGCTCGAAAACATCAGGCTGATCCAGGGGGATGCCAGGTTTCTTTTACGGGAATGCTTCCCTGATTCTGTTTTCGACGAGCTTTATATGAATTTCCCATGCCCATGGCCAAAGAAAAAACACGAGAAACGACGTGTTACGGCAGGAGACTTTCCCGACGTGCTGGCATCAGTTCTCAAAAACGGCGGGTTCTTTGAAATGGCGACCGATGATGACGTCTATGCCGGCGAAGCTGAAAAAACCCTTCATAACCACCCGGCCATTTTCTGTGAAAGCCACCGGATCAACACGAAAAGGACGTTAACAACAAAGTACGAACGGAAATGGACCGCTGAGGAAAAGACAATCCATGTGTTACGATTCCGAAAGAAACGTTCGTGGACGGTGGAACGAATCTATAAAGGGGGCTCCGGAATGCACCTTGAATACAATGGACCTGCACCCGATCTGGATACTCTGGGGCAATTCCATGACCGGCAAGGCGGGACAAAAGACACCAGCTGGGTCTTCAAAACCTCCTACCAGGGTTCAGATGGAACCTTTCTTCTTGAAACGATGACTTCGGACGGGGAATTCCGGCAACATTTTTTCATGAAAATCATTCCCCGGGCCAGGGGAGTCCTGGTGAAACTCGATCCAGCTACCAAACCTTTTGCCACGCCCTCGGTAAAAAAGGCTATGCAGGATCTTGTTTTCATGCTGGAGAAAGGGGCGGGGCAATGAGGGGATTTGGCCTATATCCAATTGGTTTCGTCAGATCCGGGATCAAGGTATTGCAGTCTCCTGAGAAATTCCGCCACGCCACGTCTGTCGTCGAAGTGGATGAAATTTACCGCAATGCGCTCGAGGGAATCGTAAAGGGACAGTCAATTCTCGTGCTTTTTGTCTTTCATAAAAGCAACGGTTTCTCCGTGAAAATCCATCCGCGGGGTGACGTGAACCGGCCGATCACGGGGCTTTTTTCTACATGCAGCCCCTCCAGACCGAATCCTGTCGGAGTGACCCCCGTCGAGGTGCTGAAAATTGACGGATGTCGCCTCACCGTCAAGGGACTGGACGCAGTTGACGGGACACCGGTCATAGACATCAAGCCCCTTGTGTGGAAGGACGCAGGAAGACCTGAAGGGAGCAGGTAAAAAATCACGAACAAATTGCGGCCGACCCCTCGTAAAGTTGTTATGGCGCTGTTTCAGATTCTAGGCCCAGTAGAAGGATACAAGGTTCTGGAACTTTTTGCCGGGACCGGACGAGTCTCCGACGAAGCACTAGGCGGCGGTGCCGTATCCGTACGTCTCGTTGAAAAATCAAGAACGGAAGTTGTGAAACTGAAACAAATGTTGAAATACAATGAAAACGCCGAAGTCTACAGCATGGATGTCAGGCGGGCCATACCGCTTCTCAAAAAGAAAGGCGCCCGCTACGACCTGGTTTTTGCGGACCCTCCCTATGAAAAGGGTTGGGTTGAATGGTTGACCATTGTCGAGGCACATGATGTCGCCGAACTGCTTGAGGAGGGAGGGCTGCTGGTCATTGAACATTCCATTCGGGAAAAACCTCGTCAAGAGGGTGCAAAGGACCTTGTACTTGTTCAAACACGACGCTATGGCGACACCTGTCTGTCAATTTTCCGCAAAAAAAACGAAGGGAGGAAGAAGCGTGATACATCGGGCGATATACCCGGGCTCCTTCGATCCGATTACTAACGGACACATATATATTGGCGAACGTGCGGCCGCAATTTTCGACGAACTCATTGTCGGAGTTCTGCAAAACAGAAACAAAAACTACACGTTCAATATCGATGAACGTCAGGCAATGAACAGGGAAGCCTTGAGTCACCTGCCGAACGTACGGGTCAAATCCTTTGAAGGCCTTCTGGTCGATTTCATGCGTGCTGAACAATCCAGGGTCATCATCAGGGGACTCCGGGCGCTCTCGGATTTTGAATACGAATTTCAGCTCGCACTTATGAATCGGCAGCTTGCCCCTGAAATAGAAACCTTTTTCATCGTCACCGATGCGAAGTACTCTTACCTTTCAAGCAGCACGATCAAGGAAGTCTTTCACTTTGGAGGATCAATACAGGACATGGTCCCGCCAGGCGTGTACCGCAGGCTGAGAGAGCGATTCCCTCCAAAAAGCATTACCGGCTGACAAGGACCGGTGGTGCGACTCGTTCCCTCTCGGGATCAGGGGAATCAACAAGGTTTTCCCACAAGCCGCAGGCCCTGTATTCGATATCGGCGACGGTTTTTTCGAAAGAGTCCCTGAATTCCTTATGCCTGAACAGAACCGGTACCGAAGCCGTCTCCCTCATTTCACGGAGAAGCTTCCTGCCTGATTCGTTCATCCCGAGGATCCGTATATACGGAGGAGACGTCTCCTGGGCCTTGCGGCTGTCTTCATGCCGCAACCCCAAAAGGATGTGAACCAGATGCCTTTGTATCCTTCCCCGCGGATACCGCCTGCTTTTACAGGATTCCACGAATTCCCCGTAGGATGCAGACCTTTTGGCCCTTTCAAGTATCCGATTTTCGAGACCTTCGGACATTTCTGCGTAAAGCCCGATTTCTTCAGCTTCAAGGCGGATGATCACGGAACGCAGGATGCGCCAGTAATACATCTCCGACCGAAAACATCGTCCCTGTTTTATGTCCCGTTCAATCAGCCGAGCACTTCCTTCTGGAAGCCTTTCGAGAATCTCCATCTGTTTTTCCCTCACGGCCCGGCGTACCGCCGTGGCACTTGGCAAGAAGCCCGTTTCAGTGCTATGGTATGCTCCGCCTATGCGCTGTAAAGGAAGAGGTTTGATGGGGTAGCCCTTTTCACGTATCCGGAGCAGGTAGGAAATTGCCAGCGTGTTGTTGGGCTTCGAAAGAATGTCCCGCGCTCCCGGGAAAAGCGACTCTGCAGCCCGTGAGCGAGCTTCTGCGTAAGAGAAGCCGCTTTTCAGATTTCGGGTAAGGGTTGTTTTAAAGGTATCAGGCTCGCTTAGCAGGATATTCAGAAGCTTCTCGTCCACTTTTTCAGGGGTCTCCATCCCGAATGAAAGGTGCGTTACAAGGCCTGTGGAGGCGAGTATGTCCACGGCACCCGCTGCGAAAACTCCGGCGTTGTGGGTGGAATACAGGGCGGGGAGCTCGATGACGAGGTCCGCTCCGTGGGAAAGGGCCATTTCTGTCCTCGTCCGCTTCTCGAGAAAGGCCGGTTCTCCCCTCTGGACGAAATTCGAAGAAAGGACCACGATCGTTGCCTTTGCGCCGGATTGGCGGCGCGCAGCCTGCATGTGATATAAATGACCCGTGTGAAAGGGGTTGTATTCAGCGATAATGCCGACAGCTCCGTGTTCACGGCAAACGATTTTTCCCACCTCCCGTAAGAGCATGTGGCAGTACGATACGCCGGAGGTAGGCTTTTGGTCAAGGAGGATGAGAAGATGAAGATATTAGTCCTGAATTGCGGCAGTTCATCACTGAAATACCAGGTATTTGATATGACAACCGAGGAAGTGCTTTCCAAAGGCCTGGTCGAGAGAATCGGCATCGAAGGTTCTCGGATCAAGCACGAAAAGGGTGAAAATGATCCCGTCGTTTTTGATGTACCGATACCCGATCACAAGGTGGGAATCAGGAAAATGCTGGATGCTCTCCTGGATGAAAGGCACGGGGTACTCAAGAGCCTCGATGAACTCTCATCGGTGGGACACAGGGTCGTTCACGGCGGTGAAAAGTTTGCACGATCCGTCGTGGTGGACAAGGAGGTCCTCAAAGTCATAGAGGAATGTGTCCCACTCGCTCCTTTACACAACCCCGCGAACCTCACCGGGATCAAGGCTATGATCGAACTCCTTCCGGAAACCCCGCAGGTCGCCGTCTTCGATACGGCTTTTCATCAGACAATGCCTGACTATGCCTACATGTACGGTGTTCCCTATCACTATTATGAAGAGCATCGCGTGCGCCGGTATGGTTTCCATGGAACGAGCCATGCCTACGTGGCTCACCGGGCTTCAGAGATCCTTGACAGGTCTTATAATGAACTGAAAATCGTAACATGCCATCTTGGCAACGGGAGTTCGATTACAGCCGTCGATTGCGGCAAATCCGTTGATACGAGCCTCGGTTTCGGCACCGTCCCCGGGGTTCTCATGGGGACAAGGTGCGGAGAAGTCGATCCTACGCTCGTGTTGTATCTCATGGAGAAAGAAAACCTTGATACAAAGCTCATGAGCCATGTCCTTCACAAGGAAAGCGGTGTCCTCGGGGTTTCAGGCATCAGCAGCGATCTCAGGGACGTCGAAGAGGCCGCCGACAAAGGAAACAAGCGAGCCAGGCTGGCGCTTGACATGCTTTGTTACGGGATAAAAAAACATATCGGTGCCTACGCCGCTGCCATGGAGGGAATCGACGCAATAGTCTTCACTGCGGGCATAGGAGAAAACAGCTCGACTGTCCGGAAGCAGGTTCTCGAAAGCCTCGAATTCCTCGGTGTAAAACTGGACGTCAAGAAAAACGACGTGAGGGGCAAAGAACGCATAATCAGCACGGACAATTCAAGAGTCTCTGCGTTGATTGTTCCGACGAACGAAGAGCTCGTCATAGCCAGAGACACAAAGGAGCTGACAACCGGCTAAATGTCTTCTGAAAGGAAAGATTTGCCGCGTCTCGACAGGCGCCCCAGAAAGTGGGATTGCTCCGTCCAGTCGGGACAATTCGAAAGGGGAAGAGCCTACGAGTTCTTTTGGGACCTTCCGCTCCATGGAATTGTCCTCTACGGGGGCCAGGCTTTTCATCTTGACGGAAATCTCGAAGCACAGGCGAAAATGCAGCGACAGGGTGAACGGGTCATAGCCGATATCCGGATACGGGCACATGCAGAAGCACACTGTTCCCGATGCCTGGAAAAGACTGACCTTGCGCTGGAACACGAATTCAGGTATTTTTATGTTTCGTCAAACGAGGAAGAAGAAAAGGCGACCGAGTTCGACGAACACACGGTACTCGTTGAAAATGAAACCGAGACACTTGATATTTCCGACCAGATCTGGGAGACGTTGGTAATGGCATTCCCCGAAAAGGTTCTTTGCCACCCGGATTGCAAGGGACTTTGCCCTCTTTGCGGCTGCAACAGAAACCGTGAAGAGTGTTCCTGCGACATCATGGAAGGAGATCCAAGGTTTGCCGTCCTGGCGGAAGTGCTTGCCGAGGACAATCAGCAGAAAGGAAAAAAAGGGGGGACAAAACATGGCGGTACCCAAAAACAAGACTTCCCATTCGAGAACGCATAATAAAAAAGCCAAGTGGCTGGGGGCACTCAAGGCTCCATCAATGACAACATGTTCGCATTGCGGAGAAACCATTCCCGCTCACAGGGCCTGCCCTGAATGCGGATATTACCGCGGCAGGAATGTCAGTGTCAAAACAGCCTCAGCCAAAGCAGACAAGGAAGAATCCTGATCGCGGGCGAAGGCATCTTTTTTTCGACCGGCATGGCGTGGGTGTACCCTCGCCATGCCGGTTTTGCTATTGACCGACGTATCATGACCCGATATACTTGCCGTGTTCTGATACCAGGTGCTATTACCTGATAACAAGGATGGGGAACATGTCACGTTCTTCAGAAAAGCTCACACGGCATCGTCGCATCCAGATCGAACTCAAAACGGATCCGCTTTTGACGGACGAGGAGCTGTCCCGGATACTGGGCGTCAGCATCAGCACAATCCGGCTGGATCGAGCCACGCTTGGAATTCCTGAAGTAAGAGAACGAATGCGCGTTATGGCGCAACAGGCCCTCTCAAGACTCAGGTCGCTGAAACGTGAGGAAGTGATCGGGGACCTCGTGGAGCTTGATCCGAACCGCGGAGCTCTTTCACTTTTGACAGCAACGCCGGAAATGGCATTCAGGCATACGGAAATTGTTTCTGACCATTACATATACGCACAGGCCAGCTCCCTGGCAATAGCCGTGATCGAGGCCGATATGGTGTTTACAGGGGCGGCGAGACTGCGGTACCGCCTTCCGGCAAAAGTGGGCGAGAGACTTGTCGCCCGGGCAAAGGTCGGAACCTGCAAGGGGAACAAGTATGTTGTCAGTGTCAGAACCCGGGTCGGTGACCGGGAAATATTCGTGGGGCGGTTTATCACAGTTGTCGGTGATCCCGAAAGCGCTCCAAGGCAAACGGAGTAACGTCAAGACAGCAAACGAGAGAAAGAGGAGAGATAGGACGTGCTGATAGCCCTTGACGCAATGGGAGGAGATCACGCTCCCGGTGAAATCTGCAAAGGAGCTATCCTCGCGTGCAGACAGCACGGGGATATCGAGATCGCACTCGTGGGGGACAAGGATGCCATCAAGCCTCATCTTGAGGATGCTGCTTCCGATACAATCAAACGTATTCACATCGTGGAAGCGGAAGAAACGATCGATATGGCCGAATCTCCCGCTGTTGCAATCCGAAAAAAAAGGAAATCCAGCCTGCACGTGGCCATGCAGATGGTACGGTCGAAAGAAGCCTTCGGGTGCGTCTCCTCAGGGAATACAGGAGCGATCGTGGCAGGCGGCGTGCTCATCGTCGGGCGAATCAAGGGTATCGACAGGCCGGGGCTCGGCATCCCGCTGCCGGCACTGGAGCGTGTAAGCCTTCTGATAGACGTCGGGGCTACAGTGAGATGCAAGCCCCTCAATCTCTATCAATTCGCCCTCATGGGAGATGTCTATATGAGGACGATACAGTCTGTCGAGACGCCCAGAATCGGATTGCTCTCGAACGGTTCCGAGGAAATAAAGGGTGACGAGCTCATTCAGGAAACACACGCCCTTTTCAAGAACGCTCCTGTCAATTTTATCGGAAACGTGGAAGGTCAGGATATCCCGATAGGAACTACGGATGTCGTCATTTGTGAAGGGCTGACGGGAAACATTCTGCTCAAATTCATAGAAGGCACCGGTGAAGCGCTGTTTTCCCTGATTCGAGGTGAAATACAGAAAAGGTTTCTGCCGAAGGTGGGAATGGTCTTCATGCTTCCCATGCTCAAGGGATTATCCCAGCGCTTTGATTATGAAAGAACCGGAGGCACACCCCTCCTGGGTGTCAACGGAGCAGTCATAAAGGCGCACGGCAGGTCGAAGGCCAGGGCCGTGAGCAGTGCTCTTGGAGTTGCCCGGGATTTCGTCAGGAAACAGGGGGTACAGTCCATAGTTGAAGAACTTGAGGAGGGAGGCGTGCAGATTGGGGATTGACTTTCGCATTCCCGTCGTTCTGAAAGGAACCGGAATGTATGTCCCGGAAAAAGTACTTACCAACGAAGAGCTTGAAAAAATGGTGGAAACGAGCGATGAATGGATCACCTCCCGAACGGGGATCCGCGAGAGGCATGTTTCAGATGGGGAATTGACCAGCGATATTGCGGCAAAAGCAGGTCTCGCCGCACTGGAAGACGCAGGGCTCGGCCCTGCAGATATCGACATGATTATCGTTGCTACAAATACCCCTGACACGATTTTCCCCGGTGTCGGCCCGAAAGTGCAGTATCTCATAGGGGCGGAACGTGCCGGAGCATTTGACCTCCAGGCCGGTTGTACGGGGTGCGTATATGCCTTGACCGTCGGCGCTTCGGGTGTCGGAAGCGGTTTGTGGAAAAACGTTCTTGTTATCGGAGCGGAGGTCCTGTCCAGGATGGTTGACTGGAGCGATCGAAACACCTGCGTACTCTTCGGTGACGGAGCTGGTGCGGCGGTTCTCGCAGCGGGGGAAGCTGACAACTCGATTCTGGCTGCAGAGCTTCATGCTGAAGGAGAGAAATCGGATTTTATCATCTTCCCTGGGGGTCTTGTCGAAAAACCGGCAACCCACGAGACCGTAGACGCGGGAGAACATTTTATCAAGATGAAAGGCAACGACGTGTTCAAGTATGTCAACACCGTTTTGCCTCCCTTTTTGAAAAGACTTTGCTCGGATGCGGGCATGGAAACAGGGGATGTGGACTGGTGGATCTTTCACCAGGCGAATAAACGGATCATCGAAGGCGTCATGAAAAGGATGAAGCTGGATCCGGCAAAATCGATTGTGAATCTGGATCGCTACGGAAACACGTCCGCTGCCTCTGTTTTTCTCGCACTTCATGAGGGGTTAGACAATGGCATGCTTAAAAAAGGTGACAGTGTCGTCCTGACAAGTTTCGGCGCCGGCATGACCTACGGCGCTATCATGCTTAGGATTTGAGGTGACGCCTGTGCTGCGAAACAACCGCGTGAAAAACCTCCTTGGCATAGAATACCCGATCCTCCAGGGGGGGATGGCCTGGGTCGCCGACGCCGAGCTGGCCTCTGCGGTAAGCAACGGAGGCGGGCTGGGAGTTATCGCGGCAGGAAGCATGCCCCCCGAGCTGCTTGAAAGGGAAATCGTAAAAGCGAAATCCATGACGGACAAGCCCTTCGGCGTGAACATCATGCTGCTTTCTCCAACCGCCGAAGATGCCATCGAAGTTGTTGCCGGCCAGAGGGTTCCTGTTGTTACCACTGGAGCCGGGAGTCCCGGGAAGGTCATTGAACGACTCAAGCCTCTCGGAACGAAGATTTTCCCAGTCATCGCTTCCAGTGCGCACGCGAAGCGTGTCGCCCGACAGGGAGCCGATGCGGTTATCGCAGAAGGTATGGAAGCAGGGGGCCATATCGGTGAAACTACAACCATGGTCCTGGTTCCCCAAATCGCTGATACCGTCGAAATTCCAGTTATCGCGGCTGGAGGCATCGCCGATGCACGGGCCGTGGTGGCGGCTTTTGCACTCGGCGCGGAAGGAGTCCAGGTGGGAACCCGCTTTGCCTGCTGTCTTGAATCAAAAGTCCACGAGGCGTACAAACGGGAAATCATCAAGGCGAGAGACAGGGGCACCGTCGTAACAGGCAGAGCGACGGGACATCCAGTTAGATGCCTCCAAAACAAATTCACAAAAAAATTCGAAGAACTAGAAAAACGAGGCACCGACGTGAAAGACCTGGAAGAATTCGGAACAGGGAAGCTTCGAGCCGCAGTTATCGAAGGCGACGTTGAATGGGGCTCCGTCATGGCGGGGCAGTCGGCTGCACTTGTACAAGCCGTTGAACCCGCCCAAACAATAATTCGCGAAATGTTCGGGCAGGCAACAGAGATCCTGCAATCTCTTGAAAAGAATCTCTTTGAGTGAGAGGGATCGAGAAAATGTCTTATGCGATGGTTTTCCCGGGCCAGGGTTCACAGGAAGTCGGTATGGGCCGTGCTCTTACAAAGCGCTTTGAAACGGCCCGGAGCGTTTTCCGCGAAGCTGACGAGGCCCTGGGTTTCAATCTCGGGAAATTGATTCTGGAAGGCCCAGAAGAGGAACTGAAGAAAACGGCCTTTGCACAGCCGGCAATCCTCACGGTGAGCATTGCTGTTTTTTCAGTAATCCAGAACGAACTTGGTTTTAATCCGAAACCAGCATACGCAGCGGGACACAGCCTCGGCGAATATTCCGCTCTTGTCGCCGGCGGAGCACTCAGCCTAGCCGACGGAGTCAGGCTCGTACACCTCCGGGGGCGGCTGATGCAGGAGGCTGTCCCTCTGGGAAAAGGAACAATGGCTGCCTTGATAGGAATCGGGCGGGATGCAGTACGAAAAATCTGTGAAGAACTTTCCCCGGTGGGGACTTGTGAAGCAGCAAACTTCAACGCCCCGGGACAAATTGTCATATCCGGTGAAACGGAAGCTGTGGAAAAAGCAATGGAACTTGCAAAGGAACGTGGAGCAAAAAGAGCGGTACAGCTGAAAGTCAGCGCTCCTTTTCATTGCAGGCTTATGGAGCCTGTCGCCGAAAAACTCAAGGTGGCCTTTGAAGAGTGTCATTGGCAGGAGCCAAATTGGCCTATAATCGCCAACGTTTCCGCCAGACCTGAAAGAAAAGTAGACGATATCAAACGGTCGTTGTACCTTCAGACCCATAGCCCCATCCTCTGGCAGGATACGGTCGAGTACCTGCATTCGGCAGGTGCAAACACGTTTGCGGAAATCGGTCCCGGATCGGTGCTGACCGGTCTCATCCGACGGACCGTGAAAGGCGTTTCGGCCTTGACGGCAGGCACGCCAGAAGAAGCGGAGACTTTGGTCCGCACATTGAGTCAGGAGGGATAAAGAAATGTCGGAATCGTCCGGGGTTGCACTTGTGACCGGTGCGGGACGAGGCATAGGCAGAGCGGTTGCAATACGCCTGGGAGAGATGGGATACACTTTGGCCGTCAATTACAACCGGTCTCGGGAAGGTGCCGAAGAGGTTGTGGCCCGGCTGAGAAACGCCGGCGGCAAGGCTGCGGCATTTCAGGCTGACGTTTCAAAGAAAGAAGATGTGGTGCGGATGTTCGAGGAGATTGAAGATCGCCTTGGGACAGTACTCGTGATCGTCAATAACGCCGGTATTACGAGGGACAACCTCCTTATGCGTATGAAAGACGAAGAATGGGAAGAGGTCATATCAAAAGACCTGAACCCGGTTTTTCTCGTAACCCGGCAGGCAATCCGGAAAATGGCGAAAGCCAGGTGGGGAAGAATCGTGAACATTTCTTCTGTCATCGCCCTGATAGGGAACCCAGGGCAGGCGAACTACGCCGCCGCCAAGGCCGGTATCCTCGGATTCACGAAAAGCCTTGCAAGGGAAATGGGCTCGAAACATATCACTGCCAATGCAATAGCTCCGGGGTTTATCGAGACCGACATGACTGCGGTCCTCCCGGAGAAAATCCGTGAAGCCATGCTCGCCCAGGTTCCTGCAGGCCGTTTTGGGAAACCGGAAGATATTGCCGAACTTGTCGCCTTTCTCGTATCGGAAAAGGCCTCATACATTAATGGTCAGGTCATTACCGTTGACGGCGGCATGACCATGGCATAAAAAGCAATGTGGAAGTTTCTCGAAAAAGGAGGTGAGTGACATGAAGATGGACGAGATTACCGCCCGCCTCAAGGAAATCGTAATGGACAGGCTCGATGTCGAGGAAGACCAGATCAAGCCGGAAGCTTCTTTCGTTGAGGATCTCGGAGCTGACTCTCTTGATATCGTCGAGCTCATCATGGGGATCGAAGAGGAATTCGACATCGAAATCCCTGATGAGGATGCCGAGAAACTGACGAATGTCGGCGAGGCCATGGATTATATCAAGAACAAACTCGGCGTTGAAGAATAGTTCTCCCGGAATATAGAGGGCGCAGGATTTTCTCCTGCGCCCGGCCGGGATTCGGCGACGACTGAATCCCATTCAGGGAGACAAAAGGGGTGAACCGGCGTGAAAAGGGTTGTGATTACGGGCTTGGGTGTAGTAAGCCCAATAGCAATCGGAAAGGAAGAATACTGGAAGGCTCTTTCGGAGGGGAAAAACGGCGTTGGGGAAATAACCCTTTTTGACCCGGCCGATTTCACCTCACGTATAGCGGCCGAAGTCCGGGATTTTAAACCTGATAACTGGATGGAACGCAAGGAAGCGAGGCGAGCGGACAGGGTTATCCAGTTCGCCGTCGCCGCAGCCGATCTTGCCGTACGTGATGCCGGGCTCGATACTGATTCCGTGGACCCCGACAGGTTCGGTGTCTATATCGGAAGCGGTGAAGGTGGTATCTCCACAAATTACGAAGGCACGAAGGTTCTCATGGAAAAAGGGCCTGCCCGTGTCGGGCCTTTTTACGTCCCCATGATGCTCAGCAACATGCCCGCAGCATACGTAGCCATTCGGTTAAAAGCCAAGGGGCCGAATATATGTGTTGTGACGGCCTGTGCCACAGCCACGCACACCATGGGAGAAGCCTTTCACACGATCATACGGGGTGATGCAGACATCCTGATTGCAGGGGGAACAGAAGCAGCGATCACTCCCGTCGCTGTGGCAGGTTTCAGCGCCATGAAAGCCCTGTCGACACGGAACGATGATCCGGTCCATGCGTCACGGCCTTTCGACGTTCACAGAGATGGATTCGTCATGGGCGAAGGAGCGGGCGTTCTGGTTTTCGAGGAACTCGAACACGCGAAACGCAGGGGGGCAAGGATTTACGGCGAGGTGAAGGGGTTCGGATCGAACTGTGACGCCTACCATATCACTGCACCCGACCCGGAAGCCCTGACTCCTGCAAAAGCTATGGTACAGGCCGTCAAAAAAGCGCGGTGGAGTCTGGATGACGTCCAGTTGATCAATGCCCACGGAACATCAACGACGTTGAACGACAGGATGGAAGCTCTTGCCATACGTAAAGCCTTCGGTGAAGTTTCTGACAAGATACTTGTCAATTCGACCAAGTCGATGATAGGGCACTGCCTTGGTGCCGCAGGCGCGCTCGAACTGATCGCGGCCCTGCAGTCGATTACCGAGGGAGTTGTTCATCCGACGACAAATTGCAATGAAATCGATCCTGAATGTTCAATAAACATCGTACCAGACGGGGATCCGTTAAAGGCTACCATTGACCGCCTGCTCGTAAACAGCTTTGGTTTCGGCGGCCACAACGCGGTGCTTGCCGTCGAATCCTACAGGGAATGAAGCCGATTTGCCGAAAAAGCACGAAATCTTCGACTACACTTTTTCCGATCCCCGTTACCTGGAAGAAGCCCTGACCCATGCCTCATTTTCAAACGAACAGGCTTTGGCGTATACTAACGAACGTCTTGAATTTCTTGGCGACGCCGTTTTGCAACTGGCCGTTACACGGTATCTCTGGGAATCCTTTCCAGATGACACCGAAGGAGACCTGAGCCGCAAGCGGGCAACCCTCGTATGCGAACAAACCCTTGCGGATTGGGCCTTTGAAACAGGACTCGGGCCTCGTATCCTGCTCGGCAAAGGGCTTTCAAAAAGCGGAGGGAGCAAAAACCCTTCTGTTCTTGCTGATGCGGTGGAGGCCGTCATCGGTGCCATATATCTTGATGGGGGATTTCAAAAAGCAATGGCGATCCTTTCCCGATTCTGCGATTCAAGGAAGGCTTTGCTTTTACAAGACGAAACGAACCCGAAGGCGATCCTTCAGGAGCGTCTCGAATCGCAAGGAAAAAGCAGGCCGATATATCGTCTCGTCAAGTCAGAGGGGCCGGCTCACAAGCCGGTCCACACCGTTGAAGTCGTCCTAGACGGAAAGACCCTCACGAGAGCGACCGGGAAAACTGTCAGGGAGGCAGAATCCAAAGCAGCCGAATTAGTTCTTGCAAAAATGTAATGCAACCGATTGCATTTTCATGGGGGCATTGGTAAAATAGGCGCCACGGAAACGAAAAGGAGCCGTGGAGAATGTTTGGGATAGTTGAAAAGACAAATCAGTCGAGCTCAACTAGAAGAAGCTCCGAGACAGGAAGGAGGCAAACGCATGAGAATGCGGTCTTGTCTCCTTTTTTTTACGGGAGGTGCCGGCAGTGCTGAACGAAAAGACGCGGGTCATGAATGAAGAGGATATGGCCCGGGTCCTCAAACGACTGGCCCATGAAATCCTCGAGAGAAACCGCGGAGTGCAAAATACTCTCCTCGTTGGCATCCAGAGGAGAGGAGTGCATCTGACAAGCAGGCTGAAAAGTTATTTAGGGGAGACGGAATCAATAAGGGTGCCGTCTGGAATTCTTGATATTACTCTCTACAGGGACGACCTCACACTTCTTCACGAACAACCGGTGGTCCATAGTACGGCGTTACCCGTTGATATTACAAAACGGACGGTCATCCTTGTAGATGACGTAATTTACACGGGGAGGACAATTCGGGCTGCCCTGGACGCACTTATGGATCTTGGAAGGCCCTCCTCCGTCCAGCTCTGTGTTCTTGTTGACAGGGGACACCGGGAACTGCCGATTCATCCGGATTATGTGGGAAAGGTTACCCCCACATCACAGGAGGAAATCGTCGAAGTCAGAGTGAAAGAACTTGACGGAATTGATGAAGTCGTAATCTGTGAACGAGAGGGGAAAAGCAGGTAATGGAGTGGAAGCACAGAGACCTTATCGATCTTGATACCTGGAGTCGCGATGATATCGAATATCTCCTGGAAAACGCGAGGAGCATGGAAGACCTCCTCGACAGACCAATCAAGAAAGTCCCGGCGTTGCGAGGCAAACTTGTGGTCAATCTATTTTACGAGCCCTCGACGCGCACGCGCGTATCCTTTGAACTTGCGGAGAAGTTTTTAAGCGCCGATGTAGTCAACTGGTCCGCGTCCGGGTCAAGTACGGCAAAGGGGGAAACCCTTCGCGACACCGCGTGGACCCTGGAAGCCATGGGCGCCGATGCGGTGGTTATCAGGCACGGAGCAGTGGGCGCCGCAACGTATCTCAGGAAAAAACTGAAACGAAGCGCTGTTTTCAATGGCGGGGACGGAACCCATGCACACCCGACGCAGGCACTTCTGGATCTTTATACCGCGTGGAAACATTTTGGTAACCTGGATGGGAAAAAAATTGCCATCGTCGGTGACATTCAACACAGCAGGGTCGCACGAAGCAACATGATCGGCTTCAGGACCATGGGAGCCGAGGTGGTGCTTTCCGGACCATCCACACTGATGCCGTCAGATCCTGGCGGCTTCGAGGCGATATACGAGGCCAATCCCTTTGAAGCAGTCAAGGATGCCCACATGATCTACCTCCTGAGGATCCAGCAGGAACGTCAGGATGAAGGAATGTTCCCCTCCCTGGACGAATATTTTCTGACTTACGGAGCAAATGAACAGCTTCTGAATGCCGCAGCTGAAAAAGCCCTTGTAATGCACCCCGGCCCGATAAACCGGCGGGTTGAAATCGAAAGCACCGTGGCCGATGGGTCACAGAGCGTTATTCTTGCCCAGGTGAGAAGCGGTGTGGCCGTGAGGATGGCCTTGCTATATCTGTGTCTTGGAGGTGCCAGAGAACAATGACCATTCTGCTTCGCAACGGCCGTATCTTTGACGGGAAAAAACTGCATGAGACACCGCAGGATGTTTTGATCGACGGGAAGAGGATCAAGAAAATCGGTAAAATCGAAGTCCAGCCGGGGATGGAGGAAATAACCCGGGACCTGGAAGGGAGAATCGTATGCCCTGGTTTTATCGACCTACATGTCCACCTGCGTGATCCCGGACAGGAATGGCGCGAAGATATTCCCTCCGGAGCACTAGCTGCAGCTGCTGGGGGATTTTGCACCGTGGTGGCCATGCCGAACACGGACCCGCCCATCGACTGCGCTTCGCTTGTCCAGTACGTCCTTGAAAAAGGCAAACAGTCCCATGGCGCACGGGTCCTACCTTCAGGTTCCGTAACGAAAGGACGCCGCGGAGAAAATCTCGCGGAGATGGCCAAGATGGCAGCCGCTGGAGCGGTTTTTTTCACTGATGACGGATCCCCTGTGCGGAAAACGGGGCTTCTCCAGAAAGCCCTTCTGTACACACACGGCCTGGGAATCCGCATTATGGAACATCCCGAAGACATTGATCTCTCCCAGGGCGGCCAGGTCCATTGGGGATATGTTTCTTCCAGATCCGGTCTGAAGGGAAACCCCGCTTCTTCCGAAGCCGGCGATATTCACCGCGGGGTACTGCTTGCCGAGGAAACGGGAAGCAGTATCCACTTCACGCATGTCAGCACCAAAACGGGCATTCAGGCCGTCAGACAGGCGAAAAACAGGAATGTTGCAGTATCATGTGATGTCACCTGCCATCATCTTGTAATGGACGAAAACGCTGTCGTTGAAAGCGGTTATGACAGCCTGTACAAGGTCAATCCGCCCCTGCGGAGCGCCGAGGACAGGGAAGCTCTCTGGGAGGGCATCGCCGATGGGACAGTGGACGCGATTATAACGGATCACGCACCCTATCACGCAGACGAGAAGGACCTTCCCTTCCAGGAAGCTCCCTTCGGGATCGCTTCCCTTGAATGTGCTGCCGCCGCCGTCCTTACAGAATGGGCCAATCGGGGAAAACCCTGTACGCTGGAAAAGATCCTCTCACTCTGGACGTCCGGTCCTGCCGCTCTTTTGCCGGAACAGTGGAGAGAGATGGGAAAGATCAGCGAGGGAAGTTTGGCGGACATTACGGTACTGGATACAAAGATCGAGAAAACCGTCGACCCTGCACACTGGAGAAGCAAAGCCAGGTTGAGTCCCTGGTCAGGGCACGAATTATCGCATTGGCCGGTAATGGCCATTGTGGAAGGAAAAATCGTTTTTGGGGGCACAGAGTGACGCACCGAATGTCTGAAGCAGGAATGCATCTGGCCAAAATCCGTGATTTTACCGCAACCATCGCGGAAAAGGAACAGATAGCTCCGGGCATCTGGTCGTTGACGCTGGAACCTGAAGACCGGGGCGCCAAACCCGTGCCCGGACAGTTTTTCCTGATCAAAGCCTGGAAAACGAGGGATCCCTTCCTTTCACGGCCCTTGGCTGCTTCCGGGATTCGCGAGGATGGGTCATTGGAGTTTTTTTTCAGGGTGTGCGGAAGGGGGACGGCTCTTCTTGCCGAATGCCAGAAGGGCGTGGCTCTTTTATTGAGAGGGCCTTGCGGCAATGGCTTCCCGAAACCGGAGAAAAACAGAGTTATTTTGGCAGCCGGAGCGATGGGCGTAGCACCCTTGCTTTTTGCCCGGCAAAGTCTTCATGCCATCAAAGACACGTTACTTGTGGTCGGCGTGTCGGGAGAGCAGGAATGGGAAACCTTCTGCGAGGCCATTCTTTCACGATACCCGGAAACAGCGGTTTTTTCCGAGAATGGGGCTTTCGGCGATAAAGGTACTGTCATTGACGGACTGCACCGGATGTCGAATCTCCATGACGAAATTTGGGCGTGCGGTCCGGAAGGGATGCTTCGTGCCCTAGGTGACATTCAGTCTCTTGGGAAAATTCCCGTGTGGGTCAGCCTCGAAAGAAGGATGGCCTGCGGATACGGCGGATGCCTGGGGTGCATCGTACAGACACGGAACGGACCAAAGAGAGTATGTGTTGACGGGCCGGTTTTCCGCCGGGAGGAGATTCTCTGGGATGAGTTTCCATAAGAAAATGGCGGTCCGGATAAGCGGGCTTGAATTCGAAACACCCATCCTTGTCGCCTCCGGTGTGTGGCCCATGGACATAAAGTGTTGGCCTTCCGGGGCGACAGAAGGCATGGGAGGCTTTTGTACTAAGGGGTTGACGTTGAAACCGAAGAAGGGGAACCCCGGTATTCGTATCTGGGAAACACCCTGCGGGATAATGAACAGCATTGGACTGCAGAATCCCGGTATCGACGCGTTTCTCAGTGAAGAATACCCTGATCTGGCGTGTCTTGGTATACCCCTCGTTTTCAATCTCGCTTTCGATACGGATGAGGAACTGCTCCGGCTTCTTGATCGTCTTCGCAGGACCGCCGGAAAGGTTCCCGTAGAACTTAACGTATCCTGCCCAAATGTCTCCAGCGGCGGACTTTCCTGGGCACAGGACAGGACGTCACTCGAAAGAATTGTTTCAATGGCCCGAAGAACATGGGACGGCCCGTTGTGGGTCAAGCTTTCCCCCAATGTCACCTCAATTTCAGCATCCGCGCTGGCCGTCGAAAAAGCTGGAGCCGATGCTGTCACCGTCGCCAACACCTGGCTCGGAATGGCCATAGACCCAAAGACATTGAAGCCGGTCTTCCAGAACAAGTATGCGGGGCTTTCCGGGCCGGCGGTTTTTCCGCTAACTGTGAGGCTTGTCTGGGAGATATCATCGGCTGCGCGAATTCCCGTTATTGCATCGGGGGGAATTTCTTCGTGGGAGGATGCCGTAGTCGTAATGGCGGCAGGAGCCTCGGCCGTGCAGATAGGTTCAGCTTTGTTTTCGGATGTCCGAATCATTTCCAGGATAGAAAGAGGTCTTTCGGATTTTCTGGACAGTAAAAAAATTGACTCCATTGTCGATCTTGTAGGAGCTGCCAAAGACAGCGGGAACAATTCGAATTCCTAAAAGAAACCGGGGGTAGGCGGAATGGTGGCAGGAAACGAAAAGCCCGGGTTGATTCTTGCCCTTGATTTCGAGAATGTTGACAAGGCACGCAGGTTTCTTGATTCCTGGGGCAAGCGAGTAACGTTCATCAAGGTCGGCCCCGGTCTTTTCGCACGCGGCGGAAGGCCCTTCATCAAGGAACTCACTGAAGCCGGCTGGAAAATATTTCTCGATCTGAAACTTCATGACATTCCGAATACCGTTGGCGGCGCCGTCGAGATTCTTTCTTCAGAAGGCGTCTGGGCTGTCACCCTACATACCTCGGGTGGTATCGACATGATGAAGGCGGCAGGGAAAAAACGCAGGAATGGAATGCCGCTTTTGTTCGGCGTCACTGTCTTGACGAGTCTCGATCAAAAAAGTTGGGAAGAGGTCCATCCCTATTGTCCCATGCGGGAATCGTTGCTCAAAAGAGCGGAGGCGGCCAAAAACAGTCATATGGATGGCATTGTCTGCTCGCCAAGGGAGTTGCCGATGTTCAGCACCCCCGTCTTTGACGACCTGATGAAAATAGTGCCCGGAATTCGGCCCTTGGGGTATGATGGCGCTGACGACCAGAAAAGAACGGCGACACCTGCCAAGGCGGCACGAGAAGGTGCCGATTTTATCGTGGTGGGACGTCCGATTATCCAGGCAACAAATCCCGGGAGCGTGATTGACACCATACTGGAGGATTTGAAACAATGAATGAAACCACGAAGGAGCTGAAGTGTCGTCTCCATGAATCAGGTGCACTGCTTGAAGGACATTTCGCCCTTTCATCGGGACTTCACAGCGGACATTACATGCAATGCGCACTTTTTTTACGGTATCCCTCCAATGCCGCCTTTGCCGGAAAACTGCTGGCAGAGGCAATTAAACCTGCCGAACCTGATTTTATCCTTTCGCCCGCTCTGGGAGGTCTGGTTATCGGGCATGAAGTGGCAAGACATCTTGGCGTTCCCTTCCTTTTTTGCGAAAGAAAGGAAGGGGAAATGAAGCTGAGACGCTTTCCCTGTCCCGAAACGGGGAGGTTCATCGTCGTCGAGGATGTGATCACGACGGGGAGATCATCCCTGGAAGCGGCAGAGGCCATTGGGGACTGCGGTAGAGCTATTTGGCTCGGAACAGCCTGTATCGTCAACAGGAGCGGCGGAGAATCCCTCCTCCCTGAATCCCCTTACTCCCTCTGGCATGTCGCCTTTCCGAACTATTTGCCGGCCGAATGTCCGTATTGCCGCCGAGGGATTCCATTGATGAAACCGGGGAGCCGTCAGTCGTGAGAACAGGTGGTTCCGACAAAAGAATGCAAGGCGTTTTCCGCTATCGGTGGATTACAGCGATATTTCTTGCCATTATCGCTTCTTTCATCTCCTGCGGCCCGGCAATATCTGACGAACCAGTCGAGATCTGGGTTACCCATCCGTGGCTCGAGATGACGACACGCTTCATCGGAGGGGCCTATTGTTCCATTCATTCGATACAGAAGTGGGATGAAAGTGGTGCACTGAAGCGAACAGAAAATCCACCCGATGGGGCCGTGGTGCTGGCCTTCGATCCAAGCGATGCGAAAGTCTCTGGAATAATGGAGGAAGACCTCACGGTCATGCTGCTTTACAAAAGGGATCTCGGGGGCCTCGACAGTCTGGATATGCCTTTTCTCGATCCGGCAACGCTTCCTTTCATCGGACTCAGGATCCTGAAGAACATATCACGGGTTGATCCCGACAATTATTCCTACTACCAGCGACGCCTGGCGGAGTTTTCCGCCCGCCTCGACAGTACGGTGCTTGTGGGCAGGCAAATGTTGGGGACAACAAGACTTCTGGATCTCAGTTGGCAAGTCGGCCGATGGATACAGGCTGCGACCAGCGATCTCGTCAGACCGCCTGCGGCGGTTAAAAAAAGCTGGGAGAAGGGTCATGATATGAAAACCCTCGAGGTTGCGATTCAGGAGGCAAAAAAACAGGGATGGCTGATACTATGTGATCCCTGGACACCGGAACATGTGATAGAAAAAATCGGCGAACCTTCCTCTTGTCTGACTGTTCCCGGACCTTCAGAGGACCAGGACTTTTTCCTGTATCTTTATGATCTCTATCTCCTTGTCTGGGACAGGGTCCGCCCTCCAGGAATGGGGAAAGGGCTGGCATATCGCTAGTATGTCCGCAGGTGTGTAATATCGCCAGCGGCAAGGGTCCTTTCTTTTCCTGATATTTCAAGGATAATCTCGCCGAAATCGGATATGCCGACAGCCGTTCCCTGCAGCGTCTCGTTTTCATGACGTACAACGACTTCCTGGCCCAGCGTGGAACACCGTTTCTTGTAGTCATTGATGCATTTTCTGCCCCCTTCAGCGGTTTCGAGACGCCGGACTTCGCGTTCCATTATTCGTACGATGGAAGCGATAATTTCCCCGCGGTGCACCGGCCGTCCCAAAATGGCCAAAAGGGACGTCGATTTGCCTGCAACGTCCGTTGCAATCGTTCTCGAATCCACGTTGGCGTTCATTCCTATTCCAGTCACCGCATAGTGAACATGGCCGGGCTCACTTGCTGTCTCCGTCAGTATGCCGCAGACCTTCGCGCCTTGATGAAGAATGTCGTTCGGCCATTTCAATTCAAAGGAGATTCCGAAATCCTTCTCCAGCGTTTCATGAACCGCAATCGCCGCTGCGAAACTCAAAAGCTGTATTCTTCCCGGAAGGAGGTTCGGTCGGACTATTACCGAAAAGCATATGCTTCCGCCCCGGGGTGATTGCCATTTTCTGCCCAGTCGCCCCCTTCCCAATGTCTGCTCTTCGGCAATGACCAGGAGGCCCTCGGGGGCTCCCTGCCTCGCAAGCTCTTTTGCAGGCTCCTGGGTGGAAGCCAAAGACTCCCAGAAGAAAACATTTGTTCCCCAACACGTGTCTTCAAGGGCTAGTTCCAGCCAGGTCGGGCTGAGATCCGCGGCACCGGAATCGACAAGCCGGTACCCCTTGTGCGGCGCGGCTTCTATTTGGAACCCTTCAACCCGCAGCGAATCAACAGCCTTCCATACGGACTGCCGCGATACGCCCGAGATCCGACATAAATCAGGGCCTGAAAAGATTTCCCCCGGCGCTTCCAGGAGAGCCCTGAGCACCGCCTTTTTCGTCTTGTTGGAACGCATCATAAAAGGTCACTCCAATCAGTTACGGAGACCGAAGCTGATGATATAATGAAAAGCCACCGACAACAACGGTCGGCGGCCACAGAAAGTGGCACGGCATGAGACACGCCGAAAAAGGAGGAATTCTGATGTCTGTATTGCCCGTAACAACAATACTGGAGGAACTGCGCTCACGCGTGTGTGAGATGCGGGACAGCCTTTGACCCGGACGGCCTTGACAGTCAGATAGCGGAATTGACAAAAAAGACTACCGAAAGCGGTTTCTGGAACAGAAATGACGCCCAGGATATCACGAGGAATCTCTCCCGGCTCCAGGAACGCAAGGAAATCTGGGCGAGATATGAAATGGAACTCGAGGAACTCGAGACTATTGCCGAACTGCTCTCGATGGAGGATGACCTGAGTCTTGAAAATGAATTCCAGGAAAGAGCTGAAACACTTAAGAAAGATCTTGAAAACCGTCAGGTTATGCTTCTTTTGGACGAAGAATACGATGAAACCGACGCGATCCTGACGGTCCACGCAGGAGCGGGTGGTCTCGACTCCCAGGACTGGGCGGAAATGCTCTACAGGATGTATCTTCGCTGGGCTGAGCGCCATGATTTCGAAGTGCAGCCTTTCGAGATGTCACAGGGAGAAGAGGCGGGCATAAAATCAGCAACGGTACTCGTCAAGGGGGACTTCGCATATGGATTGCTCAAATGCGAGCGGGGTGTCCATCGTCTCGTCAGGATATCTCCCTTTGACACGGCCAGGCGCCGCCATACGAGTTTTGCCTCCGTGAGCGTCTCGCCGGATCTTCCGAAAGATGTAGAAGTCGAAATCGACCCTGAAGACCTCAGGATTGACACTTTTCGCTCAGGTGGAGCCGGTGGTCAATATGTCAACATGACAGATTCCGCTGTTCGCATCACCCACATTCCGACCGGCATTGTCGTAAGCTGTCAGAACGAGCGATCACAGCACATGAACAGGGATGTGGCAATGCAGATTCTCAGGGGACGTCTCTTTGAAAAAATGCTCCAAAAACGGCAGGAGCAACTTGATTCAATCGAGGGCGAGAAAAAGGAAATCGGCTGGGGAAGCCAGATCCGATCCTACGTGTTCCATCCTTACACTTTGGTAAAGGACCATCGAACAAATGCAGAAAAGGGAAATGTCCAGTCTATTATCGACGGGGACATCGATGAATTCATTTTCACTGAACTGAGAAGACGGAAGCAGTCCTAGCATGTTTGCGCACCGAGTTAAAGACACAGACCGAGTTAAAGATACTGGAGGAAGCCAGGTATGAAAAAATTTGTTTTCGTTTTTGCTCTTGCAGTCCTGTTGTCAGGATTTCAGGCCCACTCCATAGAGGGAACCGGCGCACGCTTCACCCCGAACGTAGAGATCATGCCCCTGGAACAGGTGAAAGAAGGTATGACCGGAAAGGCATATACCGTGGTTCGGGGTCGGGAAATCGTCTCTTTTCCTGTCACGGTTCTCAGCGTTCTCCCCTCGGAAGAAACACCCAGACATCTGCTTTTGATCCGGGCGGAGGGACCGGTCATTGAAGAAACGGGCGGTATCGCTGCGGGCATGAGCGGCAGCCCCGTTTTCATAAACGGCAAACTCGTGGGGGCCATCGGCTATGGATGGAATTTCAGTGAACATGATCGGGGGCTGGTCACACCTATAGAGGATATGGTGGATGTCTGGAACTGGCCGGACAGGGTGCCGGACCTCCAGAACCTGACGTTGCCGGAAAAGGGGGAATCACCGGGCCAACCGGCGGAATCGCCCGAGACTGAAAAAAAAGCGGCACGAACCGCCCCTGTGCTGATTTCGGGACTGAGCTCACGAGCTGCTGAAAACGTCGGGGAAATACTCGAGGGGCCATACAGGATTATTCCCTCTTCAGGAAATTTGCAAAACCTTCCGGTGGAACTTAATGCCAGGCTTCGGCCGGGTTCCGCGGTAAGCGCCCTGGTGGCATGGGGGGACGTGCTCGTTTCCGCAACGGGAACATTGACGGCTTCATCAGATGACGGCAGGTTTCTCGCCTTTGCTCACCCATTCATGAACAGGGGAAGCGTCTCATTCCCCCTGGCGAAAGCCTGGGTTCATGACGTCATCCCCAGTCTTCAAGCTCCCTTCAAGATCGGAACACCGCTGTCTATCATTGGAACCGTAACCCAAGACAGGCCCCAGGGAATTGCGGGGCAATTGGGAAAATTCGCTCCTACTGTGGACGTTTCGGTCATCCTGAAGGACGTAGATGCAACCATGGAAAAAAACAAAGGATTTCACATGGTTTACGATCCGTATCTCGTTTCGCACATTTTTCCTGATCTCGTTATGGGACTCGTGGACAATACCTGGGGACAAAAGCGGGAGGGAACGGCAAGAATCACCTTCGAAGTCGAGGGCGGAGAACTTGTCTCGGGATGGCAGAGAACAAACATGTTTTATTCCGAAAAAGATATCACCAAAGACATGCTCCGGGAAACGAGTGATCTGGTAAAAGCCGTCATGTTGAATCCTTTTCGTGAGATCAGTCCCCTCGGATTACACATTGAGGTAGAGATGACCCAAAAACCACGCGTCCTCCTCATCGAAGACGTTTCCGTTCCGGAAGAACCCCTTAATCCCGGAGACACTTTCGAAGTGAAAGTTACACTTAAGCCTTACAGGGAAAAGGCCGAGGAAAAGACCTTTACCCTGACGATGCCGGATGACGCGCAGGGCCTCTGTGAAGTTGTCGTCAGGGGCGGGGGGATAGACGAACCGGTGCAGGAATCTCTTCTTGAGGGTCGCCGGAGCATCAAGAACCTTGAAGGCCTGCTGCAGGAGATCGACGCAATGGAAAGAAACAATGAGGTCGTCGTCGAGCTGAATTGTGATGCCAGCCCAAGGCCTCCCTGGGAAGCGCCGCCGGAAGACAGGGACTACAGGCTTCTCAGCGAGATCAAGAAAGATAAAATGGAAAAGGGAATCATGAGAGTGTTCCAGTCCAACTATTACGTTGACGGCCTCCTCCGCAGGGATGTTCACGTCACGGTGGAACCTTCGGCACAGAAGGAGGCTTTTTGACGGGGAAGGAGCCCTCCCTTGCGGCTTTTGACGTGGATCGGGAAAAATGTGACAAGTCTTCTGGAAACCCTCGGAGCCTACGGTGTGTTTTTCTGGAAGATCGCACGAGGCGTATTCGGTGAAACCTGGAGCCGAAGGGATCTCTTTGAGCAGCTCGAACGAATCGGCGTAAATTCAATACTTGTCGTTTCAATTACGAGCGCCTTTACAGGCATGGTCATGGCTGTGCAGACTCTTGACCAGTTTGTCCGCTTCGGAGCTTCCAGCTACATCGGCGGTGTTCTTGCATTGAGTCTGGTCCGGGAAATGGCACCAGTCCTCACCGGCCTCGTTGTGAGCGGCAGGGTCGGTGCTTCGATGGCCGCCGAAATAGGTTCAATGAAAGTCACCGAACAACTGGATGCGCTGCGTGCCTTCGGACTTGATGAAGTCGTCTTCGTCGGAACACCGAGGATGATTGCAAGCATTATCATGGTTCCGGTCCTCACCGCCTTTTCCTTTTTTATCGGCATCGGCGGGGGCGCGGCATACGTCGCCGCCCACGGTGTAAACCTACATGTCTTCCGGCGATCCATCGAGGCGCTCATGAATCCCTCAGATATTTGGGGAGGCCTGCTCAAGGCCCTCGTTTTTGGAGCACTCATATCCATCTCTGCCTGCTCCCAGGGATTTATGACCGACCAGGGGGCCAAAGGTGTCGGGATAGCCACTACCAGGGCCGTTGTCTGGGGCAATATGCTGATTCTCGTTTTCAACTACATTCTTTCGGCTTTCCTGTTTGGCGGTGTCGCCTGATGGACGAAGCAATCATTTCCCTCCGTAACGTGTCCGTTTCGTTCGACCGAAAACTGGTTTTACAGAACGTAACTCTCGAAATGCACAGAGGGAAGACCACGTGCCTGCTCGGATCCTCCGGATGCGGTAAAACGACAACTCTTCGTGTCATTGCGGGGTTACAGCGATTTGAGGGAGGAGAAGTAAGCTTTTTCGGAAGGACAATCCAGTCTGATACACCTGAAAATGCCATTGTCCCTCTCAGGCGGAAACTTGGAGTCGTTTTCCAGAACGGCGCACTCTTCGACTCCATGACGGTAGGACAGAATATTGGCTTTCCATTACAATATTGCAAGGGGATTGCGGATACACAAAAGATAAAGGAAACTGTTTCCAAAATGCTGAAACATGTGGAACTCGGCGATGTTGCAGAAATGTTCCCGGCGGAACTCTCCGGCGGGATGAGGAAACGTGTTGCCATAGCAAGAGCTCTTGTCCATGAGCCGGAGGTCATTTTGCTTGACGAACCGACCACCGGTCTGGATCCTGTAACCGCCCGCCACATAGATGCGCTTCTCTACGACCTGGGCCACAAGTTCAGTGTCGCCGTACTGGTGGTAACTCATGACCTTGTTTCAGCACTTGGAATCGGCGATAACCTCGTGCTTATGGAATCCGGCGGGATCGCCTGGGAAGGTTCCCGAGAGGAGTGGATCTCCTCCAAAAACTCGTCGGTCAGACGCTTTTCGTCAGGGCTTGTCTCGATCAGGGAGGAAAACCGCCAATGAGCAGGGAAATGAGGGTCGGGATCGCTGTTTTGCTTGCACTGATCTTTGCCGGCATCCTTGTGTTCATCAGCGGGGGCAGCAAGCTTCGCCAGGAAGGGTATAAACTGGATGTCCTTTTCCATGATGCCATGGGCCTGGTCAAGGGCGCTCCTGTTCTTGTCTCGGGCATCGAGGCTGGTAAGGTCTCCGATCTGCGACTGCTTGAGCGAGGCGTTCTGGTGGAACTGGAAATCCGAGAAGGCACACGCATCCCCATGGACAGCGTTTTCAGCATAGACATGGGCGGGCTCCTGGGGGAACCCCGTGTCACCGTTAAACGGGGAACATCAACAACCGACCTGCAACCTGGAGACCAGAGTACTGGAGAGATTCCCCCTTCTTTTGACGAAATCATGTCTGAGGCCAGCCAGAGTCTAGAAGAGATCAAGCTGACATTTCAGCATGTAAAGAGTTTCCTTTCGGACCTTACAACAGCGACATCGAAATTGGAAACTTTCCTCGACGATACAGGCGAATCCGTCAGGGATGCGAGTCTGTCTATCCAGAGTGTCTCAAAGAGTATCGAGGATGTAGTGGAGGAGAACAGGATAAGCCTTTCGGAAACGGTCACAAGGCTCCGGGACCTCTCGGCCAGGCTCGATGCCATGGCCAGACGCTTTGATGAAGAAGGTCCCTCTGGAAAAGACATGAAACTCGCCGTTCAGCGCGTGGGCATGGCGGCACAGGAAATGCAGTCCATGGCGGGATCTATTCGGGGATTCTTGGAAGGGGAAAACGGGGGCGGCGCTCCTTTTTCGATGAACGAAGTGGGAGAGCTTTTTGAAAAAACAGACCGGATCATGTCCTTTCTGGACGACATCGACATCACTTCCGAAGTCGCCCTTCACGGCGTGGGGTCAGGATACTCAAAACGAGATGTCATTCTAGACACGAGATTCCTTTTCGAACGAAGTACCAGCCCCTATTCACTTCTGCTCGGAGCCCAGGATATCGGTGACAGACATGGAGCTACAGCGGCAATCGGATATTCGACGAATTTTGCACGTTTCTGGGCGGGAGCGGTCCATGGATATCTGGGCACGGGGATGGCACTCAATGACAATTTTTCTCGTGGGCCCGTGTCCGTCAGTGCCCAGTGGTGGGACGAATCCGGTGGTAGCTGGTCCGCGGAAGGCCGTTTCAAACTCGGTGAAGACTGGGGTGCTTTCTACAAGTATCAGGACAGGGAACCTGAAGAAAGACATTCGATCGGAGTCTACTACCGTTTCTAGCAGGGGGGTTCGACCCGGCCCTTTGAAAGGAACTTCTCCGGTACAGGATCTTTCGATTATGAAAAAACGTGGACCGGACGATAAATTGATGGCTTCGTCCACCGGATCAGGGAGGTCAAAGGGTGTTCATTACGCTCGAAGGTATTGACGGTTCCGGCAAAAGCACCCAGGCGAGGATTTTGGAACATCTCATTACGAGAACCTTTGCAGGACGTCCGACGGTAAGAACACGCGAACCCGGTGGCTGGGAAGGCGGCGAACCCTTGCGGAAACTTATTATAGAAGAACACTTTCGCCACCCGTGGACGGAAGCCCTTCTTTTCCTGGCCGACAGATGCGAGCATGCCAGGCGGGTCATCCTTCCGGCGCTCAAAAGAAAGGAAATAGTCCTTTGCGAGAGGTACAATGACTCGACTCTCGCCTACCAGGTTTGGGGACGTGGTCTCCCGGAGAAAGAAGTCCAAAAGGTTATTCTTGCGATTGACCTGCCGGAGCCGGACCTTACCTTCTGGCTCGACGTGAATGTAAAAACAGCTCTCGAACGAGTAACATGCAGGGGAGAACCGGACAGGATCGAAGCCGACAAATTCCTGCTGGAAAGAATTTCAAAAGGATACAGGTCCTTGTGGAAGGAAAATCCCCGGAGAATTCGAAGGATAGACGCCGGGGGTACGCCGGAAGACACAGCGCGGAAGATAGAAGCTGCGCTGCATGCCTTCATGTCGGCTTCGTAAATCCCGTATCAGGATGAATGAAACTTCGGTAGAAGAACCTGAAAAGAAGGAGAGAAGCGGATGCAGGAGCAGGGCAAGCACAAAACGGCAGTGATGGAAATGCTGGAAGCCATGTCGGGCTGCATCGACACAGGTCAAAGCGTTGCCATCGTCGCACCGAAAACGCTCCAGACGGAATTGGCCACACGCTTTGCATCCAGGGTTCTCTGCCACTCGGGAAATGCAAAAGACAGGTGCCCTTCGTGCCTTTCGTGGAACGGAGAAAACCATCCTGACCTTGTCATGATCGGTTCTTTGGACCAGCCGCCCGGAATTGAAGACTGCCGGCATATATGGGAGGAAATTTCCCTGGTGCCCGTTGTCGGGACATGTCGCCTTGCAGTTCTTTTCGGCTGTGACAGGCTTTCCCTGCCGGCTGCGAACAGTCTTCTGAAAATCACCGAAGAACCTCCTGAGAAAGGCCGCATCCTTCTGGTGCTTGAGGAGAATACCCTTATACCGACGCTGAAAAGCCGGCTACGCGTGTTTACATACCCCTCAGGGGACAAAGAAGGCAGGGCTGAGCCACCTGAGGGAAAAGCAAGTTTTTTCAAATGGTTCGAGTTCACAAAGAACAAAAAACCTGCGGAAATTCTCATCGACATGTCAGAATGGGTGCCTGCATTGGCAGAAAGAGAACCTTGCCTCGCATCACGAATCGAACTCGTCAGGCTCCTGGCGGAAAGAGCCAATCTTTCGACACCGATGATCCAGGATCTGGTACATGAAGCAGTTCAGGAGGGATCAAGATTTGACAATGTATTTGATGACCTTTGGTAAACCGAGGTTCCTTGGGGTCCTCGAAGTGGAAACCAAGCTCGAAAAAGCTGACCAGGTGGTCGTCTCTTCGGCAAGAGGATCTGAACTGGCCATCACGATAGGGCCTTCAGACCCCGAGGAAGTTGCCGAATACAGGGAACGTCTCCTTGGAGGTCCTTCAGATTCACAGGTAAAAGGCGGTGAACCGCCATTTCAGGAACTCACTTTCGAGCGGCCAGCTACGGATGAAGACGTGAAAACGAGAAAGAAACAGGAAGAAGAAGAGAAACAGATCCTTACTTCCGCAAGGCAAATGCTCCGGGACCACAAGCTCCCCATGAAACTGGTTGACGTCGAGTACCTTCTTGACACCAAAAAGCTCTTTTTCTATTTCACTGCGGAGCAGAGGATCGACTTCAGGGCTTACGTCAGGGATCTTGCAAGAGCCTTCAAGACGCGGATAGAACTCAGGCAAATAGGCGTCAGAGACGAAGCAAAAGTCGTCAAGGGTCTTGCGCCATGCGGCATGCCCTGTTGCTGCTCCTACTGGCTCGAACGTTTTGATCCGATTTGCATCAAAATGGTCAAGGAACAGAACCTCGCACTGAATCCCGCAAAGATTTCGGGAATCTGCGGAAGACTGATGTGCTGCATGGCCTTTGAGCATGACATGTATCATGAACTCTGGAAAAACCTCCCCAACCCGGGGACCAAGATTAAAACGCCCGGAGCGAATTACATCTTGTCCGGTATCGATATTCGCAGAGAATCCGTGCGCGTCTTTCACCCAGAAAAAGGAGAATTACTTGTGAAAGTTGATGACTTTGAGGACTTCAAGGCGTGCGTCCAGGAGGGAAAGACCTGGGAGAACACTCGTACCGAAACCACTGTGGGAAAAGAGTTTCTTCCTGAAATGCCAGAAGAAGCAGATAACATCATAGCAGAGGATATTTCCTGTCAAAAGGGCCTTCGCGACGGGGAAAAGGACGGCGAAGGAGCTTCCGGCACAGGGCGGAAGAAAAACGATGAAAAAAACGCGAAAGAGAAAGAAGCAACTTCGGCTGCTGGGACAACAGAGAAGAAAAAACGTCGCCGATCTTCCCGAAGGAAGCCAAGACAGAAGAAACCCGGTTCCGGCGATTCCTCTCAGAGAAATCGTCAGGCTTCCCGGGGGAACGTGAAGGACAATTCGCCCGAAAAAACTGATGCACAGCGAAAAGCAGGACGCCGCAAGCCCCGGAAAAAAGAACGACACTCCCGGGACAAACGTTAGCTCCAGTCGTTGAAAAAGATCGCACTGAGAGTCCATACTCTTCGGGGAGTGACGTAAAATGCTTGAAACGTTTCGGAAAAAACTCCAGAACGTCGGCTCAAAATGGGGCCTTGACAGCCTTCTGGGCGGTGACGGTCAGGTTGACGATGAATTCTGGGAAGATCTCGAGAGTCTCCTGATACGGGGCGACGTAGGCGTGGAAACTTCTGAAAGGATCATCGGGGATCTTCAGGAAGAAAGTCGTCGCAAGAAAACGCGAAGGAAAGAAGACATTAAAAGTACCCTCAAGGACATCCTCACGCAAAATCTGGCATCCATTCCGGGAATGGGTAAACCCGTCAACTGCGAAAAGGGGAAACAATGTGTCATCCTCCTTGCCGGAGTCAACGGAAGCGGGAAAACGACCACGGCGGCGAAATTCGCATACAAACTTGAAACTGAAGGAAGGAACCCTATTCTTGTGGCAGCGGACACATTCAGGTCAGCTGCCATCGACCAACTGAAACAACTCGGGAAGACCCTCGGAATAGGAGTTATCGCCCGCGAACCCGGAAGCGACCCTGCGGCCGTTGTTTTTGACGCAATACGTTCCGCCGGAGCCGGAAACGCGGACTGCCTGATTATAGACACGGCGGGCCGTCTGCACACAAAGAAAAACCTGATGGAAGAACTGCGAAAGGTTTCCCGGATCATAGAGAGGGAATGTGAGGGATGGCAAAAAGAAACATTGCTCGTCCTGGACGCAGTTTCCGGGCAGAACGCCTTTGCGCAGGCGAAAGTCTTTCACGAAATCCTTAACCTTTCGGGAGTGGTTATCACGAAGTACGACCACACGGCCAAGGCTGGTATTCTTCTGGCAGTAACATCGAACCTGCGGCTTCCCGTAAGATACGTCGGACTCGGGGAGGGCACGGAAGATCTGACCGTCTTTTCACCGGAAGACTTCGTAGAAGGGCTCCTTGACTGAATGATTAAAAAGGCGGAATTTCCTGCATGGGACCGATGGTAAAACTCATAACAGGCATTCTCTATCCTGATAAAGAACACCTGGAATGGGTTGCCGAAAGGCTCGAAGAACTTTTCGGCCCAGTGGAACGGACCCTTTCGGGGTTTCCCTTCGACCACACTGACTATTACCGGGCGATCGCTCCGCGACTTTTCAAGGGGTTTTTTTCCTTCAGGGGGTTACGGAGGGCCGGTGAACTGGCGGACTGGAAAAAGGATTCCTGTGAACTCGAAAAACGCTCTGGTTCCACCAGGAAGGTGAACATTGATCCGGGGTATCTTGACGGAGCGAGACTGGTTCTCGCTTCCACCAAGGATCATGCCCACAGGATTTACCTCAGGGAGGGAATTTTCGCCGAAGTCACCCTCAGATACGCCAAAAAGGCGTGGCGACCCTATGACCATACCTTCCCGGATTTCGCCTCGGGCACATATGACGCCTTTCTCGACGCCGTAAGAGCCGACTGGCTGCGCGACGTCAAAGGCGAAAAGAAAGGATGACGTCTTTTGATCGAACGATACAGCACACCTGACATGGACAGGATCTGGTCCAATGAAAACCGCTATGGCACGTGGCTTCGAGTGGAGTTGGCCGTCTGTCAGGCATGGATGGAAGCGGGTAGGATTCCACCCGAGGCAAACAAGGTCATCCAGACGAAAGCCACCTTCAACGAAGAGCGCATACAGGAAATCGAGTCCGAAGTACATCACGACGTCATCGCCTTCGTTACGGCCGTAGCAGAAAACGTCGGACCTGAAGGGCGATTCATCCATCTGGGACTGACCAGCAGCGACGTCATAGACACGGCCACATCGCTAATGCTGTCCGATGCCCTGGATGTCGTTCTTGCGGACCTTGAAGAGCTTATGGACATTGTCCTGCGGAAGGCGGACAGATACAGGTATCTGCAGTGCATCGGACGAACACATGGAATCCACGCGGAACCAACGACGGTCGGACTCAAGATGCTGAATTGGTACGACCAGTTGTCTCGGGACAGAAAACGTCTTTCTGAAGCCAAAACGGCGGTTCGAGTGGGCAAGATTTCCGGAGTGGTCGGAACCTATGCCCACTGCCCGCCTGATATAGAGCGCATGGTGTGCGACATTCTGTGTCTGAAGCCGGCACCCATATCAACGCAAATCATTCAGCGCGACATCCACGCCGAAGTGTTGACCTCCCTCGCAATTCTCGGAGGAACAATCGAAAGGGTCGCACTGGAAATCCGGCATCTTCAACGCACAGAAGTCTTCGAGGCTGCGGAGCCGTTTTCTTCACGACAGAAAGGATCTTCGGCGATGCCTCATAAAAGGAATCCGGTTCTTTCGGAACGGCTCTGCGGAATGGCAAGACTCCTCAGGGGATATGCAAACGTCGCCCTGGAAAACATCGCCTTGTGGCATGAAAGAGATATCAGCCATTCTTCTACGGAAAGGGTTATATGGCCCGACAGCTTCCACGTAATCCAGTTCATGCTCAGATCCCTCCTGCCGTTGATTCGGGATCTCGACGTCTTCGAAGAAAATATCGCCAAAAACCTCGAACTCACAAAGGGGCTCATTTTCAGTCAAAAGGTCCTTCTTGCCCTTGTCGAAAAGGGAATAGAAAGAGAAAGGGCCTACGAGGCGGTGCAACGCAATGCCATGCAATCCTGGGAGAAGGGGAGCGATTTCCGCGAACTTTGTCTCCAGGACCCTTCAATCTCACAAGTTCTCGGCAGCGATTTTTTGGATTCTCTCTTTGATGTAGGTTATTATGTGAGATATGTGGATGAGATTTTCGACAGATTTCGTGAGAATCAAGGAGAAGCTGGGCAATAATGACGAATATTCTGAATAACCTATCGAGGGGGGTGGGAAAATTGGCTCAGCCTGAACGGAACATGGCCTTGGAACTTGTCCGCGCCACTGAGGCAGCCGCCATGTCAGCCGGCCGTTGGATGGGAAGAGGAGACAAGAATGCTTCGGACAATGCGGCAGTCAACGCAATGAGGTACATGCTGAACACAATCAACATGGATGGCGTCGTTGTCGTCGGTGAAGGCGAAAAGGACGAGGCTCCGATGCTTTATAGCGGAGAAGTTATCGGGACTGGTGAAGAACCGCTTGTAGATATCGCTGTCGATCCCATCGATGGAACGCGTCTTCTTGCCCTCGGGCGCCCCAATGCGATCAGTGTGGTAGCCTTGTCGGAAAGAGACACCATGTACGACCCCAAACACATTTTTTACATGAACAAGATTGCAGCGGGTCCCGGAGCCGCAGAGGCTATCGATATCGAGGCTCCTATAGTGGAAAACCTGAAGCGCGTGGCCAAAGCGCTTCACAAATCAGTTGAAGACGTAACGGTAGTCGTCCTTGATCGCCCCAGACACGAACAGATTATAGCGGAGATTCGTTCAGCGGGAGCCAGAATCCGCCTTATCCCGGACGGTGACATTGCCGGAGCCCTGATGACGTGCAAAGATGAAAGCGGCATCGACCTGCTCGTGGGAATAGGCGGGTCGCCTGAAGCTGTTGTCAGTGCCTGCGCGTTGAAGTGCGTAGGCGGGAACATGCAATGCAAGCTCTGGCCGAGAAACTCAGAAGAAGCAGCCAAGTGCCGGGAGTTTGGGATGGACCTCCAGCAGGTGTTGGGAATCAATGACCTTGTAACCTCCGACAACGTCTTTTTCGCCGCGACGGGAGTCACTGATGGCGAATTGCTCAAGGGGGTGCGATACGAAGGGAGCAGAATCCGGACGACCTCTCTCGTAATGCGTTCCAAGAGCGGTACTATCCGTTATGTGGACGCAATCCACAGCCTCCGGAAACTCGAAATGTTCAGTGATATCGAATACGGTCCGAGGTACGACTAAACCCATTCCGGAGCCGGTTACTCCCGGCTCCGGAATGCCCCTTTTTATCTGTCACCCCTTAAGGTAAGCGGCGCCCACGGCAATCTGGCCTACCGATACCGCCTCGTCATTGGGAGAAAGGGAAGAATGCCAGAGAGGTTCAAGATTTTTCCCTCTCAGCGCTGCAACTGCAAGGGAAAGGAGTCGACGGTTCTGCCAGACTCCTCCCGACAACACAACCTTCTGGACACCGTACTTTCCGGAAACGTTCAGGCATGCTTCAGCCAGGGCCTCGGCAAGCCCGACATGAAAGGCGCCTGCCACCTCATGGGGACCAATCTCTTCCAGATTGGCAAGAATCCAGCTTACGGCGGGCCTCCAGTCAACGATATATCCATCGTCTTCGTGAAGGACGTGGAAGGGGACGCTCTTTCCCCCGTCGCCTTCCGCGCAAGCTTCAAGTTCCATGGCGGCCTGACCGTCATAGGTAATCCTGCTCCTGACTCCCGACAGGGCTGCGATGGCGTCAAAAAGCCGTCCGCAGGAAGACGAGACGGGAGATTCCTTCGAGGACTCTGCAACTGCAGGAATTATTGCCCCATAAGCCGGCCAGAGGCGAAATGCTTTTTCTATGGCTTCATCCTTTCCGAAAGTCTCGATGAGCAGCGAAAGGGCATATCTCCAGGGCTCTTTAATGGCCTTTTCTCCGCCCGGAAGCGGAGCCTGGCGGAGGTGTCCCGCTCTTTTAAAAAAGCGGCAGTCACCAAAAAGGATTTCCCCTCCCCAAATGCTCCCGTCCGTTCCGTAACCGGTTCCGTCCAGTATCAGGCCTATCACCGGGCCTTCCAGACCCTTTTCAAGGAGACATGACGCCATATGGGCATGGTGATGCTGGACCTTCAGGGATTCTATCCCCTCCCCAAGCACCCTGTCAGCAATGTACCCGGAGACATACTGCGGATGCATGTCCTTTACAACCAACCGGGGCGAAAATCTGAAAAGATCCAGAAAATGGCGCAATGTGTTTTCATAGTACAGGGCCGTCTCAAGGCGTTTCAGGTCACCCAGATATTGACTCGCGATAACGGATTTCCCAAGCGAGAGGGCAAAGGTGGACTTCATTTCCGGGCCACAGGCAAGCACCGGGGAGAGCTTTTTCGCAGCGACGACCGGGTGGGGGACAAAGCCTCGCGCCCTGCGAAGCAGAATCTGCTTTTTGCCTGCAAAGGTCACAACGGAATCATCGATCCTGTTTTGTATCCTCCGGTCATGAAGAAGGAGGTAATCGACGAGATTTGCCAGGTCCCGAAGGGCTTCCTCATTCGTCGCCAGGATCGGGCTCTCTGAAAAATTGGCACTGGTCATGACAAGGATCGGGATATGTTCCATGAGCAAATGGTGAAGAGGTGTATAGGGAAGCATGACACCCAGGGTATCCTGGCCGGGAGCAAGGAGACCGCTGACGTTTTCCCCCTCTTTTTTCGGACAGATCACAATGGGGGACCGTGGGGAACACATCATACGTTCGGCTTCAGGACTGGTGCAAACCACGCTTTGCGCAGTTTCCATATCCCTGACCATGACGGCAAAAGGCTTGTGGGGCCTTTTCTTTCGCTCCCGAAGCAGGGCGACGGGTCCATCTTCAGGAAGGCAGGCGATGTGAAAGCCCCCAAGCCCCTTGACAGCCAGTATCCTGCCCTCAAGGAGAAGCTTTACGGCAATATCTATCGCTTCCTCCCTTATCGCGATTG
>JBKHBH010000002.1:0-62696 GCA_046542505.1 Thermovirgaceae bacterium | reverse complement strand
AATTCGGGCTCCCTTCCAAAGCGGCACCTGAAGCGCTCTGAAGGCGATGGAGGAGCGGCCCTTGCCGAAGCCGTCGCTGACCAGGTGGAGGTGATGGAGCAGGAAGGGTTTACGGACATTATCCTTTCGGCGAAATCCACATCTTTGAAAGACACGGTCAGGTCCAACCTCATGCTTGCGGCGCGTTTTTCCTACCCGCTGCATGTCGGTATCACCGAAGCCGGCCCGGGAAGATGGGGCATTGTCAAAAGTTCTTGCGGACTTTCCAGGATCCTTTCACAAGGAGTTGGCGATACCCTCAGGATAAGCCTTACGGGACCTTCGGCGGAGGAAGTGCTTGTCGGACAAGCCGTTTTGCAGCATACGGGCTTGCGGCGCTTTCGAGCCGATGTCGTTTCCTGCCCGACATGCGGACGGAAACGAGTGGACGTCGAAAAACTTGTAAAACTCGTCGAGCCCTATATGGACAGATTCCCGAAACACTGGACCGTGGCCGTAATGGGGTGCGAGGTCAATGGACCGCGCGAGGCCGCGCACGCCGATTTCGGAATCGCCGGGACAGCATCGGGGGTGGCCGTTTTCAGATACGGTCGGATAGTAAGACGGTGGGACGCAAAAGGGGCTGAAGAAAAGGTGCAATCTTTCGTCGAATCCTGTCTGGCGAAGGAAGATACTTCCTTTACAGGAGAATCCGGGACTGGCGGAAACGATGCCCCGAAGGCTGATTGACAGGTATAAAAGTGTCGATATAATGATATCCGCTTTTTCCTCGGCTTGAGGACATTCAACGAGGTAGGGGGATTGTGATATGTTGCCGGTGCCTGAAAAATATGCGCTTACCGTGGGAAAGGGAGAAGGCGAAAAGAAGCTGAACGCCTTCGACGCAGCTTTGCTTGACGCAGGCATAGGAAATATGAATCTGCTTCGCGTCAGCAGCGTCCTGCCTCCCGGGTGTGTTTTCGAAGAGGGGATAGATCTTCCTCTGGGTTCTCTTTTGCCTGTAGCCTACGGGTCCATTACCAGCGACGTACCTGGGGAAGCCATTTCAGCGGCCATCGGTGTCGGTGTGCCGGAAAACGATGAGGACTCGGGCATGATTATGGAATTCTCGGGGTTTTGTGAAGCCGATGAGGCAGCCATGAAAGTAGAGGAAATGGTCCGGGATGCCTTTGAAATGAGACATGTTAAGCTCAGGGAAGTCAGGGTCAAGGCTGTTGACCATATCGTGGAAAGATGCGGGTCCGTCATCGCCGCATGTCCCCTGTTCTACCGTCGCTGATAAACGAAAAAACCGATAGGAATGGTTGGTGAAAATGGAAAAAAGAAAAGCCGATATGTGGCTGACTGAATACCAGACTCCCGACATGAGGCTTGGACTCAGGATGAAGAGCGTACTCAGAGACCTCAAGACGCCCTATCAGCATCTTCTCGTTGTCGACACGGAACAGTACGGGCGGACTCTCGTTCTCGACGGGGCGATCCAGCTTACCGAGACGGACGAATTCACCTATCACGAAATGATGGTCCACGTGGCGATGTGTTCACATCCTGGACCGACGGACGTTCTTGTCATCGGAGGAGGGGATGGGGGAAGCATCAGGGAGATCCTCCGCCATGACACCGTCCGGAAAGCAGTGCTTGTTGATATCGATGAAGAGGTAATAAAGGCCTCCAGGGAATTTTTCCCAGGCGTGAGTTGCGGTCTTGACGATCCGCGCGTCGAGGTGAGATCCATGGATGCTCTAGAGTTTATCAAGGGACGCGAGTCCTGTTTTGACGTTATCGTAGTGGACAGTACTGATCCTGTGGATTTTGCCGAAGGCCTGTTCAGGGAGCCTTTCTACAGGGACGTTTATCATGCCCTCCGGGAGGACGGCATGATGGTGGCCCAGACGGAATCCCCCTTTGCGGAACCCCGCCTGCTGTTTGACGCCGTCGCAGAAATGAAAAAAGTCTTCCCGGTGGTCAAGGTCTTCTGGGGTGTCATGCCGACCTATCCGACGGGCATGTGGACCTACACGATCGGCTCAAAGACCCGGGACCCAGAGACAGTCCTTCGGGAGGTGCCCGGGGAAACAAAATACTATACCAGTGCAATCCACAAGGCGGCTTTCACACTTCCGCCTTTTATCGTAGACCTTCTTGAAGGGGAAGGAGAGCGCTGTTGAAACGATTCCTTGGATCGAAAGGCAAGGTTTCCTGTGCCGACTGGGTCATTCTGGGAGTGCCGCTGGATCTCACGGTCTCGCGTCTTCCGGGAAGCCGCAGGGGGCCCGAAGCGATCAGGGACGAGTCGGAACATCTCGAAACCTACAGCATGGCGGCGGAGCGTGACCTCGAAGAAGTTCCTTTCAGGGATATCGGCGATATCCTGCTTGACGGGAGGGAGCTCATGGAGTCTCTGGATGTCATCCGTCTCGTGGCGCAGCGTTTTTTCAACCTGGGGAAAAGGCTTTTTACCTTCGGCGGGGAACACCTGACGACACTGCCTGTCGTCGAGGCGGCGGCGAAAGCTCATCCGGATCTTCGGGTTCTTCACTTCGATGCCCATGCCGACCTGAGGAATACCTATCATGGTGCCAGGTTTACTCACGCCACGGTCATGAGACGCATAGCCGAGGGAAGTCTCCAGTCCCCGAAGAACCTTTATCAATTCGGCATACGATCGGCCACGAAGGAAGAATACACCTGGGGAAGCGAAAAGACGAATTTTCTAAAGGGGCGGGTTGTCGAAGCTCTTGAGGGTGTCCTTCCGTCGCTGGAGGGGCATCCTGTCTATGTCACCATTGATATTGACGTGGTAGATCCCGGGTTCGCCCCGGGTACGGGGACACCAGAACCCGGAGGAATCCGGCCCAGCGAGATATTTCATGCTGTTGAACTTCTTGGAGAACTTGGTATCATTGGCGCCGATATCGTTGAAGTATCACCGGTACTGGACGTAAATGGCATAACAGCGGCCCTGGCCGCAAAAATCTGCAGGGAAAGCCTGCTTTTCTGGGGCAGGTGAAGAAACGATGGAGAATGCAAAAAGCCTGGGACGCCACATTCTTGTCGAAGCCTGGGGTTGCCAAAGCGAAGCGTTGAACGATATTGCGGGTATCCGCAGTGCAATGGTTGATGCCGCTGAAGCTGCGGGCGCAACGGTGCTCGATGTTTCTTTCAGGAGGTTCGCTCCACAGGGTGTTAGTGGTGTTGTGATTATTTCCGAATCCCACCTGACGATTCATACCTGGCCGGAGCATGGATATGCGGCGATAGACCTTTTTACCTGCGGCGACAGAGCCGAGCCATGGAAAGCTTTTGAAGTTCTCGCCGGGTTTCTGGAAGCAGGCCATGTGTCGACGATGGAGCTGAGACGTGGTGAGGTCAACAATTTCAAAAATTCCGCAAGTCCGGAAAAGGAAGGTGTTTTTTCAAATGTTTGCGCCGCAGGATCAGGAAGCGGGGTTTGAGACCCGCTTCTTTTTTCTTTATTTCATGCACAAAAGATAACGTCCGGGTATACTTGTAAATAAACTTACTAAGGTCAAAAGTTTATTTTTACTGGAGGGGAGCCCGAATGGAAGAGAAGCAGAATGCCTTTTGCATAACATCGGAAATCGGGCGATTGAAGAGGGTCATGCTGCACAGGCCGGGGAAGGAGCTTGCGCGGCTAACCCTCGACAACAAGGACGAGCTGCTTTTTGATGACATTATCTGGGTCGAGGAGGCCCAGAAGGAACATGATGCCTTTGCCGACCTGCTTCGCGACAATGGGACCGAGGTCGTCTATTTCAAGGATTGTCTTTCGTTTATCCTGAAGAACGAGGAAATCAGAAGAGACCTGCTTGATGATGTGCTTGCCCTGGAGGCCCTTGACATTCCGCTGGCGACGACCCTCGAAAAAAAACTCATGGAAATACCCGCAGACGAACTTGCAGAGGACCTGATTGCCGGGCTTACCAAGGGAGAGGCGCTCGAACTGCTGAAACCCTGTACCAGTCTTGTGCTGAACTCCATGGATCTTCATGATTTTCTGATCCGGCCCCTTCCGAACCTGTATTTCCAGCGTGATCCCTTCAGCTTTGTTCAGGACGGGGTCATCATCAGTGCCATGAATTTTGACGCCAGAAAAAAAGAACCCCTTTACGGCAGATATATCTTTGAACACCACCCCTATTTCAAAAACCTGAAAGTGTTTTTCGGGAACCAGAGCAGGGATGCCTACCCCTACCATATTGAAGGAGGGGATGTCCTGGTTCTCTCCAAAGACGTGGTAGCCATAGGCATCAGCCAGAGAACGGCTGCCGGGGCAGTTCAGATCGTGGGAAACAGGCTTTCGCAGAACACGTCGGTGAGGACGATTCTTGCAGTGGATATCCCAAAAACACGGTCTGCCATGCACCTTGACACCATATTTACCATGGTTGATCATGATGCCTTTACAGTGTATCCGGAAGCACGGCACTCCATTGGAATTTGGGAATTGCAATACAGGGATGACGGGACACTTGCCTCAATTCGGGAACACAGGGATCTCGAGACCTGCATCAAGAAAACCCTTGGGCTGGAAACGGTACGTTTCATCGAGACTGGAGGAGGGGACCCCATCGCAGCGGCCAGGGACCAGTGGAACGACGGAACGAACACCCTGGCGATCGCGCCCGGCGTCGTCGTGACATACCGCAGGAACGTTTCCTCGAATCGCGTGCTCCGCGAGAATGGCATCAAGGTTTACGAAATCCGTGGCGCAGAGCTTGGAAGGGGCCGCGGCGGTCCCCGATGCATGAGCATGCCAATGGCAAGAGACGAAACAAGCTTCTGAAAAGATCACATAACATGAGTTTCGACAAAGGAGGATAAACAGTGGCTATCAATCTCAAGGGACGTCATTTTCTCACGTTGAGGAACTTCAGCTCTGGAGAGATCCAGTATCTTCTGGACCTTTCAGCATCGTTGAAAAGGAAAAAGCGTGCGGGCATCAAGGGCAGCACCCTGGAAGGCAAGAGCGTTGCCCTCCTATTCGAAAAACCTTCGACGAGGACCAGGTGTGCTTTTACCGTGGCGTGTGTGGACGAGGGAGGGCACCCGGAGTATCTAGGCAAGAACGATATTCAGCTTGGACACAAGGAAAGCGTGGCTGATACGGCACGAGTGCTTGGCAGGATGTTCGACGGCATCCAGTTCAGGGGGTTCAGTCAGGATACTGTGGAGGAACTGGCGAAGTATGCCGGTGTTCCCGTCTGGAACGGTTTGACGGACCAGTACCATCCGACGCAGATCCTTGCCGATTTCCTGACAATTCAAGAAAATTTCGGATCATTGAAAGGGAGCCGCCTTGTTTACCTTGGCGATGGTAGAAACAATATGGCCAATTCACTGATGATCGGCTCGGCAAAACTGGGAATGCATTTTGCCATCGCCTCCCCGAAATCGCTTTTCCCTCAAAGCGAATTGGTGGAGGAGTGCAAGGCCCTTGCAGGTGAAATGGGAGGATCCATCTCCTTTTACGAAGATCCGAAACGGGCGGTGCAGGGAGCCCACGCCATTTATACGGATGTCTGGGCCTCCATGGGAGAAGAAGACAAGCTGCAGGAAAGGATCTCCCTTCTCGAGCCCTACAGGGTCAATGCTGAACTGATGGCCGCCACCGGAGTGGATGACACGATCTTTTTGCACTGTTTGCCGGCGGTAAAAGGCAACGAGGTAACAGAAGACGTTTTCGAATCGAAGCAGTCGAAGGTCTTTGACGAGGCTGAGAACAGGCTGCACACCATAAAGGCCGTGATGGTTGCCACCATTGGAAACCTTTGATACCCTATTGGGGTATAATGGATATTGAAAGGAGTGAACGCCATGCCACAGACCGATGAACGGTTTTTCCGATGCGCCGTATGCGGAAACGAATTTCACTTGGCTGCAGCGGAAAGCGATGTGAAATGCCCGAAGTGCCGTTCACGAACTCTCATTCTCCTTGAAGGGGAATCAGTGGGGAAGAAATCCGGTTGCGCACCCTCGGGGTGAGGCATCTGAAGGCCGCCCGTCGGGCGGCCTTCCCGGCCTTTTATATAAGAACGGTAAATACCGGTTTCGTTGAATAAACGCTTTTGAGCCCCGAAAGGGCCTCGACGAAGCGTTTTACTTCTTTTGAGGCACCCCTGAGAACGATGACTTCGAAGCAGTGGTCGTGATCTATATGCACATGGGTGGAGCAGATGATGATATGACCGAAATCATGCTGCAATGCCGTCAGCTCCTGGGCGGTGTCATGGGAATGGTGGTCATAAGTGATGGTAATTGTTCCGTAGACGCTTTCCGTGCCACATTCCCAGCAAGATTCGGCGATGAAGTCCCTTATGAGGTATCGTAGTGCTTCAGAACGGTTTTTATGCCCGGTGGTCTCGATCCGGGCATCGAACTCCTCAAGAAGCGACTCGGGAAGAGATACACTGAATCGGGCGAGCTTTTCCATAAAAGACCCTCCTTTGAAGGGGTGAGCAACGCTGGAATAGACCATGAACGTGCCCTTTCTATTATGCAATGAGCCGGCTGTACCGGGCAACCGGAGACTTTTTGGATGGTCCAAAAAAATTCAGGGTTTTGAAAAAAGGAAAAGCTCCCGGAAATCATCCAGAAGCCGGGGCTCATCGAGAGCGACTTCGAGGTCGCCAAATCGGGAAAAGGGTCTCGACTGCATGATTCTTTTGGCCCTGGCTTTCCCGATTCCCGGAAGGGTTTCAAGTTCTTCCATGCTGCACCGGTTGACGTCTATCGGTGTTGGTATGCCTGTCACCGATCTGCTTCCGTGATCAGTTACGACCACGTCAATAACGTCATTTGTAGTTTCTTTCGAGGTGGCGACGCCCACAAGAAGAGGATAGCTTCCCAGGGATCTTCCGAAATGCCAGTGACCTCGTTTTTCTTCAAGCCTCACACGCCTCAGTACCGTGCCGACAGGTGCCACGCGTTTCAGCATGGCAGGGTCGACGACTTCTCTCACCCAGCTTTTCCATTTCAGAAAGCTTTTTTTTCTCGTGCGGGAAGGGTGTTCTTCAAGAAGTTTTTCCAGAGGCGTTTCGGGAAAAAGCATGACCTGCCTGATATTGATCCGGCGAACCATGAGGTTCTCCGAGAGGAGACGCTCGAGAAAGCGTCGGTTTGCATCAAATGTGTGAGCATCCTCACCTGCAAGTCCCGTGAGGAAGTTCAGACCGGGAAGAAGCGACGGCAAACCCCGCTTTCGTTTTCTCCACCCGCCGGCTTCGTTGATCAGCCGGATAGCAAGCATCGCTCCTTCCTGATCAACTTTCAGGTTGTTCAGTTTCAGCACGTCGAGGTCGAGGCTTTCTATGCCGAGGGAAAGCACATCCCCCTCGGTGTTCCATCGACTGATCTCCTCGAGGGCGGCTAGGGATTCATCAGGAAAAGACACAATGGTCAAGGGGTTACAGTTGTCCGTATGAAGGACCTCGAGGCCGTCGCAAGCAGCGCGGAGTTCGGTATACAGCTCCCTGAGCCTTTCGGCCGAGGGGCGTACGCCCGAAGGATTGCCCCTGCCGCCCCAGGAGAGAATGTTGGAGCATCTTCCGAATCTGAATGCAGTAATTCCCGCCTTTGCCAGCGCCCTGGCCTCTTCAGCAATATCAGGAGCAGGGCGTTCTTCGTAGAATGAGTGGAAGCCTTCTGAGCAAAAGCTGCAGTGACCATTTTTACGGTCACACCCACGGGAGAGCTCGAGCTCGGCCATTAACCATGGATAAAAAGGATGGGATTTGACGACCTCGGCCCCCGGAAGGGCCCAACGAGAGAGGTCCTCGTAGGTCCTTTTCCTTGAGGGGTCGTATTCACCGGTCCTGAGGAAATGGTCTAGAGTGGCTTCGGGATCCCCGGTGCAAAGACAATCGACACCGTCCGTGATCATATCCATTGCCCTGCTCCCGCCCTTGAGGGTGTATCCGTGACGAATGGGTCCCCCGATGAAAAGAGGCCCCTTTCTCGGCAAAGAGCAAATTTCCCTGATTTCACGCAACGTCAGTGGAGAGCCTCCCCGATAACGGCCCGGAACGGTCAGACCGGCTATGACTGCAAGGATATCGGCCTGGGCGACAGCCTCCCGGTGCGGTATCTTCCTCCATTCGTCGGCGGTCACGTACCGGATCTCAAAACCATGTGTTGTCATCACGCCGAAAAGGTACCGCACATAGGGCGAGATATACGGGGGGACTCCGAAGCAAGCAGGCTCATCGACATAGCCGTCCACAAGAAGAGCCCTTTTTGTCACGGTCATCACCTGCCGGGGACGTATATTCCGAAACATCGGCTGTGTTAGAATATCACGTGATGATTTGACGGGAAACATACAGTCTGGAGATGGTGCCCTTGCAATCCGCTTACAGGGATCCCGAAAAGCTTGCCGTGATGATCGAGGAATGGCTTGGGAAAAGGTTGCGGAGTTCCGGCAGGCGCGGGGGAATCGTCGGTCTCAGTGGGGGAATTGATTCAGCCGTGGTGGCAGCCATGTTGAAAAACGTGTGCGGTTCCGACATGCTCGCTGTGATCATGCCCTGTCACAGCCTGGAGGAGGACGTCAGGGATGCCTACAGGGTGGCTGAAGCCCTTGATCTTCCGCACACGCTTGTGGACCTCACCCCCGTATTCGAATCTTTGACGGAATCCGTTTTGGTGGTACAGGACAGTTTCGACCGCCTGCCGCTGGCTAACGTCAAGCCGCGGTTGCGTATGACGACGCTCTACCTTCTGGGGCAGCAACTCAAATATCTTGTTTGCGGAACCGGAAACAAGGCGGAGCTGACCATCGGGTACTTTACGAAGTATGGTGATTCTGGAGTGGACGTTCTTCCCCTCGGTGATCTCCTGAAGGGCGAGGTCCGGGAAGTCGCACGGTATCTTGGCGTACCGGAACAGATCGTTTCGAAACCTCCCTCGGCGGGACTTTGGAAAGGACAGACCGATGCAGGGGAGATCGGCCTTGATTATGACATCATCGACACGTATCTTTCCGGAGGGGAAATTCCCGGAGAAGCACGGCAGAAGATCGACGCCATGAAAGACCGGTCTTCCCACAAACGGGAAATGCCCCCGATATGCAGTATCGACAACAATGTCGACACATACCAGAGGTGATGGGATATGGCAGGACACTCAAAATGGGCGAATATCAAGCATCGCAAGGCTGCGCAGGACGCCAAGAGAGGTCGGGAGTTCCAGAAACATGTCAGGGCGATCATGGTCGCCGCCCGCGAAGGCGGCGGAGATCCTGCAATGAACGTACGCCTGAAAGCAGCGATAGATCGAGCCAAATCAGTAAACCTTCCCTCTGATTCGATTGAAAAAGCCATCAAGAAAGGAACAGGGGACATGGAAGGAGTCCGGTACGAGGAAGTTGTCTACGAAGGGTACGGCTCAGGAGGAATCGCCGTACTGGTGGAAACCTTGACGGACAACAAAAACCGTACGGCATCGGAAATACGACACTTGTTCAGCAAAAGCGGCGGGTCGCTGGGCGAGTCAGGGTGCGTTTCCTGGCTTTTTGAACGGAAAGGGATTCTATTCGTTCAAGGAGAGGGGCTTGACGAGGAAGAACTGCTGACCGCCTGCCTTGAGAGCGGGGCTGAGGACCTCGCGAAAGAAAAGGGGGGGTTTACGGTGACGACAAACCCTCCAGTACTCTCAGATGTCCGGGAGAAACTTCAGGCTCTGGGCTATAGCGTGGAGAAGGCCGAGGTCGACATGACCCCAAAGAACTACGTAAAAGTACGATCCAGAGAAGAAGCGGCCAAAATCCTCAAATTCATGTACGCTCTTGAAGATCACGACGATGTGCAGAACGTGTATGCGAACTTTGACATCGATGACGAAATGATAGAGGAAATCGCAGGCTGAACCATGGCCCTTTGCCTTGGCATCGATCCGGGACTTGGAAGGCTCGGCTACGCGCTGGTGGAAAGCGAAGGCAGTGCGTACAGGGCTTTGGTCTTCGGCGTTATAGAGACGAAGGCTGGTAAGCCTTTGCCCGAAAGGCTTTCATTCCTATATGTGACGCTCCGAGAAATGGTGGATAGAAAGCGGCCCGGACTTCTCGCAGTGGAAAGACTTTTTTTCGGGCGCAACAGAACCACGGCGGAAATGATCTTCCAGGTCAGGGGTGTGATTCTTCTTTTGGGTGCCCTCAACGGCCTTAACGTAATTGAACCGACCCCGGCACAGGTGAAAAATGCCGTTTGCGGAAGCGGACACGCGCAAAAGCGGCAGGTTCAGCAGATGGTGCAGCGAATCTACGGTCTTCCGGCAATACCGACTCCAGATGATGCGGCGGATGCCCTTGCAGTGGCTCTTGCGGGGATCACCATCAAGGAATTTGAGGACCGGACGGGAGGGAGTGGGTATAATGCTCCGATATCTTGAAGGACATGTCACCGAAAAGCATGATGACGGCATTTGCCTTTCCGTCCAGGGCTTCGGGTTTTTTGTTTTTTGTTCCAAAAGCGTTTTTTCCTCGGTGGAGGAAGGACAACAACTGAAGATATTTACGCATTTGCAGGTCGCGGAAAACGGTTTCGGTTTGTATGGTTTCAAGGAAGAAGAAGAAAGAGAGCTTTTTCAGTTGCTTTTGACCGTCAAGGGCGTCGGGGCGAAGATGGCCATGTCTTTTCTCAGGCACCTGGACCTTGGCGAAATCGCCGAAGCAATCGCCACGTCACAGGCACATCTTTTGGCAACGGTTCCCGGAGTCGGGAAAAAAACCGCTGAGCGGGTATGTTTCGAGTTGAAGCAGAAAATTGAAAAGTCGGCGTCCTCGTCTCTGCGGCCGATGCTCGGCGACCGAAAGATCACCGGGACGGTGCTCGAAGCGCTTGCCGGACTTGGATTCTCGCAAGGTGAGGCCATGCGGGCGGTGGCTGGGGCTTCAAGAGGTGAGCCTGCCGCGGCTGAGACCGAAGAAGCCCTGTTACAGGCGGCACTCGGGCAATTGCAGCACCGGACGTAGGGAAAAGGGGTTTTCCGATGACTGACGGCTCCGGACGGATAGTTGACATGTCCAGCAAGAACACGGAAGAGGATTCTCCGGGAATCAGACCGGTTTCCCTCGGAAGTTTCGTCGGACAGGCGGAGCTCAAGGAGAAGCTGGGAATTTACATAAAGGCGGCAAGGATGAGAGGGGAGCCTCTGGATCATTGCCTTTTCTATGGCCCGCCTGGATTGGGCAAGACGACCCTCGCGGGCATCATCGCCCGGGAAATGAAAGGGCAGATCCGAATCACATCTGGCCCGGCACTCGAAAGGGCGGGAGACCTGGCGGCCATTCTCTCGAACCTGCAGCCCATGGATGTCCTGTTTATTGACGAGATTCACCGGTTGTCGCCCGTTGTAGAAGAGGTCCTGTATCCAGGCATGGAGGATTTCTCATTGGACATCATTGTGGGGAAGGGTCCCATGGCGAGAAACATCAGGCTTACCCTTCCCCCTTTTACACTTGTCGGGGCGACAACCAGACTTGGTCTCATCACTTCACCCCTCCGGGCCCGTTTCGGGATTGTGGAACAACTCAATCTCTACGAACCGGAGGAACTGAAAGAAATCGTCATGCGCGGAGCTGAACTGCTGGGGGTCGAAATTTCAGATAATGCCTCGCGACTTGTTGCCGAGCGGGCCCGCGGGACACCAAGAATCGCTCTCAGGCTGCTCAAGAGGGTGCGCGACGTGGCAGAAGTGAGGGAATATGGTGCGATCGACGCGTCCCTTGCGGAGAAGGCCCTTGATATGCTTGGTGTCGACGGCAGGGGACTGGACGAATGTGATCGCCGGTATCTGAGGGTTCTGGTCAATTTGTTCGGCGGCGGGCCAGTGGGGCTTTCCACCCTCTCTGCGGCCCTTCAGGAGGAAAGCCAGACCATCGAGGACATCTACGAACCTTTCCTCATACAACGGGGACTGATTGAGAGAACGCCACGGGGCAGAAAAGCCACATCCAAAGGCTATGACTATCTCGGTGTCAAAGAGCCTGAAAGTGACTTTACGCAGGAACGGCTTGAATTGACGGAGGACGAAGACAGTTGAAGCAAGAGGTGACGAAACATGATGCAGGGAATCGGGAAGACCTTCCTCCTCGTCGGCGGTATCCTGATTATTCTGGGAATTATCCTGATTTTTTCAGGAAGGCTTCACCTACCTTTCGGGAAGCTCCCGGGAGACATCGTCATCAGAAAGCAGAATTTTGTTCTTTTCGTCCCTTTCATGTCAATGTTGGTCATCAGTGTCCTGCTGACACTGATAGTGAACGTCATTTTTCGCTTTTTCCGGTAGGTTTCAGATCCTGAGCCTTGTATTGTGGGAGGATTCTACATCATGTTCCGACAGATGACAGTGTTCAAAAGGGTTTTTCTTCTTTTTGTCTTTATTTCGGCCGGCGCCATGGTTTTCAGGTTGCCACTGCCGGCTTCCGCGGCAGAAAAACAGGTCCGCATCGGAGTCGCCACGAACCAGACGCGCGGAACGCTTTCGTCGTCGGGAACGATGAATTTCAGGGATGCCGCCGGAAAGACCATGAGCAGAAAGGGGAGCGTCACCGTTTCCAAAGACCGCTCGGGAAGTTCAGTTACCATTGGTAACACGTCATTTCAACTGCCTGTCGAGATATCGGGGACAAGGCTGCTCCAGTGGGGCAAACACCCCTATAGGGGAACACTGCGGCTTGTGAAGGCAAACAGCGGGTTTACCGTTGTCAACACACTGGGTGTGGAGAATTATCTGCGAGGTGTGCTCAAGATGGAGGTGAATCCGGCCTGGGATTTTGAAGTCCTCAAGGCACAGGCAATCGTGGCACGGACATATGCCCTCAGGAATCTCGGGAAACATGGAAGTGAAGGTTATGATCTGTGTGCCTTGTCCCACTGCCAGGTTTACCGGGGGGTGAATGCCGAGGATACACGGTTGACGAGAGCCATAGAAGCCACAAAAGGCATGGTGATTTCCACTGGAAGCGGTGCTCTTGCCGTCACTCCCTATCATGCGGACAGCGGGGGGCACACGGCGAATGTGGCCGATGTCTGGGGAGGAAATATCCCCTATTTGACGTCCCGGCCAGAACCCTTCGATTATGAATCCCCTTACTCGAGCTGGCAGGTCTCCCTGAACTTGCAGGAAATCGAGGAAGTCCTCAAACCGAAAGGTCTCAATGTCGGGAATGTGACGGAAGTACGCATTCTCTCCACCGACCGAGCCGGACGCGCCGTTTATGTGGGCATCCTGGGCGACAGGGGGCGGGCGAAAATGAAAGCGAGTCATTTTCGAATGGCCCTTGGAAGCTCTAAAGTCAAGAGCACGTACTTTACCATTTCGCAAGGCCAGCAGTCTCGTGTGACGTCTGCTGAGCCTTCTTCGTCCGAGAAGGAAACCAAAGCTTCTGTGACCGACTACGATGAAGGTGCCTTGACGGGCATGATAGAAAAAGGTGTGTTCAGTTCCGCTGAAATGATGGATATGCTGTTACATCCGGGAAAGCGGGCCGAATACTTCCGTTTGGCTCTCAAAAGACAAAGCGGCGTCGAAAGGGAAACGCAACATACACGAGGCGGTGCTTCGCCAGGAACGGTCACGATCCGGGGAAGAGGATGGGGGCACGGTGTCGGCATGTCGCAGTGGGGAGCGAAAAAAATGGCCGAAGAAGGATGGGATTGCAGGAAGATCCTCAGCCACTATTACCCTAAGACACAGTTGAAGCAGCTTTATCGCTGATGCAGCTGCAGGATGCAGCGGGCAAGACAGGGGTGTGGTCTGACAGTGGACGAGCGGCATGCCTATGACATTGATGCCTACGATTATGATCTGCCCCGGGAACTGATCGCCCAGAATCCCGTCGAACCCAGGGACGCTTCTCGTCTTCTGGTCCTCGACCGCGACTCGCGCCGGGTTCTGCACTCTTCATTTGAAAATCTCCCGACCTTTCTGGTTCCGGGTGACCTCCTTGTCATGAATGACACAAGGGTATTTCATGCGAGATTCCGGGGCAGAAAAAAAGGCGGGCGAGCCGAAACCGAGCTTCTGCTTTTGAAACCTCTTGATGAAACCGAAAGTGCATGGGAGGCGCTCGTGCGGCCGGGCAGGCGACTCAAGCCCGGGTCAACTGTCATTCTGTACGATGGAACGGAAGTGCTTGTTTTGGGAGCGGAAAATGACGGAACCAGAAGGGTGGTCTTTCCTGAAAGGTGCAATGTCAGAAGACTCATGGAAAGTATCGGCAATGTGCCCCTTCCCCCGTATATCAGAAACACCGAGACCTCTCCCGAGCGTTACCAGACGGTTTATGCGGAAAAAACGGGTTCTGCGGCGGCACCGACGGCAGGGTTGCATTTCACGGAAAAGGTCTTCAAAAAGCTTCGGAAACGCGGGATCGAGACAGCCTTTTTGACGCTTCATGTCGGGTTGGGGACATTCAGGCCTGTCAAAGACAGGGATATCAGGAATCACAAGATGCATGAGGAATACTGCAGTGTCAGCGACGTGACGGCCAGGCGGATAAACGAGGCCAGAAAACACGGGAACAGGGTCGTGGCGGTGGGAACAACCGTTGTCAGGACACTGGAAAGCCTGGTCGACGATGCATCGGGAATTGTCAGGCATGGCGGCTTGTGGACGAAGGCCTATATATACCCCGGCTATTCCTTCAAGGCCGTTGATGCTATGCTGACCAATTTCCATCTGCCGAAAAGCACGCTTCTTTTGCTCGTGTCAGCATTTGCGGGGCGGGATCTTGTCATGAAAAGCTATGAGGAGGCGGTCAGTATGCGCTACAGGTTTTTTTCCTTCGGTGACGCCATGCTTATCCTGTAAAATGTAAAATGTCAATGGAAAAGGTCAGTCTCCCCACTCGTTGAAGATGATCCACAAAGCAGTGTTTTCCCTTCGTCTTTCAGTCTGTGCCTGATGCAGTCAAGTTCTATGGAAACGCCGATACCCGGCCGGGAGTCGACCTCAAAGAAACCGCTTGTCTTTATCTCCTTCAGCGCCCTGTAGGCTGTCCTGTCGGAAATGCCGACCATTGCGGCGATTTCGTTGAAACAGTATCTTTTTTCGCCCCAGATGGAATTCTGGAGAAGACACCCTAGAAGCAGAAGTCTGGCTCCCATGGAAAGATGAAGAGTCATGATGTTTGCTATGGGGACCACAAGATCCTCGGGAAAAGCTCCGGTGAAAGCCGGATGTCGGTCTTCTGAAGCGGAACGGTCACGGAAGTCTTCTTCGTTACAGTGCGCGAGCTTTTCCACCGTTTCCTCAAGTTCCCGAAGGATCGTGTGAATGTCGTCACCTCCACTCATTACGTCAGCACCCCCAACACATGAATACCTGGCAACTGTCAGATATGCATTTTCTTCCTGTTCGGCATCTTCTCCTTTTGATGATTCTTTGTCAACTAAAAATCAAAGGGTCACCAGCGTGAAGTGGATGCTTGCTTGACAGCGGCGTTATCCTTATATCACTATGAAGGCATGGTACTGCTGTTCTTCACTCATTCCGTTATTCCGCGACTTTTTCCTTCGATTCCACTCTTGCCTTTTAGCAAACCGGGAAGGGCTGTTCATGAGGCGGGTGGCATCTGCAAAGAAAAAGGCGGCCGACAGGGCAGGGGTTTTCCAAAGACCAATGAAGGGGGAGAGTAACATGAAGATCGGATTTATCGGCATCGGGATCATGGGAAAGCCAATGGTGAAGAATCTTTTGAAAGCGGGTAAATCGGTAGTAGCCTTCGACATCGTCGAAAAGGCCCTGGAAGATGCCGTTCAGGCGGGAGCGGAAAAGGGATTATCGCCCGAAGATGTTGCAGGGAGAACGGATGTCATCATCACCATGCTTCCGAATTCACCGCACGTCCGTGAGGTCATATGTGGAGAAAAAGGAGTCCTCGAGGCACTTACGCCCGGAAAGATCGTTGTGGATATGAGTTCCATCGCACCGATTACCTCCCGTGAGTTATGTGCCCTTGTGGAGGAAAAGGGAGCTGAAATGCTTGATGCACCCGTGAGCGGGGGACAGGAAAAGGCGGAAAAGGGGACACTGGCTATAATGGTCGGCGGGAAGGAAAGGGTCTACGGGAAAGTTAAAGATATTCTCGACCTTCTCGGCAAGAGCACCCTTGTGGGGGAAAGCGGGGCCGGGCAGGTCACGAAACTGGTCAATCAGACCATCGTAGGCGTGAACATCGCTGCGGTCGCTGAAGGCATGGCCTTTGCGAAACGTGCTGGAGTGGATCCGGAAAGGGTTTTTCAGGCGATACGAGGAGGGCTTGCCGGGAGTCAGTGCATGGAGGACAAGGCTCCGAGAATGTTCGAGGAGCGTTATGAACCGGGCTTTAGGATCAAACTTCATATCAAGGATCTAAATAATGTTCTGGAAACGGGCAGAGGGCTTCATGTTTCCATGCCCCTCACCGCATCCATCATGGAGATGATGCAGAATCTTGCCGCTAGAGGATTTGAGGGACTTGACCACGGAAGTCTCGGAAAGTATTACGAACTCATCAACAATGTGTCTCTAAAACGATAGGAATGGGTAAAATTCGGCATGAGCAAAAGGTCCGGAGACTGCGGGAGACGCCCGCACGGGGTTTTTTGTCAGAAAGGACCTGCAAGTGCATAATAGACGATAACGGGATGCAGCCTCGAAGAAGAAACAGGGGGTGGTTCGTATGTGGAAATGGGGAACACTCATGCCTCATGCTCCCATTATCGTTCCCGAAGTCGGCGGCGCAAGAAACAGCGACTGCCGTTCTTCGGTTCTGGCTATGCAGCAAGTGGCGGAAGAAACCCGGCCGTTTATTCCGTCTTTCCTTCTTGTACTTGACCCACATGCACCTTTTGCGGGCGGATGCACCGTCCTTTCGGCCCGGAAATACACGGGTTCGCTGGCGGATTTCGGTGTCCGCGCCGTAAACGTTGAAGTCGAAGGAACTGGCGGGGAAGGCGAAAGGCTGGTAAAAGAGCTCGGGCGGATGTTTCCTCTAGAATTGGTCGAAAGAGGAACTTTCAACCTCGATTACGGTGCCGTTGTCCCGCTTTCTTTCCTCAAGAAAAGATGGGACCGGATTCCTCCTATGCTGCTTATGAATCCCATTGGTCTGGGTTACGAAGAGGCGTGGAATTTCGGCAAGGCGCTCTCTCGTTTTGAAAGTGAAGGGACATGGGCCCTCGTGGCAAGCGGAGACCTTTCGCACCGCCTTGAACCGGGAGCGCCGGGCGGTTTTCATCCCGATGGGAAGAAACACGACGGCGCCCTTTGCGAGGCCATTGAAAAGGGTACTCCCGAGCCGATTCTCGAGCTGGGAGAAAAGACCATTTCGGCAGCGGGCGAATGCGGTTTGCGGTCTGCGTTGGCTCTCATAGGCCTCTCCGGCGGCGGGATACGCCTGCTGTCCTACGAGGGACCTTTCGGCGTCGGATATGGTGTTGCCCTCTGGAAGAATCCGGAGACCGCAGAACAGGAAACACCTTCCACGGAAAATGACAAGGAGAAAACCGGGCCTGACCTGACGAGAATGCAGTCCCACACTTGGATCGCCAGATGTGTTCTCGAGAAATACCTTGAAACAGGATTGAAGCCTGATGTTGAAGGGTTGCTCGATGAACAGGGAAAGTCTCTTCTTCGGGAGAAAAAAGCTTGTTTCGTATCGCTGAAGAAACCTGACGGAACCCTGAGAGGCTGCATTGGGACTATCGAACCCGTCAGGGAAAATCTGGCCTATGAAATAGCTGAAAATGCTTGCGCCGCCGCGACACGCGACCCAAGATTCCCGCCGGTGACAAGGAAAGAGCTAGAAGAGATCCTTCTCTCCGTGGATGTCCTCTCGACACCGGAGCCCATATCCTCGACGGGGCAGCTTGACCCTTCAAAATACGGGGTCATTGTAACGAAAGGATCATTGAAAGGAGTCTTGCTTCCTGATCTGCCCGGGATCGGCACCGTCACGGAGCAATTGGACATAGCCATGCGAAAAGCCGGAATTATGACCCCCGAACATGTCCGGATAAGCAGGTTCACCGTGGACCGTCATTCTGAGAAGGGAGGGCGATGATCCGGTGAGTGAAGGACAGTCGGGTGGTACAGGACGCCCTGCGCTCTGGTGGCATAGGGAAAACCAAATGTCTCGGTGTGATCTTTGTCCTCATGAGTGTCTTGTAGGAAGAAGCGGGCGTGGACGATGCCTTGTCAGGAAGGGAACCGCCGAGGGACTTGTGACAGAGAACGACGGCAAGGTCGCATCTGTGGCCCCCGATCCGGTGGAGAAAAAACCATTGTTTCACTGGCGACCTGGAGCGTTGATCCTGTCCCTGGGAACCATCGGTTGCAACCTAGACTGTCCTTTTTGTCAGAACTGGGAGCTTGCGCGCTGTTCGAGGAGGGTTCGCCTTGCCGACATGGAACCCGATGACGTTGTACTGCTCGCGAAGCGCGAGAAAACAGGTTCTGTTGCCTTCACCTACAATGAACCTACTGTCTGGTATGAATTCGTCCTCAGGACCTCAAGGCGCTTGAGGCAGGAAAACCTTGATACCGTGCTAGTGACGAACGGCTACATCAAATGTGGACCCTGGAATGAACTGCTGCCGCTGGTTTCCGCCGTGAATATTGATCTGAAAGGCTTTTCCGGGGACAGCTACCGGCAGGTAGGGGGCTCCCTGGGCCCGGTTCTGGAAAGAATTGATGAAGCAATTGAGGCGAAAGTGCATGTGGAGCTCACCCACCTCGTCGTGCCGGGTATTAATGATGACGACGCCGAATTTTGCGCTATGGTGGATTGGATATCCGAACGGTCGCCGTCGATACCATTGCACATTTCACGGTATTTCCCGCATCACAGATGGAACCGGCCGCCGACGTCGGTGGAACTTTTGAAGCGGTACGCGGAATATGGAAAAAGGAAGCTCCATTACGTATACCTCGGAAACGTGGAGCATGAATCCCAAACGGTTTGTCCCGGATGCAAGACAACAGTCATGAGAAGAAAGGGATACCGAACGGAGAACATCGGGGTTGACAAAAACGGACGCTGTGGTTTTTGCAATACCCCGCTTGGTATTGTCATGAAATGATTTTCCATATACCCTTTTAGGGTAGGAAATTGATAAGGATCGGCACTATGCCGGTTTCATCCGGGAGCTGATGGGAATGGGAGAGTCACTCAAGCTGAACGGGCATTCCTTGCATCTCGAAGACATTGTCAGTGTGTCACGTCACGGACAGAAGGTGGAGCTCGATAATTCCGCCGTTGCTTTCGTTGAGCGCGGTTCCAATATGGTCTCGTCCTGGGTTCGGGAAGGGAAGTCGATCTATGGTGTGACAACGGGTTTCGGTGATCTGGCGTCTACAGCTATTCCACCCGAAAAAAGCGAGGAGCTTCAGGAGAATCTTCTGAAAAGCCATGCTTGCGGAGTCGGGAACCCTTTCCCGGAAGACGTGACGAGAGCTATCATGCTTCTCAGGGTGAACACCCTGATTCGGGGTTTTTCCGGAATTACCCTTAAAACGCTTCAACAACTTGTCCGTTTTCTCAATCTCGGGATACATCCGATTATTCCCGAGCAGGGTTCTGTGGGCGCAAGCGGCGATCTTTGTCCCCTCTCGCACCTCGGTATCTCGCTTCTGGGGCTTGGGGACGTGATCTATGAGGGAAAAAGGATACCCGCTTCGGAGGCATTGCGGAAGACAAACCTGGAGGCTATACGGCTTGGGCCAAAGGAAGGACTGGCGCTCAATAACGGAACAACTGTCATGACAGCCGTCGGCGCTCTTGCGTTGTATGATGCGCTCCAGCTTATCCCCCTAGCGGATGTTGCCGCCGCGCTTTCACTTGAGGCACTGAAAGGAGTTCCCTATGCCTTTGATCCACGGACTCATGAACTCCGGCCTCACGAGGGGCAGCAAATTGTGGCGGGGAATGTCCGGGCCCTGATAGAATCCAGTGAAATCATAGAAAAACACAAACATGACAGGGTGCAGGATGCTTACTCCCTCCGATGCGTTCCCCAGGTTCACGGCGCCAGCCGGGATGCTCTGGAATATGTGAAGTCCAAGATCCAGATCGAAATCAATTCTGTGACGGATAATCCGCTGATTTTCCCGGCCGAAGGCGAGGCGATCAGCGGGGGAAATTTCCATGGAGAGCCTGTAGCGCTGGCGATGGATTTTCTGGGAATAGCCCTCTCAGAGATAGGGAATATTTCCGAAAGGCGCGTTGCAAGGCTGGTGGATCACAAGCTTTCCGGATTGCTTCCCTTTTTGATTTCCGAAAGTGGAGTCAACAGCGGGTTCATGATACCCCAGTACGTCGCAGCGGCTCTGGTATCTGAAAACAAGGGGCTCTCCCATCCATCGTCCGTCGATTCGATCCCTACGTCAGCGAACCAGGAAGATCACGTATCGATGGGCATGTATGCTGCCCGAAAAGCCTCGAACATTCTCAATAACGTCAGGAACATCCTGGCCATCGAATTCCTGACGGCGGCCCAGGGGCTGGATTTCCTCAAGCCCCTTAGACCCGGCAAGGGAACCGGAAACGTCTACAGAGCAATTCGGGATGAAATACCTTTCATACAAAAAGACGAATACCTTCATCCGCTTATTCAGAAGACGGCCCGTCTCGTCGCCGACGGGACATTACTTGAAGCGGCAAGGGAAGCAGTTGACGAACTGCAGTAAAGAGGCCTTCTCAAAAAGAGACATCAGGAGGTTCCTGCCTTGTGGTCTGGCGAAAAGGGCACGGCGAGAGACAGCAAGTTCTGTCCTCGCCGTGTCTGTTCATGAAAGCTTCTCCCCGTGGAGGATGACGGCATGAATAAAAAGGAAACGGACAGTATCGGGAAAGGGTTGTTTCATATCGTGGTTTCAGCAGCAATGTTGATCTGCGCCGCAGGGTATTACTTTTTTCTCATTTCCGCTGTCCCGGAAATGATGCTTGAAGGGATTCAGTATGGGAGGGGGCCGGAAGTTTTCGTCCAGGTTCAGCCAGGCAAAAACGCTTCCCGGATAGCAAAGGATTTTTCTGCGACAGGCGTCGTTGATGATCCTGCCGCTCTCGCGTTTTGGCTGGTCCGTTTTGGTGCCGACAGGACGATACAGCCCGGGACATATTCGATCAGAAAAGGGAGTCCATGGGAAGTTGCGAAACAGATGAAACAGGCGGAACCTGAAACGGATTTACTGACCCTTTTGCCAGGTACGACGTGGAAGAGCATACTGGATACTCATTCAATAAATTCAGAAGAGTTGACAACTCTTCTGGAGGACGACTCGAACTACCCCTCAAACGTTCATGCCCTTTTACCCGACTCAGCCCGAAACAGACTTGCCTTTCTTTTCCCGGACACCTACCAGGTGGTCCCCGGAGAATCAGGATTCAAGCAGCTGATACAAAGCGCTTCCAAGGCATGGTGGGAAAAGATCGGCGCGAGGACCGTTGAATCGAAGGTGATCGAAGAAGCCGACGAATTGCTTAAGATCGCCATCGTTGCTTCCCTTGTAGAAAAAGAAACGGGAACAGGGGAGGAGCGTCCCCTTATCGCCGGGGTGATTGAAAACAGGCTTCGTGAAGGCATGCCACTGCAGATAGACGCCACAATAGTATATGCTTGGAGCTTGCGGGGGGAGGCCCTGTCACGGGTTCTGCATCGCCATCTGGAAATAGATTCCCCGTATAACACGTACAAAATTCCCGGTTTGCCTCCGGGCCCTATCTGCATTCCCTCTGAAGAAGCCTGGGAAGCCGCCCTGCGACCTGAAAAAACCCCCTATCTTTTTTACGTTGCCGATACACAGGGGCGACACCGTTTCAGTCGGACCTACGGGGAACACCTGAAGGCCATACGGGAAATCCGGATGAGAAAGAATTGACTTCTTCCGCTGTTGTTTTCTCTATTCTGAAAACCTTTTAAAATGCGAGGAATGACCTATGGATGAATATTTTGACCTTTGTGAAATGCTCGCCGGAAGCGGCGCAGACTTCGGCGATATTTTCGCCGGAAAGTCCTTGTCTCACTCGGTGGAATTTGTAAACGGGCGACTGGAGGAGGCCAGGACAAGCAAAAACAGTGGAACGGGGGTACGGTTGCTTTTTCAAGATTCAACCCTTTATACATATCTGCCCGGGACCCTTGTGAGAGAAGCTTCCCGAGGCGTATTGGAGTGCCGGTCACGACACGAGGGCCGTAAGAGGGCTTTTGCGAAAAACGGCATACCTTCATCGAAGGACCTCGTGGCCGGTGATCCCGAAGCCGGGAACGTGGAAGGAGGACGACTGGAAAAAGTGGACCGGCATCTCAGGAACATGTCTACCATGGTGCGGCAAGTGAGCTTGCGATTCGGCACCGTTGATTCGGACATTGGCATATTTACATCGGAAGGTACTGTTCTTAGAAAGGCGCGTAAAGCGACCAGGTTTTCCGTGCAGGTTGTGGTAGAGGAAAAAGGCTCCCTCTTTACGGGGTATGAGGTTCAGGCACTGTCTGTAGATGCCGGCAAGTTTCTTAAAAGCAGGGATCTTGAAGAAATTGGTGAAAAAGCCCTTCAAAGAGCATTCCTGCAGGCAGGTGCCGTTTTGTGTCCGGCAGGGATTATGCCTGTCATTCTTGGCGGCCAGGCAGGGGGAACGATGATACACGAAGCCTGCGGCCACGGCCTTGAAGCCGATATCCTTGAAAAAGACTATTCCGTTTACCGTGGGAAAACAGGGCAGACCGTTGCCAGCGAGCTCGTTACCCTGGTGGATGACGCAACCATCCCGGACCTTTATGGCAGCTATCCCTTTGACGATGAGGGAACTCCGGCGCAAAGGACGGTTCTTATTGAAAACGGGGTGTTGCGGGGTCTTTTGACGGATGTCGAGACGGCAAAAAACCAGGACTTGCCACGAAGCGGTAACGGGAGACGGGCTTCGTGGAGTGTTCCGCCGATGCCGAGAATGTCCAATACCTTTATAATGGGTGGCGAACAGGATCCGGATGAGATCGTCGGATCCCTCAAAGAAGGGTTGCTTGTTTTCAAGATGGGTGGTGGCGAGGTTCACCCGACCACGGGCGATTTCGTGTTCCATGTGGAGGAAGGATATCTTGTGAAAAATGGGAAGAAAGGGAAAGCCGTCAAAAATGCCATATTGACAGGTAACGGGCCTGAGGTTCTCAAGCGCATCAGTGCAGTGGGGAGCGACCTGCATTTCGAATCGGGCGTTTGTGGCAAGTCCGGGCAGCATGTACCGGTAACGGACGGTCAACCAACCATTCTCGTAGAGGCGCTGACGGTAGGGGGAAGCGATACAGCGGATGAACATCCTCAGAATTTTTCGTAAGGAAGACAAAAAGAAAGACAAAAAACAAAACAGCAGAAAAACTGCCGTGAGGAAACCGAACGGGGAGAATTCCATTTTTCCCGCCGTTTTTTCGGGCGGCAGGGCAGCGGTCGGGGCTTTTCTTATTGCAATGCTGCTGGCGGACCTCTTTCTTCTGGCCTCCTTTTTCAGGTTCCAGACGGGAGAACTTGGAGCCTGGATCAACCGTTCCCTCCTGATCGGGATCTTTGGCGGAGGTGTCCTCATTTTTCTTGTCTACGGTCTCTATGCGCTTCCTCTTGCCCTGTTTGAAAAAAACAGCGGACGCCCTGTACTGAGAGAAACTGCCGGAACGACATGTCTTTACCTGTGTGCGGCACTTGTTCTGGGCATGCGGGAACAAATTCCTGACGCCGGAGGCATCTTTTGGATGAACCCCGGCATAATCGGACGTCTTGTAGCGACAAGCCTTTTTCGTTACGTCGGAATCACGGGGGCGGTTATTACGGGTTTTGCGCTCCTGTTTGCCACGGTATGGCTTTACGGAATTGTGTCGAAGGGAGAACTTCGCGACTTGATCTTTTTGCCTGCAGGCTTGTTGAAAAAGTTTTTTTCAAGGCGAGAGTCCAGAAAAACCGGGGCACGGGGTGAAAAGGAGGTTCCCTTGCGAACGGATGAGACGACGGGGACAAAGCGTGAGGCTCGCAGGATTCCCGGCTCTGGAGGCGGCAAGGAGGAAGGGCTGGTTCTCATCAGGCGGCACAAAGGTGAAAAAGTCCAGCAGCTCGAAGCCTCTCCCGAAGATGATGATGCCGACGACTATGGCGAATATGTCGACGTGCCGGATTCCACAGGCCTTTTTGGCGATTTGGATGTAGAGGCGGGACATTTTCCCCCGCCCCTTGAACTTTTCGGAGAAGCGGGGGCCTATTCCGAAGATATCGATGAAGAAGAAATCGCAGAAAACGGTCGTCACGTCATTTCAACGTTAAAGGAGTTCAACATAGAAGCCGAGCTCGCAGAGACCATTGTGGGACCTACGGTCATGCAATACCGGCTGCAACTGGCCCCGGGAATAAAGGTAAGCCGGGTGTCCGGGCTTGCCAATGACATGGCTGTAGCCCTTGCCGTTCCGAGTCTTCGGGTGGAAGCGCCCATTCCGGGGAAGCCCTATGTCGGAATCGAAGTACCGAATCCCTCGCGGAAAGCGGTGAACCTGCGATCCATTCTGGAGCATCCCGCTTTTTCAGAGGGAGCGAATGACCTGCCCCTTGGAATCGGCGTGGCAGTCGACGGACGTCATTTGACCATAGGGCTGGAGAAGCTGCCGCATCTGCTCGTCGCTGGAACGACCGGTTCAGGGAAAAGCGTCTTTATTTCGTGTTGTATCGCCTCCTTGTGCTATTCGAGAAGACCGGAGGAAATGAAGCTCCTTCTCATCGATCCGAAGCGTGTGGAAATGAAAATCTACGAACGGCTACCCCACACCCTGATGCCACCCGTGGTGGACGCCAAAAAAGCCGTCCACGCACTTGGATGGGCCATAAGGGAGATGGAGAAGCGTTATGAACTTTTCGCCCAGGCAAGGGTGAGGAACCTCAAGGGGTACAACGCAAAAGCTCTCCCGAAAGACAGGCTTCCCTCCATCGTTATCATTATCGACGAGCTCGCGGATCTGATGTTCACTTCGCCGAAAGAGGTGGAGGATTATATCTGCCGCCTCGCCCAGATGGCAAGGGCCACGGGGATACACCTCATCATCGCGACGCAGAGGCCTTCCGTCAACGTTGTGACGGGGCTCATCAAGGCAAATGTCCCCGCCCGGGTAGCCTTTACGCTTCCTTCCCAAACGGATTCACGGACGGTGCTGGACATTGGAGGGGCGGAAAAGCTGCTGGGAAGTGGAGACATGCTGTTTTCGACACCACGGCTTTCCAAGCCCATGCGCCTGCAGGGACCGATGTTGGAAGAGGCTGCAATTAACCGGTTTATTGATTACCTTGTCGTTCTTTTCGGAGAACCCGAGCACATAGACCTGGATGAACAGCTGGAGTCACGGGGTGGACAGGATACTCCCTTCCTTGATGACCCTCTTGTCGAAGAGGCCGTGAATATTATCCTGCAATCGGGCATTGCTTCTGCGAGCCGGCTTCAAAGGCAGCTCAGGATAGGCTTCACGAGGGCGGCACGGCTGGTGGATACCATCGAGCAAATGGGTATTGTGGGAGCCCAGGACGGAGCGCGACCGAGGGAGATTCTCGTCGATGAGGACGAGGCTCAGCAGATACTGGAAGAGCATCTGCGAGGCGGAATGTGATGTCGGAAAAGCTGCGATTACCTCAGGTCGAGGTCTGCAGGGAAGGCAAAGCCTCGCAGAAACCTCTGCTTTTGGTTGCCGGCGGCAGGCAATCCAATGAAATGTGGCTTCGCGGGACTGCAGATTCCTGCTGTGCCGTCTGGGCGGTCGACAAGGGAGCCGGAAATTGCAGAGATGCCGGACTGATTCCCGACCTTTTCGTCGGGGACAAGGACAGTGCCGATAGGATGGTCCTGCAATGGGTTGTTGACGCGGGTGTCAAGGTGCTGGAATTCCCGGCGGAAAAGGACCGTACCGATTTGCAGCTGGCGCTTTCGGAAGCGGCAAGGCGTTTTCCTGATGGCAGGGTCCTCGTGACCGGGGGCTGGGGAGGACGTTTCGATCACCTGCTGAGTGCTGTCTATTCGCTGGTCTGGTCCTGCAGGTGGGGCCTTTCCCCCTGGGGAATGGCAGACGAAAAGGAGGTCCTTCTTTTGCTGCGAGGGCGAGGGAGGAGTATGCTAAGATTTTTTGAACTTCCCTTCAACCTTTCGCTTCTGTCCCTGTCACCTCGATGCCGTGGTGTATGCGTCACCGGGGTGAGATGGGAGCTCCATTGTGGAAAGCTCCTGCTTGATAAACCCTATGCGGTCAGCAACAAGGTCCTCCGAAACGAAGAAAGAAAAGAGATAACGGTAGAGGTTTCTCTTGATGAGGGGCTGCTTGGGGTGTACCTGGACTTCTGGTCGGAAAAAAAGAATAGAGGACTGTCCTAGACAGCCCTCTTGACTTTGCCCGAGCGGAGGCAGCGGGTGCAAATCTTCATCCGTCGCGTTTCGCCGCCAAGATCTACTTTCACGGTTTGAAGGTTGATCAACCAGCGTCTTTTGGAGTGCCTGTTCGAGTGACTGACGGTATTGCCAGTCGCCGGGCCGCGACCGCAGCATTCACAAATTTTGGACATGAAACATTCCTCCTCGTTGCGTTCCTTGCAAATCAAAACGGAGTGAATTGTATCATGCCACTCATCAAAACTGCAAGAAGGCCCTTCACGGGTTTTTTGAAAATAGTGAGATCGGGGGAATCGGCATGACCTTTACGGAAGACATGAAGCGGCTTCAGGAAATCGTCGAAAACCTTGATTCCGAGGCGATGCCCCTTGAGGAATCGCTTTCGCTCTTTGAGGAAGGAATAGGCCTGGTCAAGAGATGTCGGCGGTTTTTGAACGAGACGGAACAGAAAATCCAGTTGCTTTCGGAGGATGCCGACGACGTTGTCGGGAGCGCGTGGGATCCGCGTCAAGAAGGTGGACCAGCCAATGAAGGGTGAGCAAGAAGATTTCGGGAATAAGCTCCGGATGACGGGAGAAAAGGTGGAGCATGCCCTCGAGCGCTTCACATCGCAAAAACCTCCGGCAGTTCCGTCACTTCTCTGGCATGCCATGACATATTCTCTTCTTGCCGGGGGCAAACGAATCAGACCCTTTCTGGCACTGGAAAGCGGACGCGTTTTCGGTGTCCATGAAGAGGACAGCATGACTCTTGCGGTGGCACTGGAAATGATCCATACGGCTTCACTGATTCACGACGATTTGCCCTGCATGGATGATGACGTCCTGCGGAGGGGAAAGCCGACGAATCATATGGTTTTCGGAGAGGGAATGGCTCTTCTGGCCGGAGACGCTCTTTTTTTGATGGGACCCGGACATGCGGCGAGAACACTAGAAGCGAACGGTCGCGTTCCGTCTGGGCCGATACTGGCGGCACTGCGGATGATTCTTGAAGCCGCAGGGCCTGCAGGGATATGCGGCGGTCAGACTCTTGATACGGAAGAATCGGAGCGCGCGAAGGTCTCGCCATGGAGGATCGCCTACTGGAAAACGGCGGTCCTCCTCCGTGCCTGCGTTATGGCTCCGGCATGTCTTGGAGGCGCTTTGCGAAAAGAACTGAAGTGTCTTTCATCCTACGGGTCACATCTCGGGGTTGCCTTCCAGATTGTGGACGATATACTCGATATTTCGGGAAAAGCGGAACAGCTTGGCAAGACGCCCGGCAAAGACGCCCTGCAAGAGAAAAATTCCTTCGTGCACCGTTGGGGCCTTGAAACCGCACGGGAAATGGCTGCCGACCAGTCTAGGAGGTCCAAGGTGGCTCTTTCGGGGATAGGGCGTGATACAACGACCCTCGAGGGAATTGTGGATTACCTGGGGGCTAGGAGTGCCTGATACGGGAGGAACCTTTATGCCGATTCTTGAAGGAATCGATGATTACAAGGGTTTGAAAGATCTGGGCAACGAGGAACTGGTTCTTCTGTGCAAAGACCTTCGCAAGGAAATCATTGATACCGTCAGCCAAAACGGCGGGCACATGGGGTCTTCCCTTGGTGCCGTCGAATTGATCGTCGCCCTTTTGAGGGTGTTCGAACCAGCAGAAGACAGGATTATTTTCGATGTCGGGCATCAGGCTTATGCCTACAAGATACTCACTGGGAGAAAAAGAAAGTTCCACACCCTGAGACAGTGGGGAGGAATCAGCGGTTTTCCGACACCTCTTGAAAGTCATTTCGACCATTACTGTGGAGGGCACAGCAGCGTTTCCCTGTCGGCTGCTTTGGGATACGCGAAGGCCAGGGACCTGCAGGGGCAAACACATCATGTAGTGGCCGTCATCGGTGACGGGTCCCTAATAAACGGTGTTGCGCTGGAAGCACTGAACAACGTAAAAGAGACAGGGTCAAAAATCATCATCATTCTGAACGAAAACCGGATGTCCATCAGTCCCAATATTGGCGGACTTGCCGACCATATCGCCCGCATGAGCGTTCATCCCGCCTATAAGAAAGTGAAAGCCGTCATCAAGCAGAATTGCAAAAACCTGCCAAAAGGTGACAGTATCGAAAAGACGCTGTCTCGTCTCAAACAGTCACTGAAGCATCTGCTGCAGCCGGAAAACATGTTCGAGGAGCTTGGCATCAGCTACTGGGGTCCTTTTGACGGTCATGACCTGCAGGAAATGGAAGACATTTTCCGCCTGGCCGGAATGTACGACAAACCGCTTCTTCTTCATGTGGTGACACAAAAGGGCAAGGGTTTGACTGAGGCGGAACATGATCCCGAAACATACCACGGCCTTTCCCCGAAGGGAAAGGAAACCTGTCTCGAAACCAATGATGTCAGGTGGGCAGACCGCAGCTGGAGTGCCTTTTCGGCAGACATGATCGAGGAAATGGCTCGTCGGGACGAAAGGGTTGTTTGCCTGACGGCGGCCATGAAAGCCGGTTCGAAACTCGAGTCGTTCAGCAGGACCTTTCCTGAGCGTTTTTTCGATGTGGGAATTGCCGAAGAGCACCTTTTGAGTTTTGCTGCAGGAATGGCCCTTGGAGGGCTCAGACCCGTTGTATCGATCTATTCGACCTTCCTGCAGAGGGCCATGGATCAGCTGGTTCTCGATGTTGCCCTGCAGAAACTTCCCATTATCTTTGCCGTTGACCGGGCGGGGCTGGTTGGCGAGGATGGGCCGACGCATCATGGACTTTTCGATGTTTCCTGGAGTTCCGCCATCCCGGGGTTGACCATAATGGCTCCAAGGGATGTTGTCGAAATGGAGTGGATGTATGCTGAAGGGCTGCGCAGCGGAGGTCCCTGTCTGATCCGCTACCCGAAAGGCAGGGCGGCTGAACGGGCGGGACAATTGCCGGCTGGAACACCCGGGTGGAAAAAAGCGGCAACGCTACAGGAAGGATGTGAATGGGCGCTTTTCGCCTATGGTGCAACGATACCGCTGGCCCTATCGGCTGCTGAGGCTGCGGCAAAGGCTGGTGTGCCCGAACCGACGATTGTCGACCTCCGCTTTCTCAAACCCCTCGATATGGAAAGGATCACCGGGATTTTGAAATCCCACTCTTTTTCGGTTGTCCTTGAAGAAGGAAGCCAGAGAGCCGGTGTGGGAGAGCAGATTGCATCTTTTTCGGGATCGGGAAAATCATTCTGTCCGGTGCAAACCATAGCGATTCGTGACACCTTCGTGCCACACGGTGCAAGAGAGAGGCAATGGGAGTACTGCGGCCTGACCGCTGAGAGTGTGGTGAACCTGTACCGTGCCGCCAAAGAGGGAACGCCTGGACAAGCTTCTGGTTAAACGGGGGGTTGTCTCGGGCAGGTCCATGGCGCGGGAGATGATACTTTCGGGAGAAGTCCTGGTTGACGGTTTCCCCGTGAAAAAGCCCGCTTCCATGGTTCAGGAGGACTGCTCGATCGAGATGACCGGCAAGAGACAAGAGTGGGTCAGCCGTGGAGCCCGGAAACTTCTGCGGGCTCTCGAGTCTTTCGCCGTTTCTGTCCAAGGAAGGTGTTGCGTAGATATCGGTGCCTCAACTGGAGGATTTACCGATGTACTGCTCCAAAAAGGGGCAAAAAAAGTGTATGCTGTCGATGTCGGATACGGGCAACTGGCATGGAAGCTCCGCAATGACCCGAGAGTTGTTGTCATGGAGCGGACGAACGCAAGGGATTTGCCACCCGAATCTTTTGACCGGACAAGTCTCGTGACGATCGATGTCTCATTCATCTCCCTGCGGCATATTCTTCCCGTCGCTGATACCCTTCTCGAAAAGGGAGGCGTGTGTATAGCGCTGATCAAACCTCAATTCGAGGCCGGCAGGGCGAAGGTGGGTAAAAAGGGCGTCGTCAGGGACAGGGAGGTTCATGAAAAGGTGCTTCGTAGTTTATGCACCTTTGTCAGGGATGTTACGGAACTGGTTGTTGCCGGCCTGGACGTGTCGCCACTTTTGGGTCCTGAAGGAAACAGGGAATTTTTTCTGTATCTTGTCAAGGCGGAAAGGGGTTCGAAGCCCCAATGCGGTTGCCTTGATGCAGGCGAACTGGAGAGAATAATCGTGCAGAAGGTCGAAACAGCGCATTCTGCCGGTTTTTTCGAGGGCGGCCAGGACATGATGAAAGGAGGGCGGGAAAGGTGAAGAAACCAGCGAAGATAGGAATGCTTGTGAACACCCAGAAACATGAAGCACTGAACCTGGCCGGGAAGCTTGTGAATTGGGGCAGGAAGAACAATATTCCCTTCCTGTTTCCCCCGCACGAAGCACATGTCCTCGGCGAACCGGAAACACAGGACGCCGAATGGAAGGACGCAGTTGATGTTGCCCTCATTCTTGGAGGAGACGGAACCTTTCTGAGGGCGACCCGGTATGTTTTGGGACATGATATCCCCCTGTTCGGGATCAACGTAGGGCACCTCGGATTCCTTTCCTGCGGTGACCCGAGAGAAGCTTTTGAAAACCTTCAAAGAATTTCGGAAGGTGATTACTTACTTGAAAAACGGTCAATGCTCCATGGTGTCGTCTACAGGGGCGACACGAAAAAACACGAAGTTTACGCCCTCAATGACCTTGTCATCACAAAGGGTCCTTTTGCGCGCCTGATTTCCCTGGCGATATCTGTGGGAAACAGGCAGCTCAGCATCATGAGGGCTGATGGCATCATCCTTGCAACGCCGACGGGCTCTACGGCATACGCCCTTTCAGCGGGGGGGCCGATTGTCCCTCCCCATGTCCACTGTGTCCTGGTGGTGCCTATTTGTGCCCATACCTTGTATTCACGCCCCATGGTTTTCAGTGACGGGGATGTGGTTACCATAACACCAGAGGGGCAGCACAGGGAGATCATGTTGACCCAGGATGGGCAGCTCGGTTATGAAATCCTTCCGGGTGACAGCGTCAGCGTTTCCTTGGACAGGGAGCGACAAATCAGCGTCATAACCATGCCGGAAAAGGATTATTACTCGCTCTTGCGGGAGAAATTCCGTTGGGGTCATCAATACGAGGATGATTTCGGGAGTGAGTGACTAAAGATGCTCGAAGAGCTGCACGTAAAGAACATCGGCGGCATACAGCAGGCGGATCTTTGCCTGCACGGGTCATTTATTGCCATTACCGGGGAGAGCGGGGCGGGGAAAAGCAGCCTTATCCGGGCACTGGAGCTTGCGAGCGGGAAGCGTGCCCAGATTTCGCTGATCCGGGCCGGCAATGATGAAGCCGAGGTCCATGCCGTTCTTGCGCCAAAAGACGCGCTGGAGGGTTTGCCGGAAGGACTCCGGATCCAGGAAGGTGTTCTGGTGGTACGGCGCATTCTTTCAAGAACCGGCCGAACGAAAAGCTATGTCCAGGACAGGCCGGTTTCGCTGAACTCTCTCCAGAACATGATGAACCCATATATAGGCATACAAAGCCAGTTCGCCCAGCTGGACCTGCTTGACACCAAGCGGCAGCTGAACCTTCTCGATGCCCGGGGCGGAGGAACGGTGATTTCGCTCAGGGAGAAACTTCAGGAGATGGTTTCGGCGGCAATAAAAAAGGAAAGGGAATGGACGGCGCTTGTGAAAAGAAGAAAGGAAATCGAGGAACGCTATGAGGGCGCCGAGGAACTATTGTCGAGAATCCGTTCTCTCCATATAGACGAAGACAGCGAAGAACGCTGGGAAGAATCCCTGAGTGAGACTCAACGAAAAATTTCAAGGTCGGAAAAAATCCGGTCCATTTATGATGAATTGACAGGTGGGTACGCTGGCGAAGGTCTCAGAAGCAGGCTTGAAATGATCATATACGAACTGAGAAACCTAGTGGACCTGGAGGAAAAGGAAGATTTCGGGGAATTGACGGAAGCTCTCCTGGGAGGGTTGCGATCCATCGAGGAGGTTTGCGAGAGACACCTCGAAAACGAAGATCCCGAAAAACTCCAGGAATTCTTCGCATCCCTGGAACGGCGTCTCGGGGTTCTCAGAAAACTCAAACGTAGCACACGTTCGCAAAGGGTCTCAGATCTTGTGGAATACGAAAGGCAGGCGACGAAAGAGCTGGAATGGCTGAGAAACAGCAGGGAAACGCTTTTGTCCCTGCAGGAAGAATGCTCAGCCCTGAGGAAAGAGGTCTCGCACCTTGCCCTCGAGCTCAGGAAAGCGCGCAAGGATGCCGCAGGATGTCTTGAAAAGGCGGTAAATGCCGTGCTCGCCGACCTGGGAATGGAGACCTTCAGCTTTGGAGTTGACCTGCGCCCGGCGGAAAAAGTCAGGCCTCATGGTGCCGATGACGTGGATTTTTTTCTTTCCGATGGAGGGAGTATGAAAGACTCGGTGGCCAAAGTCGCTTCAGGAGGAGAGCTGAGCAGGATACTTCTGGCATTGCAATGCGCATCACCGCGGGAACTTCTGCCTCCGGTTCTTGTTTTCGATGAGGTTGAAGCGGGACTCGGTGGTAAGGCTGCCATGCTTTCGGGATACAAGCTGCGTGAGCTATCGGACTATTGCCAGGTGATCCTGGTAACCCACGAAGCTTCTATCGCCGCCCTCGCCGATCAGCATCTCAAGGTGGAAAGGACGAGGGACGTAACGAGCGTTGAGGAAATCTCGGGCGAAAAGAGAGTCGTGGAGATTGCCAGAATGCTGGCGGGCGACCACGAGGCCCCGGAAGCCCTCGTGCATGCGAGATCGCTGGTCGCTGCCAACGGGAAATGACGGGACGTTTTATGGTATAATGCACATTCGGTCGGAGCGGCTTGACGCAGCCGGCCAGGCATCTTACAATCCAGAAGCTGTGAGGAAAAACGCATGGAAAGGGCTCGCAAGATCTCCTCGAGAGACGCCCTCGGTTCCAGCGGAAGGAGGATATGTATGTACGCAGTTGTAGAAACGGGAGGCAAGCAATACCGAATTGCGTCGGGCGACGTGATAAATGTCGAGAAGATTCAGGGAGAGCCCGGTGAAAAAGTCGAGCTGAACAAGGTTTTGATGGTTGCAGCCGACGAAGGAGTTTCCGTCGGTACTCCGTACCTGGAAAACGCGCGGGTTAGGGCCGTGATCGACAAGCAAGGCAAAGGGGAAAAAGTCACGGTCTTCAAATACAAGAATAAGTCGAAACAGTCACGAAGGACCCAGGGTCACAGGCAATCATTCACGAGACTTCGTATCGAGGAAATAGAAGCCTGATACGCTGAAATGACTGATGTCCGTCTTGTCCAAAAGGGAGGCCGTACCCTGAAAATCGAGATCCGGGGGCATGCCGCTTTTGCCGGAAAAGGCGAGGATATCGTCTGTGCGGGACTCTCAACGGTGATCCAGTCTTTGGCTATCGGCTTGAAGGAAATTCTGGGGCGGACCGATGTGGAGGTCAAAAAGGATCATGAAGGCGGGTTCATGTCGATAACCCTTGGAAAACCTGAAGAGAAATGTGCAACGGTGCTCATGGAGACGGCGGCGGAAAGCCTTCGGGCTATGGCCGAATCATATCCGTCGCATGTTCGGATTACGGAGGTGGAGCAGGATGAAACGTTTTGATCTGCAGCTTTTCGCTCATAAAAAGGGGCAGGGCAGCACGGCGAACGGTCGTGACAGTATCAGCAAGCGACTTGGCATCAAGAGTTCCGACGGACAGGTAGTCAAGGCCGGAAATATCCTTGTCAGACAGCGTGGAACGAAATATCATCCGGGAATGAATGTCGGGCGGGGGAAGGATGACACCCTCTTCGCGCTTTCCGGCGGGAAAGTCCGTTACGTTACAAAAGCCGGAAGAAAGTTCGTGACCGTAGAGCCGGTTACAACGGTATAGAAAGGCTGGATGAAAATTTTTCGGCTACAGGGAAAAGTCGCAGCAAAAGCGCCGCGCGGCGGCGTTCAATGGATAACCGCGGGCCTGGACCATTTGGTGGGCCCGCTTTCTTTTCCCACGGAGCAGGTGGTGTTTCGCTCATGAAATTTATTGATACTGCAAAAATCCTTTTTATCGCCGGAAAGGGCGGTAATGGATGCGTAAGTTTCCGCCGCGAGAAGTATGTCCCGAAAGGCGGTCCCGACGGCGGAGACGGTGGAAGCGGCGGCGACATCGTTCTGAAGGCCGATGAAAGCCTCTTTACCCTGGCTGATTACCGGTATGCACGCCGTTTCAGCGCCGAAAACGGCGGAAACGGCAAGGGGAAAAAACAGCACGGAAAGGCCGGGGAAAGGCGTGTTCTCAAGGTCCCATGCGGGACACTCGTTAAGGATCCGGACACCAGTCGGGTGTTGGCTGATCTCGTGGTTCCGGGCGACAGTGTAATTGTCGCTAAAGGAGGGCGGGGCGGGGGAGGGAATGCCCGTTTTGCCTCTTCACGGAGAAGGTCGCCGAGGTTCGCACAACAGGGAGAACCTGGAGAAGAACGAGCGGTGATTCTTGAGCTCAAGCTGCTCGCCGATGTCGGCATCGTAGGCCTTCCCAACGCAGGAAAGTCGACTCTTCTGGGTGCCATAACGGCGGCCCACCCGGAAACGGGGCAATACCCCTTTACGACTCTGACGCCGAACCTCGGAGTTTTGACCACGGAAGACAGGAAAATTGTGCTGGCCGACATTCCTGGGCTGGTTGAAGGAGCGCATGCGAACAAGGGTCTCGGCCATGACTTTCTGCGACACGTTGAACGCACGGGGCTCCTTGTTCATGTTGTGGATCTGGCGTGCGGAAAGCCGGCTGACCTTTTCGGGCAGTGGAAAACCCTGAGGGACGAATTCAGGCGTTTCAAACAGGCGCTGCTTGAAGTGCCCTCCATCGCAGTAGGGAACAAGGTAGATCTGCCGGGAGCGGCGGATCTCGTTCCGGAAGCGGGGAAATTTTTCTCGAGCCGTGGGATTCCTTTTTTTGCAATCAGTGCGAAGGAAGGCACGGGGATAGAGGACCTCGTCGAGGCAATATGTCAAAATGTCATAACTCGCAAACGACCTGTCAGACCTCCTCGCCTGATGGAGCTCGATGTTGAGGAAACAAACTGGCCCGAAAAGATACATCCCCTTGAAATCGAAGAGGTCGTTGAAGAAGATGGCGAGAAAGTGTTCATCCTTCGCCAGCCGTTGATTGAACGTATGGCGTCCAGGTACAACTTTGACCAGGAAGAAGCACTTCAGCGTTTCCAGAAACTCCTCAGGCAGTATCACGTGGAAAAAAGACTTTCTGAAAAAGGTGCCAGAGAGGGAGACACGGTGGTCATCGGCGAAATCGAATTTTCCTACATACCGGAGATCGTCTCTTCAGAAGGCAAAGAAAAAGGGACAAGATGATGACACCCCTCAATACGGAAGGACTCAGACAGAGAAAAATCGGCATCATGGGCGGAACTTTCGATCCGATACATTTCGGACATCTTGTTGCCGCAGAGGAAGCCTATTTCGCCCTTGGCCTTTCCGAAGTCATTTTTGTACCTACGGGACAGTCTTTTCACAAAAGTGACAAAAATGTTTCCGCACCTGAGCACAGATACACCATGACAATGCTTGCGACTCTCGACAACCCCCATTTCAGGCTGTCAAGAATAGAAATAGATAGGGGGGAGCAAAGCCATACTATCGACACTCTGCGGGAAATGCGTCACTGGTATCCGCCGAACAGTGTCACTTTCTATTTCATAACAGGACTTGATGCGGTTCTTGACATATTGGCATGGAAAGAGCCGGAAGCCATAGCGGGTTCGGCCCTGGTAGTTGCGGCGAGCCGCCCGGGATACAGCACGGGAAGACTCAGCGAATTACCCGAGGGAATTCAAAGAAGCATTATCCCTCTGGAGATCCCCCTTCTGGCCATATCCAGCACGGAAATCAGGAAACGAGTGGCAGAAGGGCGAAGCATTCGATATCTTGTACCCTGGCCCGTAGAGCATTACATTTACAAAAACGGTATGTATTACCGGAACGGGTGGTGATTTTCCAGTGTTGAAAAAAGGCGGTTTGTTCCTGGTAGTGGGTGCGCTGTTTGCCCTGTTTGCGGGGGCGGGGATCAAGCTCATGCCTATCCTGAACCCGAACCCGGATTCTATCAGGGAGAATGTGACCTACGACGAGAAAACGGGAGCCATAAATCTTCTTGTGGTTGGTGTCGATGATATCCCTGGGGAAAAAACACAAAGATCCGACACGATTGCCGTGGCCTCTCTTGATATAGACGAGAAAGTCGTGAGGATCATATCGATCCCGAGGGATACCAGGGTCCAGATACCCGACAAGGGCTGGGAAAAAATGAATCATGCCTTTGCCTACGGTGGAGTTGATATGCTGGAAGAGACAGTGATCAACCTTTTGGGGATACCATTACATTACTACGCTGTAGTCAATTACGAGAGTTTCCCGGAGCTGGTGGATCTCATCGGAGGAGTGGATATCACCGTAACAAAACGGCTTCGATACACGGACCGCGCCGGGGACCTTCACATAGACATTCCACAGGGAGAGCAACGCATGGACGGAGAAACGGCCCTGAAGTATGTTCGTTTCAGACATGACGCTCTTGGTGACATCGGACGGGTCGAACGGCAGCAGCGGTTCTTCAGGGCGGTTTTCCGGAGGATCACGCAGCCGGAGATGCTTTCGAAAATTCCGGAAATCCTGAAACAGGGGCTGGAACTGGTCGAAACCAACATGACCGTAAGCCAGGCGGTTCAGCTTGTCGCCTACCTGAAGGATATACCTTCCTATCAAATGATGATCGGCATTCTTCCGGGGCGTTCCGCCTATATAGCGGACGTAAGCTACTGGATTCCAGACTTGAGTGCGGCTTCGGAGCTTTTGACGGCGATGCCTGGGGATGATACGGTCTCGGATGATGAAGGATCGGGGCAGCAGGTTGGGGAGCTGTCTTCTCCAGTACCGGTCCAGGAACTTCTCGAGAAACTGGACAGCTCGGTCGTTGTGCTCAATGGGTCGGGACAAGCGGGCCTTGCGGGGCTCGCATCAAGGCAGCTCCAGCGCATCGGAGTCGATGTTGACTACGCAGGCAATGCAAAACACTTTGACTACCGGTACACGTCCATACGGTATCCCGAAAAAACGCAAGGTGCATCGGAGAAGGCGAAGGCTCTTGCGACGCTGTGTGATCTCCCCGAAGAAGTCGTCAGGCCTGAAAAGGATCTGGAAAATGTTACAATAATTTTCGGAAAAGATCATGAGAGAGTCCTCAAGCGCCTGGAAGAGATAAAGCAGTGAGTCGAAATTGATTCATCGCGCCGATTACATCAACAGAGGGGGTATGTGATGCAGACATCTGAAGCAGCCAATCTCAAGGAACTAGTCGCCCTTCTATCTGACAGACATGGTGAAAGGATCGCCGTGATTGACCTGGAAGGTCAATCAACTATAGCTGACTGCCTTGTCCTTGTGTCGGGAAAATCCGATATTCATATGAGGACCCTGAAGGATTACGTAGCGGACTATCTCGAGGAGAAAAACCTTGATTTCTATGTCGAAGGTGAAAAAAGCCCAAGATGGATTCTGATCGACGCCGGAGATTTTGTCGTCAATATCTTCAGCAGGAAAGGCCGTGAGTTCTACCGGCTTGAAAGCATTTGGGCCGATGCACCGATCGAATACTTCGGTGAAGATGACGATGAAGATGATGAGAAACCAGACGTGTTTCAAGACTTGTAACGCTTTTGCTGTTAGCGGAAACGAGTGAGACAGTTTTTTAATCAGTAAAGACTAAAAGCGAAAGGCGGAACCTGAAGAAGGTTCCGCCTTTTTTAAATGACGGCGAGGAGGGTCGTCGTGTAGTGTCTTATAATATATCTTATGTTGCGTTGTTCCGCCGTCACGAAAGTGCGGCATCAGCGATTTCAAGAAACTCCTCAGGATCGAGTGACGCACCTCCTACGAGAGCTCCGTCGATATTTTCCTGTGAAAGAAGCTCCCGGGAATTTCCTGGCTTGACGCTTCCACCGTAAAGGATCCTTGCTGTTTCGGATATACGTGGGCCGAATCTGCGGGATATCCGTTCCCTGACGAAACGGCATGCGGCTTCTGCATCATCAGGTGTTGCTGTATTCCCGGTTCCGATGGCCCATACCGGTTCATAGGCAATGTACAGCCTGTCTTTTTTTTCGTCGAGGACGATTTCTCTCCTGAAGGCACCGTCGAACTGTCTTGCCAGTACGTCCTCAGTTAGTCCTTCCGAACGTTCTTTATCGGTTTCCCCGATGCACAATACAGGGGTAACGTTCTCTTTTATGCAGGCGACGAGCTTTTTTGCCGTCATCTCCACGGTTTCTCCGAAAACATGACGCCGCTCGCTGTGGCCGACGAGGGCATATCGAATTCCAGTTTCCTTGACCATGGGCACGGAAATTTCGCCGGTAAACGCGCCTTTTGTTTCCCAGTGAACGTTTTGGGTTCCTATGGCTATGGTCGTGTTTGCGGATATAGTGCATGCACTAAACAGGGAGACCGATGGAGGGAAGAGGATCAGTTGGATGCAGCCGGCTGAAAGTGCCCGGTGAATCTCTGTTCTGGCGGAAAGGAGGTTTATCAGCTTCTTGAGGTATTTCGTTGTTTCCTGTACGCCGTTGTTCATCTTCCAGTTGCCGGCAATGACGATGGGATTTCTTTTTTCAGTCATTCGGAAGTCCTCCCCCGCTTTTCGTCATAGAGGGGTTCGAGACCGGGAAGCCTTTTCCCTTCGAAAAATTCAAGGCTTGCGCCGCCTCCGGTTGACACGTGGGTCACGCTTTCGGCGAATCCCAGACTGTAAGCCGCGGCAGCGGTATCGCCTCCGCCGAGAACCGTCATGGCGCCTTTTTTTGTCTGTTTCGAGACGGCTTCTCCCACGGCTTTGGTTCCTTCGGAAAAGGCCGGCCTCTCGAACATCCCCATCGGTCCGTTCCAGAGAATGGAACGTGCCGAGGCAATGCGACGGGTGAATTCTTCTCTTGTTGCGGGTCCAATGTCCAGCCCCATAAGTTTCCCGGGGAAGGACCGGGCCTGGGCTACGGAGATGTCAATCTCATTTTCGGGAGCGTCGGAGACGATGAAGTCCTCGGGAAGGATCAGTTCGACGCCGGTACCAGCAGTATTTTGAAGAATGTAGCGAGCCTTTACCGTGTTTTCATCGTCGCATTTCGAGTGTCCGACGGACAGTCCAGCGGCTTTCATGAACGGAAAGGCCATAGCCCCGCCGATGAGAATCACCGCTGCCTTCTTCGCCATGTTTTCCACAAGGCCTATCTTGTCTGTCACCTTGGCCCCGCCAAGCACAAGAACGAGAGGTTTTTGCGGTTCGTCCCGCACAGTCTTGAGAATGCGCACTTCTTTCTCGATCAGAAATCCTGCAAAGGACGGAAGGTAATCGGCCACGCCCCTGGTGGACGCATGGGCCCTGTGGGACGCACTGAAGGCGTCCATGACAAAAAGATCAAAGGGGGCAGCCAGTTTTTCGGAAAAAACTGGGTCATTGGCTTCCTCCTGGTGATGGAAACGCGTGTTTTCCAGAAGGATCAAGCCGCCTTTTTCAATGTCATCGAGCCGTGCGGGCAGATCCTCGCTAATGCAGTCTTCAATGAAAGGGACCTCAACGCCGAGAAGCTCTTTCAGCTTTCCCGCCAGAGGTCTCAGGGACAGTTCTGCCACGGTTTTTCCCTTGGGTCTCCCTAGGTGGGAGATGAGGGCTGTTTTCGCACCATTCTCCATGAGAAAACGGATCGTTTCAAGATGGGCCCGGACTCTCGTATCGTCTGTTATGCGTCCCCCCTCCAGTGGGACGTTGAAGTCCACCCTGAGAAGGACTTTCCTGTCGCTGACCCTGGCTGAAGTGATGTCTTTCAGCGTCATCGGCGATTACAACCCCTTTTTGATCATGTAATTCACGAGGTCGAGAACCCTGCACGCGTAACCCCACTCATTGTCGTACCACGCAAGGGTTTTTACCATATTGTCGATGATCATGGTGTGATTCCCGGCGAATATCGAGGAATGGCTGTCACCCACAAAATCCATGGATACGAGGTCCTCCGTCTCGTATCCCAAAATGCCCTTCAGCTCGCCCAGGGAATATTCCTTGACGGTTTCGTTGATTGTTTCGGCTTTTACGGCTTTCTCGAGTTCCACGGTAAGGTCGATCACAGACACATCAGGTGTCGGTACCCGCATGGCGATTCCGTTGAGTTTCCCCTGTATGTCCGGGATAACTTTCCCGATGGCCGCCGCCGCCCCAGTCGTTGTCGGAATGATTGAAAGGGCTGCGGCGCGTCCCCGATGAAGCTTTTTGTGAGAGGCGTCAAGGGTCTTCTGGTCGTTCGTGTAGGAATGGGCCGTTGTCATGAGCCCTTTTACGATACCGAACCGTTCGTGAAGAACTTTTATGACGGGCGCGAGGCAGTTTGTCGTGCATGAGGCGTTGGAAATGATGTTGTGGGCTTTTGCATCATAAATACCTTCGTTCACGCCCATGACGATTGTGGCATCTTCGCCTTTTGCAGGTGCTGTAATGAGAACCTTTTTGGCGCCGGCATCCAGGTGTGTTTTCGCTTTTTCCGCATCGGTATATCTTCCCGAGGATTCAATCACGATGTCGATCTCCAGGTCCTTCCAGGGAAGATCCTTCGTGTCGGCGACTTGGAGAACCTTGACTTCCTTCCCATCGATGACGATAGCATCCTTTTTGGACTCGACCTTTCCGGGAAAACGTCTGTGAACGGAATCAAACTTGAACAGGTAGGCTCTTTGGCCGGCATCGGTTCTACTGTTTGTGGCGACAATGTCAAAAAGCCCTTCCCTGTCGTATTGATGCAGGGCCCGAAGGGCAAGCCTGCCTATCCGCCCGAATCCATTGATGGCGACACGTGCTTTTTTCATGGTAATCACTCCTCCATCCGTTTTTGATAAAAGGGCCCGGGCCCTTTCGAAATCGAGATATTCCTTCGAGTTTCGTCGATCAGACGCCGCGTTCCTTCTGGAGATCTTCGTCAATGACCCTCAAAATTTCGCCGACGCTCATGGCGGACAAGGCATCCCCGTGAGCGCAATATGGCATGCTCCCGTCAAAATTCTGGGCGATGCCCCCGAGGCACCCGTGGCGAAGATGGGCCTTGAAAGGACGGATAAAACACCAGGCGAGATCCTGTCTGTCTGGATTGAATTTGAGAAAGGCAGTAATGAACTGCCCCAAAAGCCACGGCCAGGCCATACCTCGAAACCGCGCCTTCTCCCTTTGATCCAGTCTGCCTTCACATCTCCCCTTGTACTTGTTGTGATGCGGATCCAGCGTCCTGAGCCCGTAAGTGGTATAAAGCTCCTTCCAGCATGTTTCCGTTACTGACCGGCCGCGCTCTGGATCAAGTGGGGACGCCGGGAGTGAAACGGCCAGAATCTGGTTGCACCGTATGGCGTCATCGCATTGGTCATCATCGACCCAGTCCTTGAGATATCCTTTCTCGGACCAGAAAGTGTCCAGAAATGATGTCCGTACCTTTTCAGCGAATCCGCCAAAGCTCTTTCGGGCTTCGGAGTCATCAAGCAGCTCGGCGAAATGTTCCATTTTGCGCAGGACGTAGTACCAGAGGGCGTTTATTTCGACGAGCCTGCCTTTGCGTTTTACCACAGCTTTGCCCTTGACGCTTCCGTTCATCCAGTGTCTGGCGGGGTCGTCTGTGGAAATCCCCAGCAGCCCGTCATGGCCACAGGAAAGATCGAGTTCTGGAATAGGCTCCATATAGCGGTTTACGAGCATTTTCAGGTCCTGCCAACGGGACTTTATTATTTCCATGCTCTCCATTGTTTCCGCAAGCTTGTCCATTGCGTAAACGTACCAGAGCCCACTGTCTACAGCTGTGGTCAGATATTTTCCCATAACTGGGTCAACTTCCGTCGGCATAATCCCGCCATTTTCTTTTGCGCGTTCCATCCAGTTTTCAAGAATCGCAAAAGACGTATCTAACTTGCCGGAGGCTCGGGAGAGTCCAGGAAGGGCGATGAAGGCATCACGAGCGGCTTCTTTTACCGAAGGGAAACCGGTCAAAATGGCATGTTCCCCTTCGGTGTCCTCCGTAAAACAATGTATGGCCGACTGAAGAAGGTCAGAGGTGAATTCGGCCTTTTCTACAATATGGGAATCCCTGGTCTTGTTCCGTATCCATTGGACGGTTTCCCTTTCCATCCGATCGAGTGTCGCCGGTTTTGTTCCTGCGGGTTCGGAGCCGACAACGACATACACTACATCGCCTTCGGCCATTTCAAAGGGCAGAAGTCCCGGGGACCAAAGGTCTTCGAGTCTGTCAGGTTCTTCCGCACATTCGTCAAGGGCGTAAAAGACATTTTCGAACCAGAGGGGTTTGTATTCCCAATCGCCACGGGTCCCGTAAACATGGCTATAAACGCCGTTGCCGCTGACGGTTAAAGCTCCCCCCGACACTTCCGCCTGGAAGGTTCCCTCAACGCTCTCTTTCCTGTTTGTTGAGGTAACGGGGCGGTGTGCGCACAGGGGCCTGAGTTCGATCTGTACCGTTTCTGGACTCGCGAGCAGTTCATATTTGATCACCGTGCTTTGCGAGTCTCTGGGCATGAAAATTGTCTTTTTCAGGAGAGTGCTATGTATGACAAACAGCGTGCTTGGAAGGGGATTGGCCTCGTATTCCTGGATATACCGGTATCCATCAGGATACACTACATCTTTATATCGATTGGTCGAGAGCTGGTATTTCTTTCCTCCCGCAAAAAGCGTTTCCTCGACCTTGCTTATCAGGACCGTAGAAAGCGCCGACCGGTCTTTCTTTACCACCAGAAGCCCATGTTCCCTTCGGGTGTTGGCTCCGACAACGGTTGAGAAGCCATACCCTCCCTGACCGTTCGAAACCAGAAATTCCCGGCCGGCGCCTTTGTCAAAGGTGTTTACGTCCGCTTTGCCGAGATACATTGCAATCATCCCCCTTCTCCTTGGTACGATTCTTCAGCCATTCGTTCCATTTTCCTCCATCTGTATTCTATCGTACTTTTGCTGACAGGTTTTTGCAAAAGCTGCCCCAATTCCTTCAAAGTGGCCGTCGGATTGTCTATCCTCATTTTCGCAAGGTCGCGGTATTCAGGCGGCAGTTTTTCCAGTTTGCCCGTTTCCTCGAGGCGAAGGGCAATCATTTGTTGCCTCCTGGCTGCCTCAAGGGTCTTTCTGATGTTGGCCGCATCACAGTTGACAAGTCTGTTCGCCCTGTCCCGTACAGATCTCAGAAGCGCCTTTTCTTCCAGCTCGAGGGATGTTCTGAAAAGGCGTATTCCAGTCAGGGCGTTTACGATTCCATCCTGGTCCCTGACTGTAAGTTCAACCAGGCCGTGACGTTGTCTTGTGCGGATCGTGATGTCCCTGCGCCTGAGAATGGCGGCGGCTTTCTCGAGGACCCCCTGCTCGTGGTCCTTGCTTATCCTGAAGACGAGGTAATAGCCCGTGCGCGGAAGGTAAAGGGATGCGCAGGCGCCGAAAAAGCCCCGAAGCCAGATCCATCCCTTTTGTCTTGCTGCGCATGAATCGGATCTTTCGATCATGGAAGCATAGACGTCATCGGGTAGTCTGAGATGGATTTTCCCGTGATAGTTTTTGGGGATGAAAAGGGCCGAGGAAAAAGGGGTCTTTGTAGACCATTCGGAGGTTTTCCATATTTTCCGGAGCCGCTTGAAGACATGTAGCCTCCCGCTGGAGCACAGCACCTCTGCCTTCCGGAAAGTCCGGGGCATGCCGGAAATAATTCCGGAAACCTCTTCGGAGTGATATAGAGGGCCGAAAGCAGGCTCACCTTCGGCCCATTCATCCCAGAGCAGGCTTTCCAGGCGTTTCATTACCTGTTTTCCCTGACCTCCCTGACAATTTTCACAATTGTCTCCGCCAGCTTTTGGGTGTGATGACGAAGCGTCCAGAATTCCGTAACATGCACGAAATCACCCGTTATAGTGGTACACCCTGAAGCTTTCAGGGCCTCCGTCTGTTTATTGTCGAGGGTGAGGACGTCTGCTCCGGCGGCCCTGTAGACTTCGAGATATCGGTCCGGTATGCGCCCCGTGTTTGCAATCACGTAATCGGGATATCGTCCGAGACCCTGTCTTATCCACTTGACATGGTCCAGAATATTCATTTCGGGTGTCTCCCCCGGTTGTGTCATCAGGTTGACGATATAGACTATCGGTGCTTTTATTCTGGACAATCCGTCAGATACATCCCTGATGAGAAGATTTGGCAGGATGCTGGTAAAAAGACTTCCGGGACCAAGGACGACGATTTCAGCGGTTTCGAAGGCAGCAAGGACGTCGGGAACGGGTCGTGCATCCCGTGGTTCTATCCAGACCGACTGAATGTCGGCGCCTCTGCCGGTGATTTCCAGCTCCCCCCTGAGGATTTCGCCGTTTCCTGTTTTGCCGGCAATAGTGACGGCTTCCGTAGTGACCGGGAGAACTCGTCCACGGATGGCTAGCATATGGTTCAGTTCCTCTACCGCGAGGCGAAAATCCCCGGTCATCTCCGTTGTGGCGAGAAGAATGAGGTTGCCCAGGTTGTGTCCGGCGAGTTCCCCCCTGTCGAAACGGAAATTGAGAATGCTGTTGAGGGAGCTGTCGTACTCTGCAAGTGAAACAAGGCAGTTTCTGATGTCTCCGGGGGGGAGGACGCCCCATTCATTCCTCAGCCGTCCTGAGCTTCCGCCTTCATCCGTGACCGTAACGACGGCAGTGATATTCCTCGTATAGGCTTTCAGCCCTAACAGCAAGGTGGATAATCCCGTGCCGCCTCCTATGGCAACGATTTCGGGACCCTGAGTCAGACGATGCTGGACTGCTTTAGTCATGACAACTTGTGTCCTGGAGTCGGATTTCTGTTTTTGAGGTGGCTCTTCGTCCCGCTCTTCCCTCAGGATGAGAGAGATAATGAACACCACTGCTCCACCCGAAAGGAGTCCGAGAGTAAAGGCAGACCACCAGTTCACGAAGACCACACCTGTTCCTTGTCCACATCTCTGTGGCGTACTATGCACTCCCCCGAAGTAAATTCCCTTGCCAGCCTTTCCGTCAGCGCTACGGAACGGTGTCGTCCCCCCGTACATCCGACGGCTATCTGCATCTGATGTTTCCCTGTGTTTGCGTAAAGGGGAAAGACGAATTCCAACAGGTTCAGTATTTTGGATAAAAACTCGCATGTTTCGGCAAAAGAGTCCATGTATGCCTGAACTTTTTCCGATTTTCCCGAAAGCGATCTGAGATCCGGGGCATAATAGGGGTTTGGCAGAAAACGGGCATCGAAGACGTAGTCGCTGTCGAGCGGGATTCCATACTTGAAGCCGAAGGAGGTAAAAAGGACCACGGGAGTGCTCGGTGAAACACCGAGTTTTTCGCCGAGTTTTTCTCTCAGCCGGACAAGGTCCATTTCCGTGGTGTCTATAATGCTGTCGGCCCATTCAAGGATGGGAGACATTTCCACCCTTTCCATGCCTATGGCTTCGAGGACGGATGCATCCGATGCGAGAGGATGTCGGCGCCGCGTCTTTTCGAAACGCTGAAGAAGAATGTTGTCTGAGGCATCAAGAAAAAGAACCGTCACGGCGATATTTTTCCCCCTCAGAAGATCTATGACCGAAAAGAGATCCCTCAGCAAACGGTCACCGCGCACGTCGACAACAGCGGCAACGCCGCTCTGGACGGCGCCCTCGTGTTTGGAGAGTACGGAAAGCAGCTGCGGTAACAAGGCCGGGGGGATATTGTCTATGGCGTACATTCCCCTGTCTTCCAGCATGTGCAGCGCCGTGGATTTTCCTCCGCCTGACATCCCTGTGATGATGACGCATCGCTGGACTTTCTGGCCTGTCGTCAATGGGGTCATTTCCTTTTCAGGAGTGATGTCCACCACACTCTCCTCCTTTGCCGGAAGCGATTTCAACGGCATGGCGGAGGACCGGGCTTACGGCATCGAAACACTGTTCCGCGCCGCGCCTGCTCCCGGGAAGGGCCAGTACAAGTGTTTGCCCCACCACTTTTGCCGTTCCCCTTGAAAGGATAGAACGGAGAGTAGAAAAGGATGTCTTCCATCGCATGTATTCCCCGAGTCCAGGGACGTCTTTTCCGGGAAGGGAGGCAAGAGTTTCGGGGGTTACGTCACGGCCTGCGAGTCCTGTGCCTCCGGTGGTAATAACGAGATCGAGAGCGTTTTCTCCTGTGGTCCATGTCTCAAGCAGGGATGCGATCTCTTTCTTTTCATCGGGAACCACTGCTCTTTTGCAGGCGACACCCCCGATACCTTCGAGAGCCTTGGCGAGGGCCGGTCCTGAGGTATCTTCCCGTTTTCCTTTGCTTCCCTTGTCACTGATGGTTATGATACCCGCATATATGGGAGGCCACAATTCGACTGTCTCCGAAACGGTGGCAAAGCCGGGCCGCAGGACCTTGCAGCCCGGCTCCCCATTTTCGGTGGTCTTGCATTCGAGAAGGACCTCGTCTTTTTCGAAACGGAGAAATACGTGTTCAGGCAAAGGGAAAAGGCTTTTGCCGAGTATGATCAAAAAAGCATCACCTTCGCCGTTACCCGGGGCCCTGGGAGGAACAGCGAGGATAGGATGACTGGCACCGTTGACACAGGACTCTCCCCTGACGTTGACGTGAAAAAAAGCCACCGGCGTTTTCCCTGTCTCGTCCGTCTTTTCGGAAAATCCGATAATCCTTGGTTTCATCATTTTTCCTCCACGCGGTACACTCCTGATTTGCCGCCGCTTTTTTCAAGAAGTCGGATGTTTCCTATGCGCATGCCCTTGTCAATGCCCTTGCACATGTCGTAAACCGTCAATGCGGCCACTGATACTCCTGTCAGCGCCTCCATTTCGACGCCTGTCACCTCGCGGGCGGATACGTGACATGTAATCCGGATTCTTCTGGCTTTTTCTTCAAACCGGCATGTAACAGAGGCGCTGTCAAGGCGAATTGAGTGACACAAGGGAATCAGCGCCGCCGTTTGTTTGCAGGCCATGATTCCCGCTGTTTCCGCTATGGCGAGAACATTTCCCTTCGGTGTCGACCCTTCACCCAGAGCCCTTGCCACGGCATCCGGGAGATCCACTGTACCCTCGGCCAAAGCTTCCCTGGAGGTTTGAGTCTTGCCTCCCACGTTCACCATTTTCGGTCGCCCTTCCTGGTCGAGGTGGGTAAAATCTGTCATCGGCACTATCCTCCGATCTGGGACATGTGGTGCTCGGTGTTTCCAATGATGGTCCAGCTTTTCGGTTTCCGGAAGGCGGCCTCCATTATGGTTTTCTGAAGCGCCTCGGTGTCCCTTTCGCGTATAAACGAAAGAAGCGGAGTTCCCTCGTTCGAAAAAAGACAGGTTCGCATTTCCCCAGTCGCCGTTATGCGCAACCTGTTGCATCTGTCGCAGAAATGGTGACTTACAGCGGCGATGACACCGATGCGCTGTCCCGTGTCCCTGTTCCGGTAATATGTAGCCGGCCCGTCATGATTATGTGCCGAACTCGCCGGGAGGGTTCTCCAGGCTTGGGGGCCTCCAGGCAGTTTTTCGAAGATTTTGTCAGCTGAGATAAAACGATCCTCAGCCCATACATCCCCGTCAAGGGGCATGAATTCTATGAAACGGAGGACGGCACGGTGCTCGCGGGCATAGCGTATCAGGTTTTCTATTTCTCCATCGTTAAAACCGTTGATGAGTACGGTGTTGATCTTGAGCGGGATTTTCGTGGTTTCGGAAAAAACCCTGATTCCCTCCATGACGTCGGCAAAAGCGTCGGTCCTGGTAATAAAACGGAACTTCTCGCGATCCAGAGTGTCGAGGCTCACGTTTATGCCCGAAATGCCGCTTTGTTTGAGATCTTCAGAAAATTGTGCAAGCATGGATCCATTCGTGGTTACGGCGATTCGCAGATCCTCGTGGCGCTTTCCGATGTCTTTCAGGAAGTCGACGAGCCCTTTCCTGACAAAAGGCTCCCCTCCGGTGAAGCGCACTTTCCTGATTCCCATGGGTATCAGTGAAGCCGCGAGGAATTCAATATCCTCGAAGGTCATGATCTTTTCGTGAGGTATCCACGGAACGCCTTCGGAAGGCATGCAATACCTGCACCGGAAATTGCACCGATCGGTGATGGATATACGGAGGTAGGTCAAAATTCGTCCATGTTGGTCTATCAGTTTTTTGTCCATATATATCCTCCCAGGGCATCGACATCCCGTTTCCAGGCAGGGTCTTCAAATGATTCGAGTGAGGCTGCAACTCCTGGATGGTCGAGAAACCGCTTCGGAACGAATAATTCGAAGGGCTCCTCGGTGATCGGAATGAAGTCCAGTTCCATTGCGTCGGCGACAGCCTTGATGGCAAGTGCCGTATCTGCGGCGTTCGCTGCGACTCGTGCCGCGGCGTCGAGATGGGTGATCGCGATGGTCTCATATCCCCTGACATTCTGACAGGAAATTTGTGCTTCGGCAAGCAGGGCTTCAAGGAGCACTCGTGTTCCCGCCCCGGACTGACGATTAACGATGGTTACATTTTCGCGTGCAAGGTCCTCTACGTTCCTGAGCCCCTTCGGGTTGCCCCGCTGCACGAGAAACCCCTGAAGCCTGTTGAAAACATGAAACCTTTCCCATTCAGCCGCGTCGGGAAGAGTCTCGATGTATGGTGTATTGTACCTTCGCGTCTCTGGATCCAGGAGGTGGCAGGCAGCCATATGGCCTTCCCCTCTGGCCAGCGCCATGACTCCGCCCAGGCTTCCAACTGACCTGATGATCATTTCCGCACCGCGGTCACTTACGTAACTGGGAAGGCGTTCTATGGCGGGATCGTTGGAACCCTGGTAAAGGGCGCGTTTTTTCCACGCGACGGGTTTGACAATCCACACGTGTACAGGACTTCCTTTCGGTAATTCAAGGTCGGTTTCAGAAAGAAGGGAAAACCCGTCCGCTTCGGCCATGGACAACATGGTGCTCGAACCGGCCGGCATGATCCAGCTGTACCTTTTTCCGTCGATTTCCGCGCAACGGAGCCGAAGCCAGTCCGATATGCCCTGCGGCGACGAATGATGGGCCAGAAGCCTTGTCGACACATCTTCTCGGGTTCCCAGGGCTTCAGGGATCCTATGTTTTTCCGCGGGGCCGTCACCTTCAAGAATCTTGAGGAGTGGGTAGACCACCGACCAGGCTGTTACAAGGGTCGACATGGGGAACCCCGGCAGGGCGATCAGTGGTTTGCCGAAAGCCTTTCCGAGCATGGCCGGTCTTCCGGGTTTCATCCGTACCCACCTGAAATGAAGTGCTCCGAGCCTGGAAATAATCTCCGCGCTGTGATCCCGTTCGCCTTTTGCAGTCCCTGCTCCGATAAGAACCATATCGTAATCGGAAAGCGCTTTTTGAACGGTCTGTTCGATGATTCGGGGATCGTCGGGAAGCACGGGGTGGATGTCAAGAGGGTAACCCCAACGATCAAACAATCCGGAAAGAAGAAGGGAATTTGTCTCCGGAACTGTTCCCGGTTCGAGGGCGGCGGTCAGTCCCGATTCCTCGATGGAGCGGATTTCGTCGCCTGTAGGGATGAAGAGGACACGCGGCAAGGGGAAAACGGGGACTTCCTTCCATCCAGCAGCCGCAAGAAGCGCCTTGTGGCAGGGGGTAAGCCTTTCACCCTTTCGGGTGATGATTTGCCCCATTGAGATATCTTCACCCACAGGACGGATGTTCGCTCCCTTGCTGTGGACGCGGGACACCTGGATGGACCCGTCCCCAGATTCTGCGACATCCTCTATCATGGCGACGGCGTCGAAAGGTTCTGGAACCCATCCGCCGGTATTAACCCACAGGGTATTTTCTGGTGATATCTTTGCGGGCCGGGCAGGTGATGCGTAAGCGGTTTGCCCTGCGATCAGGGCATAACCGTCTACGGCCGATGCCTGGTAATGCGGTACGTTGCAGCGGGACGCGAGGTCCCGGAGAAGCCTTCTCCCGAGGCAACCGGATTCATATATGTTTATTGTTTCTTCCCTTTCAAGAGGTTCGAACAGGTCGTCCAAAAAGGGGGTGATCTCGTCCATTCCGATGTGTTGCCGTGGAGCATTTACCATAGCCAGACCTCCGCTTTTTCGCCGGTCCGAACAGTTTCTTTTTCTACGGGAATGTGCACGAGCCCTGCTGCGCGGGTCATGGTCCCCACGTAACCGGACTTGCCTATCAACGGAAGGATGCGGTTTTTTTCAATTCGTGCCGGGAAGAATTCCTCCACGCCTGTCCTGCCGAAAATATCTTTTCCCACCTCGAGTTTGACTTTTTGAAAGATTTCATCTTCCCCCGATTCGTGACCGGTAATCAATGCAAGTAAAAGCGGAAGGACGAAGGTCCACATGACAATGGCACATGAAAGTGGGTGCCCGGGAAGACCGACGGCCAGCTTCTTTCGCATCGAGTTTGCTCCCACAAGTGTAGGTTTGCCCGGGGATATGTTAAGCCCCCTCACCACCAGCCCGGGATCTTCAAGGGATTCTAGGGTTTCGCTTGTGAAATCCCTTGCACTGACGGAAGAGCCTCCGCTCAGAAAGATGATGTCATTTTCCTCAAGAGCCGCCGAGACACAGGATTTTAGTCGATCGGGATCATCGGGGGTGATTCCCTGATGGCTCCAGCTAAACCCCTGGTCTTCTAGAACGGCGGCAATCATGCCGGAGTTGGTGTCCCTGATCTTTCCGGTTAGGAGGGGGTGTGTTTCCGGCGGAACCAGTTCATCTCCGGTACTGAGTATCGCAGCTTTGGCCATGATTATAGGGACATTTGAAAACCCGAAGGACGAGAGAAGGTTGATGCTCCGGAAATCAAGAAGATGCCCTTTCTCCAGGAGTTTCTCCCCCACTCGTATTTCTTCCGCCCGGCGCATGACGTTTTCGCCGCTTTGAAGGGATCTGCGGACTTCAAGGGTATCCGCCAGAACAGAAGAATCTTCTATCATGAGCACGGCGTCGGCGCCTTCGGGAAGACACCCTCCTGTGGAAATTGCGGCTGCCTCGCCCCGGGACAGGACCAAGTCAGGAGTCTTTCCCATGGGTATGGTGCCTTTTATCTTCAGAAAGGCCGGGCTGCCCGAAGAAGCTCCTGTCGTGTCATGGGAGGAAAGCGCAAACCCGTCACGCAGACTTCTGTCAAAGGGGGGATGTTCTTCGGGGGAAAGAACATCCTTTGCAGCACGCCTCCCTAGAGCTTTCACTAAGGTCGGTTCTTCCGTTTTCACCGGCCATGGAAAGCCCAGCTCCGATATGACGCGGTGAAGGGCTGCTTCTCTCGACAACGTCTCCGTAACGAAGCGGTTCATCGCTTTTCTCCGCCGGGTAGTTTTTTTTGCTGTTTCAAGACAAGAGGCTCCCCGGGCATTTCGTTATTCCTGGTACGTTACCAGCGTCGGGTAGCCTTCTGAAGCAAGCGTTTTTTCAAGTTGTTCCGCGGCTTTGCGGGTATCACCTGCTTTTACTCTGACCCGGTAATATTGTTTCCCGCCGACTTCTGCTGATATCACGAAGGCTTCATGCCCTTTCTCCCGTACTTCGGAGGCAAGGTTTTCGGCCGATTCACGGACTGTGAAGGCTCCAACCTGCACACCCCAGAATTCGGAAGAGGGAGTCGAGCTCGCAGACGGCTCCTGTTGTGTTTTTTCGGTGTCCTGGTCCGATTGTTTTTCAGCAGTCGCAGCGGCTGAAGTCTTTTCTTCCTCCTCTGCAGGGCTTCCGCCAGTTTCCCCCTCGTCTGCTTCTTCATCTGTTATTTCCACGGGGACCGCCACGACCGGCTCCGATCGGACCTCCTCTTCTGCGGTTTCCTGAACGGGCCGTTGCGTTTCCTCCTGCAAGGATTCCTGTTCTGTCACGGATTTTTCTGTCTGGTAATCTCCCATTGAGAACTCCTCCGGCGATTGGAAAAAGAGAAGGCGCACGCCGAGAATGAGAAGCCCAAGCGCGAGCAACCCCACAAGAGGCAACATGATATGGCCAAACGAAAAAATTGACCGTCGCTCCTTGAATTTTCGCCCTCTTCGCATATTCACACCCCTTTACCTTCTTTCCGAAGGATCACATTGCGATCCTACCAGTTCCAGCTGTCCCGCAACGCGGGCTATATCGTTCCATCCAGTATTGTCCTGAAATGCTCCCAGGTCTGTGTCGGCCTGGCTCCAGGCAAGGCGGTATTCCCTGGCTGCTTCGCGGTAACTTGGAAGTCGAAGCGCTATGCCCTGCGCTCCCGATTTTGAAAGATACTCTCTCAGGATACTGGTTTTGGCCCTGATGTCACTTGAGGGTGCAAATTCTTCATTCCACCAGGCCGTCTGTGGCTTTGGCACAAATACGCTCAGGGAAGCCACCGTTTTTAGGGCTGTTTCCTTTCGTATCAGATGTATGAGTCTGGCCGTTTCAAGAATATGCTTCTCCGCCTCCCGGGGCAAGCCGATCATAAAATACATTTTCACTTTCTGCATACCCTTTTCCTTTGCGCGTAGAAGCTTTTTTATGATGTCCTCACGGGTAAAGTCCTTTCCGCAGCTTTTCCTGAGTTCGTCATCTCCCGTTTCCGGCGCGACGGTCAGCGTACGCTGGCCGCTTTCGGCAAGAACCGAAAGTATTTTGTCCGAAAGGGAATCTATCCTCAATGACGCAAACGAGACGGAACATTTGTCCTTTTGGATTTTTCCGAGCACCTTTTCAATCCACGGGTAATCCCCGGATTCGGGGGCGATGATTCCGATTCGGGAAGCGCCTGTTTCCTCCGCCAGTGCTATGTCCTTAAGGACGTTTTCAACAGGACGCATCCTGGGATGTCCGAAACAGCCAGGGATGGTGCAGAACCGGCAATTCCTGCAACATCCCCTTTGTGTCTCGATGAGAAAAGTCTCGGGAAATACGCTCCGCGGCGTTATCCAGGTACTTTTCCCGTCAACTTTCGCCATGTCATTGCATATGGATTTGACTCGGTGAATCCCCTTTCCCTGAAGCAATGGTTCGAGATGGATCGGTGGGACAAGGAAATAGGGGCTTTCCGATAAAGATTCCCAGAAACGCCGCCTGTTTCCATGCGCTTGGAAGTAAATCCGCACCGAGTCAACGAGGTGATCATAAAGCTCTTCTCCATCCCCAAGGGCGATAAAATCCGCATATCGAGACAGGCCGAGAGGGTTAATATACGAAATGCCCCCCCCGACTCCGAGCAATGGACCATCCCAGTCAAGACGTTGTCGCCAGGTTCGTGGAATCCCCCATTGTTTCAGCATGTCCAAAAGGGTCAGCATGTCCGGTTCATAGGCCACGGATGCCGTCAACAGCCGGAAATCTCTGGCTGGACGGTCTGATTCTACGGAAATCTCGGGAAAGGGGTGTCGAAAAAAACGTTCCACCGCCACACCGCGTTCTCGCAATGCCCTGTACACGGAGTGCATGCCGAGATTCGCCATGCCGACATCATAACCCTGTGGGAAGGCCAACGCCCAGAGCGGATCCCCTCCGGAGGGCAGCGGGCCTACAAGGCGTTCACGCTTACGGAAATCCTCCCAGGAGACTCTGGACGACATTGAAAACCTTCCCCGCTTTCGAAACCCATTCAGGTGGATTCTTCTTTCGTCATTCCTGATCCTTTCTTCGACGGAGCACTGAGGGAATGTCGATATCGTCCTCGGGAAGGTCGCTCAGGTTCAAAACCTGCTCCTCTCCCGCCATCCTGACATCCGTTTCCGTCAACTCAAGGCGGACGGGAGTCCCGTTCTTTTTCCTCCGGGGTCTTTTACTGGCACCATCGGTAGGAAAGCCAGTGGCGATTACCGTGATCTGTATCTTGTCCTCGTCCATGTCCGAGTCCATGACGTGTCCCCATATAATGGTCGCTTCAGGGTCAGCCGCTTCCGTAATGACATTGGCCGCTTCCTGAATTTCATGAATGCCGAGGTTGGGGCCTCCCGTGACATTGAAGAGGATCCCCTGGGCTCCGCCGATGGGTGAATCCATGAGCGGGCTGTTGATGGCGGACTGTGCGGCGATGATGGCTCTATCATCTCCATCTCCCTCGCCGATTCCCATGATGGCTGTCCCGGAATTCTGCATGACCGTTCTGACATCCGCGAAATCGACGTTGACCATTCCCGGGCGAAGGATAAGGTCGGTGACTCCCTGAACGGCCTGTCGCAGAACTTCATCGGCCAGTCTGAACGCATCGGACAGGGTGGTTCGCCTGTCTGTGATCTCCAGAAGCTTGTCGTTCGGTATGATGATGAGCGCATCGACTTTCTCTTTCAGGTGGGCGATGCCTTCTTCTGCCTGTGCAATTCTCCGCTTCCCTTCAAAAGAAAAGGGCCGGGTTGCCACCGCGACGACAAGAGCGTCAGTTTCCTTGGCGGCTTCGGCGATGACGGGTGATGCTCCCGTTCCTGTTCCTCCGCCCATTCCCGCCGTAAGGAAGATCATATCGGCGCCGTTCAGGATCTCCCGCAGTTCGTCGATCGATTCTTCAGCCGCCCGTAGACCGATCTCGGGATCTGCCCCCGCACCAAGGCCTTTCGTCAATTCCCTGCCGAGAACAATTTTCAGGTCGGCTTCCGAGAGGCTCAGATGGGCGATATCCGTGTTGGCCGCTATAAACTCGACACCTCGGACGCCGCTTCTGACGATGTGGTTCAGCGCATTGCCTCCCCCGCCTCCAACGCCTACAACCTTGATGATTTCGTGGAATTGTCTCTGGGCTCCGTCTATTTCAAACATCTCCGCCACGTCTCATTCCCCCCGGCCTGTTAAAACAGTTCTTTCAAAGTTTTCTTGAATGCGTCGACAAGGTTTTTCACGGGAGCCATATAGTCCCTGTTGCTTCTGATTTTCTTGATTCTCCGGGCAGTTTGTGACTGGAAAAAATCCCTGTCCGGAGGCTTGGGCACGCCGTCTTTTCCCTGCGGGTCTATAAACCTGTACGGGAACTTTTCCTTCATTTGCACATACTGCAATATTCCGGCCACTGTCGTGAACTCAATGCCGTTGCGATCGGGCGGCATGGCTTCGGATGCCACCGGTTTGCCCGGCCGGACGGGAGTATCGAGAAGCTCCCCCAGGTATTCAAACATCCCCTGAGTCTTTCCGACACCGCCGGAGAGAACGACCCGCAATGGCATCTTCCCGGGAATGTATCTTTCGATTTCAGCCCTGACAAGATCAAGCCACAATTCGGCTATTCTCGGCCGTTCCACATCAAGGATTTCACCTACGGTACATACATAGGGTTCACCCCTTATGTCGAATTCGAGTTCGTCGTCCCAGTTTTCCTCCGGTTCATTAACGGCAATCAGACGTTTCAGCATTTCCGCTTTGGAGGGCGGAAGCTTGAGAATGTAGGTGAGATCGTTCGTGATGTGATCTCCTCCGATTGGGAAAATTCCAGCATGGAAAGGCTTCCCTTCATGAACGAGCGTGAAGGACGTCGTTCCGCCCCCCGAGTCCACCGCCAGGGCGCCCTTTTCTAAATCTTCCTCCTGAAAGGCGCCGAAAGCAGAAGCTATGGTCTTGTGGACGACTCCCATAATATGAAGTCCCGCTTTTTCAGCACATTGAACGGCAAGGCGGATATCCGACTCGGGAACGCTGAGGCACAACACCCTGACTTTGAGATGAGAGCCTTTTTCGCCCACCGGGTCCGCTGTTTTAATTTCCCCGTCAATCCTGTAATCGAGGGGGAAGGCGTGCAGGATCGTATCTCCTTCCACGGGATTCGCCGCGGCAATGGCTGCCTGGATCACCTTGCGGACGTCCGTTACCGTGATGGTGTCCTGGCTTTCGCCAAGCTCGAGCGCCCCCTCACACCGGAAAGCTCGCAAGGGGTGTGTCCCCGTGGTCAGGTAGGCGCTTCCAACATGAAGGCCGATCATTTCCTCAACGTCGTCGAGGGCGTTTCGAATTGACTCGATGACGGCTTCCGGTTCAAGGATCTTCCCTTTTTTGATGCCCCTCGTCCGTGCCTTTCCAACACCAATGATATGCCTTTCGTTCCTCTGGGATGTCTTCTCCGCAACGAGTATGGCGGTTTTCTTTGTCCCTATATCAAGACCTGCGAAAAGCTCTGGGTCTTTCGGTTTCTTTTCCATTCCTTCCCCTCCTCGAACAGAGGAATCAGAATCAAGGTTTCTCTCATTGTCCGGGATCGGTTCTTACAAGAATTTTCCCGGAGTAGGTTGCGTCAATGTACAAATCCCTGTCAACGGCGCTGGTTTGATCGAGAATCTCATCAACGGCCGTCAAAAGATGTCCCCATTCCTCAGATAAAGCTGGAACCAGTACTCGTACCGTACGTGGAGACCTCCTGAGAAGCAGTTCCAGGAATTGTTCTCCGTCCTTCCGCAGGACTGCTATGGAGTCAAGCCGGCCATAAAACCCGAGTTCCTCCAGTTTTTCCTTCCAGGAACTCAATTTTCTGATCGGAGCCTGTGATGTCATGACCCTGTCAACGGGTATCCTGCGCGTCGATACTGATATGAGATCATACATGGTTTCCGTCCAGATGAGAATAGGCCCCTCACGCGGTTCCTGTTGGAGAATGACATTATTCATACTGTGATGAACAGACCACATTCGTCCATCGGTTGAAAGATACCATTCAGTACCTTTCCAGAATACCATGAACCAAGGGGCGAGCGGAGTGATTTTCAACCTGAAATCGCCCCATCCGGAAAGACCGAGTGATGCCTTTACTGGGACCTGATCTTCAAGGGTTTTCAGCAGCTCTTGCCGTTGGAAGAAAAGAAGTGGCCAGAATCGTTTGACCGGTTGGGAAATACGGTACCATACCATAGAGTTGGAAAGAATCGCCGGAGGTTGGATCTCAAGACTGCGCAGTCTGAAAAACTGGAATCGTTCTTCGAATTGATAAAGGCCGCCCGCGGCAAAGGCAGCGAAAAGCAGGAGGATTAGCCATTTTCTTACCATTTTCTCCACGGTCCACCGAAAAGCCTGATTTCCAGTTCAAGCCAGACTCCGAATTCCTTGTACACCCTGCGCCTGCATTCAGCGATGAGAGTGTAGATGTCCCGCGCTCTGGCGTTTTTTTCAACTTCGAGGAAGTTTGCATGAATCTTTGAAACCTTCGCTCCGCCGAAACGCAAATCTTTGCATCCTGCAAGGTCCAGGAGTTTCCCGGCGCTGATTCCCGTATCGGAATTCTTGAAAACGCATCCAGCTGTTTTCTTCGTACGGGGTTGCATCTTCCTTTTTTGTCGGAAATACTCCAGGGTTGACTGGACGTTTTCCGCCGTTGACTGCCTGAGTTTCAGGCAGCAGTTCAATATCATGGTTTTTTGGTCCGAAAGGCAGGATCTCCTGTAGGAGAAAGAGAGTTCGCTTTTTTGCCAAATCCGGGAACTGCCTCCGATTCCTGTTGTCTGGGCCCATTCGAGAAGCTCACAAAGCCCCTTTCCTTCGGTGCCCGCATTTCCTGCAAGGGCTCCCCCTACCGTTCCAGGTATGCCCGCGGCAAATTCCAAACCTGTCCACCCCATTTGACCGGAAAGATGGACGATCCTGGAAAGCGGGACTCCGCTATCGGCGGTAACCCATACACTTCCTGCGGAAGATTGCCACTTTAACCCGGCCAGGCCCGACGTTGAAAGGACGATTCCCTTGAGCCCGTCATCGTGTACAAGGATATTGGTACCCCCGCCGATGATCCACAGTGGAACCTCCTCTTCAAAAGCGAAAGTACCCGCCCTTATGAGATCATTTCGGCTTTGGGCTTCAAGATAGGTTTGTGCGGGCCCTCCTACGCCGAGGGACGTCTTTTTCGCCAGGGGTACATCATGTTGCAGCCGGGATTGAAATATTTTTTCAAGTTTCGAGAGCCACTGCATTGTTCGGCAAACCGGTTTTCTGCAAGCGCTGGATCACTTTTTCCCCGACCATGAAGACATCTCCTGCGCCTATGGTCGTAACGACATCACCGTCCTGGATGAAGTGGCAAATCTTGGCCACAACGTCGTCCGAACCGGAACAAAGCTGGAATGTCCGGTTTCCTCTCTGGTTTACGAGATCACCGATCAGGTTTGAATCGATCCCCTCAATCGGCATTTCATCAGCCGGGTAGATGGGCATGAGAAAGATTTCGTCGGCAAGGGTCAGAACATCGGCGAACTCACGGTACATTGCCGCGGTCCTGGTAAAACGGTGTGGCTGGAAGACGGCCATGAGTCTTCTGTCGGGGAACATCTTCCTGAGGGCTGTCAGGGTGGCGGAGACTTCTTTCGGATGATGTCCGTAATCGTCGAAGAAATCGATGTTCGAAATTCTCCCCATGTGCTGCAGACGACGTTTTGCTCCTCTGAAGGTCTTGAGAGCCTCGGCGATGGTGTTGAAGGGAATAGAGTAACTGGACGCCACGGCACATGCGGCCAGGGCGTTGAGAACATTATGATCTCCTGAGACCTGTAGCGCCAAAGACCCTGCTTCACGACCCTGGTGAAGAACCTTGAAGGTGACACCCCCGCCGCTTTTGTGAACCACTTCATGGGCGCCCCAGTCCCATGCGCTTCCCCACCCATAGGTAATGATGTCACCGCTGATACCCTTTTCGAGGAGGTTGGCAAGCCCTTTGTCCTCACCACAGAGGATGGCCTTGCCTTCACCAATTCTGTTGTCCAGGAAGCGGCCGTAGGCATCAAGAACCGAGCGGAGCGAAGGGTAGTAATCGACATGATCCCAGTCTGCATTGGTCACGACTGCAATGTGGGAATTGAAGAGCTCGAAGGAACCGTCGCTTTCGTCAAGTTCCGCTATCATATGGCGACCCTTCCCCAGTTTTGCGTTTCCTCCGATATCACAGAGTTCGCCGCCGATGGCTACAGTCGGCTCCAGCCCTGCATGTTCAAAGATAAGGCCGACCATGGAAGCCGTGGTTGTCTTGCCGTGAGTACCGGAAATGCCGATTCCGATTCGTCGGTTAAAAAGCCAGCTCAAAACCTCGGCGCGCTTGAATACAGGTACGCCTGTTTCTCTAGCATAGAGAATCTCTGCGTTCCCCGAAGGGATTGCGCTGCTGCAGACCAATGCATCCGGATGGAATTCGTCGAGATGTTCACGACTGTGTCCCATGCGGAACTGGACACCCTTGCTGTTGACCTTTTCTATATAATAACTGTGGGCGACATCACATCCACTGACTTCGTAACCCATCTCCCCGAGCAGGAGTGCAAGACCGCTCATTCCTGCTCCACCGATGCCCATCAGGTGTATCTTTCTGAATCCTTCAAAATCATAAGCCGGCTGCTGGTTCAACGGCAACATCTCCCTTCAGGGAATACCCCGTCCCATATGGCTTTTCCGACACATGATGATACCTGCTCGAGATCATCCGTCGATATCCGCGACCCGAGGGCGGGCAACTTCTGAAGGCGCTCCGCCAGGGTGACAAGGTCGTCGACCTTGTCGTCCCATGTGTCTCCATAGCCCATGTCGGCGAAAATTTTCGCGTTTTCCGTCTGGTGATCGTCGGCGGCTTCCTTCCAGGGCACAACAATCGAGGGGATTCCGAACAAGGCCAGTTCAGCGAGTGTCGAAGCTCCCCCCCTGGAAATTGCACAGTCCGCCAGAGAATATAAAGGACTCATGTCCCACGTTCTTGAAACAAAAATGACGTTATCCGTTCTTTTCGTGGCCTGCTTTCCACCGAGCACAAAAAAAACCCAACTGCGAAATTGTGGCAATTCAGCCAATTTTTGCGCTACGGAGCTGATGGCACTGCTTGCAAGGGATCCGCCGATGACGAGGACCTTCGGCCCGTCCGGCGGTTTCCCCTTACAGTTGAGTTTAAGCCATGCGTCCTCCAGGGGCAAATACCTGAAAAACCTCGTAGGGATCCCCGTATGATGAAAAGCCCCGGCCTCGAGTCCCTTGCAGGTGTTCCATCCGGAAAAAACCCGTACCCCCCAGGATGCAGCAAGGCGGGTGACCTTCCCTGCCACGGCGTTCTGTTCGTGTACTTGCACCGGAATCCGAAGCATCCGTGCGGCAAGAAGGGCCGGCAAAGAAGCGTAGCCGCCAAAAAGAAGGCAGGCATCAGGTCTCCAGGATACAAAATCCAGCAGACAAAGGAATGTCGAGACACAAAGCCCAAAGAAACGAACAACCCGGCGACATATGGTACCTGAAAGAGGCGAGCCGTCAACAGGAAGCACTTTCGGGACGATTTCCCGGGAGAAGAAAATTTCTTTTTCCAGAGGGCGTGACCCGCAATAGAAACGTACCTCCGTCTTGTTGCGGTAACGGTTCACCCACTCCGCGAATGCTATGGCAGGAACAATATGTCCTCCTGTTCCTCCGGCGGCAATGGCTATTCTTGTTTTCCAGGCTTTCTTATGAGGTAATTTCCGGGGTCCCATCCCTGGCACTCCTCAAGATAATGCCGATTCTCGCCCATAGCGTGACAAGGGCACTTCCGCCATAGCTGAGAAAAGGCAAGGGGATTCCCGTGAGGGGCATAAGCTTCATAACACCGCCGAGATTGATAAAAAGGGTGAGGGCGATTGAAAGAGATACTCCCCAAAAAACCGTTCCCGCGAAAGTTCCTCGCAATTTCCTATATGTGAGCATCAACACGAAAAACCAAAGAAAAAACATGGCAAGGATCGTCGCTGTTCCAATGAAGCCAAGCTCCTCGCCGATGGCGGCAAAAATAAAATCGGTATGTACAGCAGGCAGGTATTTCAGCTTCTGGAGGCCTTGTCCGAGTCCGAGACCCATGAAGCCGCCGTTTGCGAAGGCGATGAAGCCTTGGATTATTTGGAATCCGTTTCCAAGGGGGTCCTCCCAGGGATCAAGAAATGCCGTTATTCGTGCCATGCGGTAGGTGCTTGTGACAAGCAGCGGAAGAAAGAACGCGATTGTCACGGTGCTACCTAAAAGAAGCGGGTACTTCCAGCCGTAACGTTCTATGTAGAGCCCCATGAGGAGCGCAAAAAGAAGGATGGCGCCGCCGAAGTCGGGCTGAAGTGCGAATGGCCAGGAGGAAACGAAAAAGATCAGGAGGATTTGGAAAAAGGCATGGAGCGGTGACAGGTCCGCTGTATGGAGTTTTTTAGCCCCATGCATGATGACGGTGAGAAAGAGTACTTCCGACGCCTGCAGGGAGATCGGACCCATCTCGATCCACCGCGCGGCCCCCCCTCCTGCGTTGGAGAAACCCGGGACCAACGTCAGAATCATCAGGATGACACCCAGGATCCATGCAAGCCCTGAAACTCTTTTCCAGAGTCCCATGGGGACACAATAGCAGGCGACCATCGCCATAAAACCCAGAAGAAGCCACTTGATCTGCCTGATCCCGTAGACGAAGGGAGTGTCCCATCGCGAAACCGACAGGTTTGTCGTTACCGAGGAGATCATGACGATACCAAAAGCGCTTAAAAGGAGAGGTATCACCCATAGGAAGAAAACAGATCCTGTCCCGGTTTCACCGAGTCCCTGCTGTTCCGTGCGGTCTTCGGGACTTGGGCTGCTTTCCGGCTGTTTCATAGAGATCCCCTACCCATGGTCCTTACGATTTGCTTGAAGTGCTCTCCCCTTGCCTTGTAATTTTCGTACATATCCCAGCTTGTACATGCAGGTGAAAGAATTACAGTCGTGTTCGGAGAGGCCATGTCCCCGGCTTTTCCCACGGCCTCCTCCATTGTTGTTGCGATGGAGAAGCTTTTATATCCCTTTGCCAGCAAAGCGGAAGCAATGTGGTCCTTCTCTTTTCCGATCAAGACCGCTCCTTGCGCATTACGGGCGACGGCTTCGGCAAGGGGGCCGTAATCTTCTCCCTTCCCTTTGCCGCCCAGTATGACCACAATCGGCCCCTGTATGGAGTCGAGAGCTGTTGACGTTGCCGTTACGTTCGTCCCTTTCGAATCATTTACATAGGTTATGCCATTGATATCTGCAACTTTTTCGCATCTGTGTGGAAGAGGCTCGAAAACGGTAATCGATTCCCGGATCCCGGCATGTTGCGCGCCGGCCAGAACCGCGGCGGCCGAGGCCATCGCGGCGTTTTCAATGTTGTGGGACCCCACAAGAGGGACATCCTCGAAAGAAAAGAGGGAAACAAGGTGTCCTTTTCTGCGAAGCAGACAATCTTTTTCCGAAAGAAAAATCCCGTCAGTCATTCCGGTTGTGCCTTTTGCGTCGTTTTTCAGCAGGGGCAAGATCTCAAGGGTGCGGGATGCCGTAGCATTCAACGCAGCCGGGACATCGGCTTCTTGACAGATTCCCTGGCTTTGTTGGCGGGCGAGGGTGAAAATTTTCATCTTGGAGGCGATGTATTCATCAAG
>JBKHBH010000028.1:0-21896 GCA_046542505.1 Thermovirgaceae bacterium | reverse complement strand
GAATCCTCCAGAATCTGTCGTAACCTCTTGAAAATATAAGTGGAATGTTCAGGCCTGAATTTTTGAAAGAGTGTCTGACCCCGATGTTCTTTCAAATGATCGAGGGATGTCGCAATGACTCTATTTCCAAAAACAGTAAGTCTGAACATTTAACATTCCATGTGCATTCCTCTCGTGTTTCCTGGACCTTTGAACCCCGCTCTCTTGCTCCTTGGACGGAAGGACTGTATCGGGCCTGTAGTCTTTCTCATGAGAATCTCTGTTTTTCCCGATACGAAGAAATCAGGCAGTTCCCCGACTGCCTTGTATCCAAGCCGCTGGTAAAGGGCTTTTGCCCGTGGATTGAAATCGGACACGCAAATAAAGGCGTTAGGGGAGATCTCAAAAATCAGGTTCTCTGCAAATTTGATCATCTTGCTGCCCAATCCTGCACTCCGTCTGGAGGGAACAATGCAAAGGGACTGGATATAGCCTTTGAACGGCCCGTTGAGATCGAGAACGAGAAAACCGGCCAGCCGATTGCTTTCAACAGCGATGAAAACCTCCTTTTGTGGATCGGTGAACAGTTTGCGGGACTCGTCATATGTCCGTCCCAGGGTCAGCCAGGGGTCGGTCCGGCTCATCAGCAGTGAGCATGCATCAATTTCTTCTTCTGTTACCGGCATTCGGATCTCAAGATCTGCGATATTGTCCATGAGCTTCGCGCTCCTTTTTTAAAATTACAATCCGGGCTGCCGAAAGCAAACGTTATCACTACAGACAGAGCCTTTCTTCTGTATTCTAACGAGAACACGTCAGTTCGAGGAAAAAAGATCGGTGCACTTTCAGTACCCAAACTCACAGAGTCCCAAATTTACGGTGCCAGACCTGGACTTTTGCAGATTCCCGGGCTCCGGAAATCAGTAAGTTCCTCCTTTGGGTGTTCTTCTCTCACATTGATTTTGTCAAATGTACAGGTGACCCCGATCTCTGGGTGTTCGCGAAAACGAAGACTCTTTGCTATGATGTGAATAATAACTCACATAGGAGTGAAAAATATGGCGGAGCGGCTTGATACGGAAGTCAGGCGGGAACAGATCCTCCAGGCGGCGATGGACATCGTCAGGAAAAAAGGACTCAGAAACCTGCGCATCCCCGACGTGGCGAGCAAGGTCGGGCTGGTACCGTCGGCCTTTTACAGACATTTTTCGGGCAAGCAGGAGCTTGTCCTGGCCCTGGTGGGACGCATTCGAGCGACCCTGGAAAATCATCTGGCGGTTTCAAAAAAAGAGGCGGCCGATCCCCTCCAGAGGCTCAGGACCATCATGGAAAGGCATCTGGACATCATGAGAGAGTCGCCGGTGATGCCCCTTATCGTTCTTTCAGAGGACGCCGCCTTCGGCGACGCGAAAATGCGCCGCCTCATACTGGATATCCACAGGTTTCTCAGGGAGGCCGTCGCCGGGCTTATAGAAGAAGCAAAGGCGGGAGGCCAGCTTTGCGGAAAAACAAACTCCGAAGCGGCGGCCATGGTTTACGTCAGCCTTATCCAGCACACGGCCCTGCTCCTTGCCATAAGCGGGGGAGGGGTCGACATGGGGCAAACGGCCAAAAGAGCCTGGGAAGAATTTATCGATGGTGTCGGGGCATAAAAATTTTTCACCCTGGTGAATTGTAAATCACAAAAGTGTTGCGGGAGCGTGGGGGATATGGAACGGGTGATCCACAAAAAGAACAGAAACATTCCAAATATATTGATGATCCTGGTCTTTCTTTTCGTGGTGATGTCCGGCAGGGTCATGGCTCAGGAGACGCTGACCCTCGAGGAGTGCCTCGAAAGGACCCTGGAGGGCAATCACGAGCTCGAAGCCCTGCGGAATCGGGTTGAAGCGGCTTCTGCCCGGGTTGATGAAGCTGCGGCGGGGTTGAAGCCCAAGGTTTCGCTGGCGGGGAAGTACCTCTGGGCCGGGGAAGAGCAGCGGCTCTGGCCGGCCAGGTATGACGGAGAACGGGGTATTTATGACGATGAATTCGCCGAGGGGACAGCCATTCTTGAGATACCCCTCTCTGACGGCGGTAAAACCAGGAACATGACGAAGTCGGAAAGGAAACTGCAGGAAGCCGCCGAGGCGTCCCTTGAGCGTCTTGAAGAACGTCTCCGCTATGACGTGACGAGGCTTTTTTACCTGATCCTTGCCCAGAAAGAGGCCGTCTCGGCTCTCGAGACGGCTCTGGAGTCGCTCAGGCTTCACGAAAAGGACGTACTGGCCATGCTTGAGGCGGGCAAGGCCGCCCGGGTCGATGCACTCCGCGTCGCAGCCGAAGCAGCTTCGGCGGAGGAACAGCTTTTGACCCGGCGCCACGAGCTGGAAAGCCTGAAGGAAGACCTCCTGCTTGTCATGGGGGAAAGGGAAAAGGCCGAAAACTACGATCTTTCCGGGAAGTTTCCCGAAGTCGGGACTGTTCCGGATGAACAGGACCTCACTGAAAAGGCCCTCCGGTCCAGAAGCGATTACATCTCGGCCCTTCGCACCATAGATGCCAGGGAGTACGGCCTGCGTGCGGCGAAAGCCGCCACAAATCCGGAAATTTCCCTCAGGGGTGTTCATGCCTACAGGAGCACCGGCGGCGGGAGCAACGAGTCCAGAACCGATGCGGAACTTTACGTCGAATTTCCCCTTTGGGATGGAGGTATTTCAAGCGCCAGGGCCCGCCAGGCGAAGTCCGAAAAGGCGGCTGCCGAAGCAGAAGCACGCGGACTTGCGACACAGATAGAGTATGAAATTTCGGAGGCCCTGAGGGCCTACGACGTTGCTGAGCGAAAGACAGCCGTCACCCGGACCGCTCTCGAATCGGCCGAGGAAGGGCTCCGGATAGAAAAGCTCAAGTTCCGTGCGGGGAAGGGGACCACCACCGACGTGCTCTCGGCCCATGCGGCCTGGCTTTCGGCCATGGCGAATCTTTCAGCGGCCAGGGCGGAAACGGCTCTTGCCGATGCACGGATAGCTTTTGTCACAGGGGGTCGGGGCAATGAGTAAATCGAAGAAAAGACAACACCTGGGACGATGGCTGTTTGTATTGGTTCTCCTGCTTGTCGGCGCGTTCCTCTTGCTCCGCCTCCGTGCCGGACAACTCGAAGAAGCGGGGGAATACCGCCCCAGGCCATTGAGGGTCCTGACGCAAAAGGTGTTGCGAGGAAACCTGCAGGTAACCAATCAGTATCTTGCCTTCCTCGAACCGGCCAAGTCGGCGGAAATCGCGCCGAAGGTGACGGCCACGATTCTCGAGGTCAAGGCCGATATCGGTGACGAGGTTTCCACGGGAGACGTCCTGGCTGTTCTTGACGGCAGCGAGATTCACCACCAGCTGGATGCATTGGACGCGAGAATATCCGAGGCCGCATCGGAGCTTGAAGGACTCAGGGCGCGCGAATTCTCGCTGCAGGCCAACGCCCAATACTGGGCAAAAGAAGCTGATCGCGCGGAATATCTCGTTGCCGAGGGAGCCATTCCGAAGTCCGATGCAGAGGCGGCCAGGGTAAGGCAAGTCGAGGCGAAATCAGGCCTAGGCGAAGCTGAAAATCGTATCAAGGCCCTGGCGTCGAGACGGGCCTCTCTCCAGGCGGAGGCAGAGGTTCTGAAGGAGCGGGTCGGCTATTACACCATCAGAAGCCCCTTTGACGGCGTTGTCACAAAAAGCGGGGCGGAACCCGGGAACCTTGCGACAATCGGCGCACCGCTTTTTTCCGTTGAGAGCAGGGATGGTTGGGAACTGGTTTTCAGGGTTCCCCAGGAGGATTTGCCCCTCATCAAAAAGGGTCGGACCGTCTGGGGACGTCTTGGCGAGGGGAAGGTGACCGGCGAAGTCCGCAGGGTTTCCCCCTCGGTGGACGGATCCAGGATGGCAAGGGCGGAAGCGGAAGTTCTTGAGGTCACAGGAGGTGCCGAAGTCGCTCTTGGCCGCGGTGTCTCCATGACGGTCAACGTTGCGACAGGAAGGTATGAAAATGTCCTTCTCGTCCCCAAGGAAGCTGTCATTCCCGGCCATGAAAAACCCTTTGTCTACGTTGTTTCCGACGGAAGCCTGAAACGACAGGGGGTTCAGGTGCTGGCAATAAGCGGGAAGACCGCTGCCGTGGAAGGACTTGCCGAGGGCGACGTGGTGGTTGTCCACAGTCCTTATGGGTGGGCGGAACTTTCCGAGGGACGCGAGGTGACGGCTGAATGAACCTCACCAGGTGGTCCGTGGAACATCCGTATCTTGTTACAGCCATTGCCTGTGCTGTGGCCGTCCTGGGTCTGGCCGGAGCTTTCAGCACTCCAAGAGACCTTTTTCCAGATACCACGCCACCCCAGGTCCTGGTGGTCACAGTGAGGCAGGGAGCATCGGCGCCTGACATGACGCAGACGGTGACGGAGCCTCTTGAGCGTGAGCTCAGCGGCCTGGAGGGCCTCGTCAATATCACCAGCACCACCGCTGACGGGGTCTCTTCGGTCCGGGCGGAATTTCGCTACGAAAAGGACGTCTCCGAGGCCGTCACCGAAGTCCGAAACGCCCTTGCCGCCGTGACGGCCCGCTTTCCCTCGGGAACGGCGGAACCCCTCGTATACAGCGTGACGAACCGCACGGCTCCCATCATGACCATTGCCCTTTTCCCCGAGGGTGACAATGCACCGACACTCCAGGAGATACGGCTGCTTGCCGAAAACCCCATAAGGGATGAGCTTCTGTCCACTGCGGGCGTCGCCGACGTAGAGGTCTTCGGAGGGCACCAGCCGTCGATGGAAGTGGCCCTTGACCGTGACCGCCTTGCCGCAACGGGGCTGTCACTCGAATCCGTTGCAGGAGCATTGGCCGCGCAGAATGTCTCCATCCCGTCGGGCCGATTGACCCTGGACGATTCGGAAATCCATTTCACGATGTCGTCGCTTTTTTCCGATACCGGGGAAATAGAAAACACTGTTGTGGGTTCCGCGCCTGGAGGTTCCATCCTTCTGGGAGACGTGGCGGAAATTTCCCTGGGGGAAATTCCGAGGAGGAGCCTCTATCATGGAAACGGCAAGGCGGCCATAGCGCTGAACGTGCTTCGCAGTGAAGGGTCTGACACCATCCGCACCGTCGACAGGGTGCTCGGGAAGATCCCCGAAATTGAAGCGCGCTACCGGAACATCGGCGTCGAGGTTACCGACAACCAGAAACCCCTGATCGAGCTCAACATCTCCGGGATGTACAAGTCACTGGTACAGGCCATCATCCTCATGGTGGTGGTCATCTTCCTTTTCCTGGCGAACCTCCGGGCCGCCCTGATCTCGTCGGTGAGCATCGCCCTGTCCTTTTTGTTCAGCCTCGGCGTGCTCTGGGCGAGCCCCTACAACATTGACATGGTGACCCTGACGGGCATGATCGTGGCCGTCGGCATGGTGGTGGACGCCTCGGTGGTGGTGCTGGAAAACCTCTACAGGGTGCACGCCGCCACCGGTCAAAAAGACATCAGGGCCTCAGCCGTGACGGGCGCGAAGGAAGTGGCCCTCTCGATCACGGCGGGTATGATGACCACTGTCATCGTCCTGCTTCCCGTCATGGGTTCCTCGGGGTACACCAGCCGTGTCCTGAGGCCCCTCAACATGGTGATCTTCGCCACCCTGACGGCCTCGCTCGTGGCGGCACTGACGGTCATCCCGCTTTTGGCAACTTTCGTCTTGAAGAAAGAACGACCAAAGGCAGTAGGAGTGCTCGAAAGGACAGCCGCCCGCTTCGACGCCATCCTGAAGAGGCTCGTCAGGTTCTACCTGGATCTCCTCAAGCTCGCCCTGCGGCACAGCCTCGTCACCCTGGCGGCCTTCGGCCTCTTCGTGGTGCTCACCTTCAAACTGGTGATGCCCCTTCTGGGGGGCGAAATGATGCCGTCCATGGATACGGGGGTCGCCTTCATTCAGTTCGAGACGCCGGCTGGGAGGTCTCCGCAGGCCGTGGAGAAAACCCTTTCAGCCATGGAGCGACGCATCCTTGCCGACGAAACCGTTCTGGCCGTCTCATCCGAGGTTGGATCCGAGCCACAGGCGGTGAGTTTCGGCGGCGGCTCGACGCCCCAGTCGGGACGGATCAAGGTCAAGATGGTTGACCGCACCAAAAGGGATGAAACCATCTGGGAGATCCTCGGACGGTGGAGGGAGGACTTTGAAGACATCGAGGGGCTTCGCTGGTCACGTCTCACGGAATACGGCGCGACCCCCAAGGCCACTACGAAGGCTCCGCTGGATATCATCATCAGCGGGCCCGATACCATGGTTCTCGACAGCCTCGCGGAAAAAGTCATGTCGGCTCTTGAGGGTACGGCAGGGCTGACGGATGTCCAGCGGACCTGGCACGTCGAAAAGGAAATGCGCCACATCACCGTGGACCCCCTCCTTGCCGCCGGATACGGCACATCCCCGGTGAAGGTGGCGGGGGAGGTTTCCTCGGCCATCGACGGCCGGACGGCCACTTTCATGAGGCTTCCGGATTTTTCCGACATTCCTGTCAGGGTCTTTTACGGGAAATCTTTTCTCGAAACAGAAAGGGATGTGCAGCGAATCCTGGTAGCCACGAATCAGGGGCCGGTCCCGCTTTCGGCTCTGGCAAAGGTTTCTTCCGCACCCGAGGCGCCCATGATTACCAGGGAGAATCTCAAAAACACCATCGATGTCACCGGCGTGAACCGGGGGAGGACGATCAGTCACGTCACGTCGGAGGCCGGAAACCGCCTCGAGGGCATGGAACTTCCCGACGGGTACGAAATAGGGCTTGCCGGAAGCGCGGCCGACCTCGGCGAAAGCATCGGGATGCTCGGCAAGGCCCTGCTTCTGGGTGTGGTGCTTTTGTATTTTTTGCTGGTGTCGCTTTTCCATTCATTCTCCATACCTCTGACCATCCTGTCCATCGTGCCTCCGGCTGTGGCCGGCGGTCTTTGGGGCCTGCTTCTTTTCGACAAGTCAATGTCCATGAACGCCGCCATGGGGTTCATCCTGCTTTCGGGAACCATCGTCAACAACAGCATCCTTCTTCTGGATTTCATCATCGAGTCCCGGAAACGGGGAGCTTCCAGGGCGCTCGCCGTGATGCGTTCGGTGAAGGTCCGGACCCGCCCGATCCTCATGACGGCCACGTCCACCATCGTTGGACTCACGCCGCTTGTAATGGAGTGGGCCGTGGGTCTGGAGCGCATGAGTCCCCTGGGTATTGTCGCCGCCACGGGACTCATTTTCGGGACGGTGCTCACCATGGTCTTCGTCCCGGTGGTTTATGTCACTCTCGATGACCTGGTGAGGCGGGTGAAAGGGTGAACCGGAGGTAGGGTTTCCTAGACCCAGCCGAGGATTGACAAGGCCACGTAGAGGAGCAGAAGCCCCATGATGCCGTTGAAGATCTTGTAATGCCTGGCAAGGGCCACCTGGAAGACCGTGCCGAACAGGGCCCAGAGAATGTTGCTCGTGATTGCCACTCCGGCCAGAAAAAGGGCGGCGAAAGCGATCACCGTCGCGGATTCGGAAAAAGGCAGGATAAAGGCCGAGGTCACGGTGAGGGCATAGAGGATCCCCTTGACATTCAGAAACTGGAGCCCCACTCCCGCCGGAAAGGAACAGAGTTTCGAAAGGACTTTTGATTCCCCGCCGGGTCTGGAGGTCAGGACCTTGTACATCAGAAAGAGCACGTAAAAGGCGCCCGCTGTTTTCAGGTACGGGGCCAGCGCCGGCAGAAGCCTGGACAAAAAGATGTTGAAATAGGCCGCTGTGAGTGTCAAGGTGGCGAAGCCGACGAAGACACCGGCAATATAATGCAGAGTCTTTCGATATCCCAACTTCGCCGCGAAGGACATGACGAGGATGTTGTTGGGTCCGGGCGTGAAGGAAACGACGATTACGTACGACAGGAAAGCAAATATATCCGGCTCCATCGGGATTCCTCCTGCAGAGGCTTGAACCTCCACGGACTGCTTATATCATGGTCCATGAAAGCCCGCAAGCAGGGACCGACCCTTCGGTGTTTCCTGAGCCCGAATCCGGCAGGGCGGGACCGGCCGCAAAGTATAAAATGGAGTAAATGGAACGGGACATGTTTTGCCTGTCGCTGAAGCGGTTTTTGGAGGGATGGAGGGAGCTGCCGTGAAATATATCGAAAATTCCAGCAACGACCCGCGCTTTAATCTGGCTCTGGAAGAGGTGCTTTTCCACTCCGTGGACAGTGAGGACGACGGCTATTTTCTCCTCTGGCGCAATGAGCCGTCGATCATCATCGGGCGGTTCCAGAACACCCTGGAGGAGATCAACGCCGAGTCGGTGAGAGAACTCGGCGTCAACGTGGTCCGGCGCATGTCCGGCGGCGGCGCCGTCTATCACGACCTTGGGAACCTGAACTTCACCTTTATCCTCAAAAGCGAAGATCCCCGCCGGCTGGACTTCAGGCGCATGACGGAACCCGTTGTCCTGGCACTCAGGGAATTCGGCGTCAATGCCGGATTCAACAGCCGCAACGACCTTGTCATCGAGGACAGGAAATTTTCCGGCAACGCCCAGTACATGAGAAAGGGGCGTTTCCTTCACCACGGGACCATCCTCTTTGACAGCGACCTCGAGGTCCTCGGCAAGGTGCTCCAGACGGAACCGGGAAAATACCAGTCCAAGGGCGTCAAGTCCATAAAAAGCCGGGTGACCAACGTCCGGCCCTGGCTTCCGGAAAAGGTCACGCTGGAGGATTTCTGGGAGGCCGTTATCGAAACCATGAAGACCTGGCGTTCCGGATTCAGGATCGTGGAAGCTGGTCCCGGAATCTTCGAAAAAGCCCGAAAACTGGCGGAGCAAAAATACGGGACCTGGGAATGGAACTACGGCAGGTCGCCTGAATTCGACGTGAGGCGGAACAAACGCTTCGACTTCGGGAAAGTCGACGTCAGGCTCAACGTCCAGAAAGGGATTGTGACGGATTGCCGGATTTACGGGGACTTCTTCGGAAACGGTGACATCAGGACCCTGCAGGAGAACTTCAAGGGTGTGCCCTTCCGCGAGGTGGATGTGGCACGAAAGGTGGAGGGACTCCAGCTTGGCCATTACATCCGGGGCATGGATAAAAAGGCCTTCCTGGAACTGCTTTTCTCGTGAGCGATCATCACATTGCCACGTAATACTGACGGACAGGTTATTCCTCGATTTTTTCTTGTAAATCCAGGAGTTGTTGATTTACGACAGGCGGATCCTTTTGAATTGTGGCCCAGATTATCCGGTCAGAGACTCCAAAATATTCATGTACGACTATGTTCCTCATGCCTTTCATTTCTTTCCAGTGGACATAGGGATATTTCAAAATTACTTCTTCGGGTATATGAATCGCAGCCTCACCAATGGTTGTAAGGTTCCTGATTACGGCATCGACGGTCTTGCGGTCTTCCACAAATTCCTCAAAAGACATACCCTGGGTGCAGGTTTCAATTTTCTCAACAGCTTTGAGGATATCCTGAATTCTGAAGGCCCAGTTCCTGGGCGACATAATAGGCCTCACTCAGAATTCCCTCCTTGAGTTGGGGGTGCAGTGATTCCGAGGTTACAAGATCAACGGGTGGAAAGGAATGGAACGGATTGCACCAAAAAGGGCCTTCCCGTTTGCAGAAGGCCCCTTTTTATTGATGAATGTCTTTGATCCGAAGCGGGACTAGATTTCTTTCCTTCGCTCGGTGAACCGGATCCCCTCGTTTTCCAGCAGCTTCAGCGAGGGCTCGTAAATCTCGGGCAGAACAGGCGCCTGGACGCCCTTCGCGGAGATTTTGCCGTCGAGGAACAGTGCGGTCCCGATGGCCGGGGGAATTCCCGTGGTGCGGGCGATGGATGTTTCTCCATCGGCCTGGCCATGATCGATCAGCGTCGACTTGATCTGCATGCGCTTGCCGGTTTCCGGGAAATGAGCCACGTAGCGGTGCTCCATGACCACCAGGTCCTGTTCGCCCTCGCTGTAGACGAGTTTTTCCGCATAGAGCGAGGTCACCACATCCCTGGGGCTTCCCGATTCGAATGGAATTTTCCTGTCGTCCAGGAGCCCGAGCCACTTGAGTTTGAGTGCCACCGAAGAGAAGGACTCGCGTCCCGTAAAACGAAGCAGCGCGTCTTCGGCGGCCTCTCCGTCTTTTGCCCCGGCAAGCTTTGCCGTGAACTTTCTATAGGTAAGACCGCTGAGGTCGCTTCTTTCCTCTTCAAAAAGGCCCAGTTCGTTCATCTTGGCGATGGTTTCCGACCATCCCACGTAGCGGAAAGTTCCGCGGTAGACGTTTTTCACTTCCGGCATTCCATAGAGATCGACGTAGGGAAGGGAATCGGCATTGGCGTATTCCTCGAACCAGCCGAGACCTTCCACGTGAACCATGTGGGGGTGCCTGAAGGTCTCTCCGTCAGGCATCACGACGGTTTCCCCGTCTTCCATGATCCGGGCGGTCCGTTTGCTGGCTCCGATCAGCGACCCCGGCGCCCAGGACAGCTTGTATCCGAAGGGGTTCGTGTTGTCCTTGAGTGAGGGAAGGGCTCCGCAGCAGGACCAGAAAGATTCCACCGTTCCGCCTTCGTCGTGGATTTCCCTGACGGTCTTGGCGGCGGACATGTGGTCGATGCCGGGATCCAGTCCCAGTTCGCACAAAAGCAGGAGCCCCTTTTCTTTGGCCGGGGCGTCCAGTTCCCGCATGTCGTCCTTGATGTAGGAGGGGTTGATGTAATTGACGCCGGTCTCGACACAGAGGGCGGCCACGGGAGCCATGAGATGTGGAGGGAGCAGGTTGATCAGGATGTCGGGTTTGACCTTTTCGATGATGCCTTGGGTGTCCTGTGCAGCGTCTCCGATGAAAGCGGTGCTTCGTTCATGATTTTCCGTCACCCTCTCGAAGTTCCTGTCGTCGATGTCGACAACGGTGACATGATGGGGTGTGTTCCGGAGCAGATACTGCACGCACGGTTTGGCTACCCGCCCGGCTCCCAATACGAGAATTTCTTTCACAATAAACACCTTCCTTGAGGGTCTTAAAAAGTCTGAAAAAAGGCGGAAGCGGCGTCGTTCTGGCCGCATCCGCCCGATACGCTTGTAATTCTAATTATCCCTCGGACTTCCCGTATAGACAAGGTTGTGCATCCTGGCCCCCCAGATTTTGCTGAAAAGAACGGTAAACACCAGAACCAGTGCGAGGGCGAGCACCAGTGTAATCGCCGTGCCTGTGAAGCCGGCGACGAGGTAGCTTATGACGCTTGCCAGGCCTACGGTAAGAGCGTAGGGGACCTGGGTCTTGACGTGATCGATGTGGTCACAGGCTGCACCCATGGACGAGAGAACCGTAGTGTCCGAAATCGGCGAACAGTGATCGCCGAAGAGGCCGCCGCTCAAAACCGCTGCGATTGACGCATAGAGGGGCGCACCTAAAGAGATGGACATGGGGATCGCCAGTGGCATCAGGATGGCGAAGGTTCCCCAGGATGATCCCGTGGCGAAGCTGATGGCCGCGCCGGTGATGAAGATCAGTGCTGGTACGATCCAGCCGGGAACCGTCCCATGGGTAAGCATGACGATGTAGTTTGCCGTACCAAGGGCTTTGCAGACCGAACCCAGCGACCAGGCCAATACCAGGATCATCAGGATGAACACGATCTCCTTGGCGCCGTCCATGTACATCTTGAAGGCTTCCGAGCCGGTCTTGACCTTGTGTTTCACCATCAGCCCGATACAGGTAATGGCTCCCATGAAGTAGCCGAAACAGAGGGCCATGCGAAGAACATCGCCGGGAGGTGCCTTGAAGGGGAACCCGTGGGGAATAAGCAAACCGAAAAGGCAGACGAAAAGAACGATCAAGGGGAGCACCATCATGGATGCCCTGGCCTTGGCGCCCGTCTTTTCGTCTATTTCAACGGCGGGCCTGGTTGGCTTGGCATCGGGCCACAGTGGCTGGCCTGTCTCGATGGTCCGTTTCTCCGCCCGGTACATGGCGCTGAATTCGAATCCAAGGTATGCCACAAGGGGAATCATGAACAACGTTCCCAGGGCGTAGAACTGAAAGGGGATGACGTTCAAAAAGGCCGTGAACTCCGACTCGGCGATCCCCGCGCCGTCGAATTCTTCCTTGATCAGTCCCATGATGTAGATTCCCCACCCGATGAAGGGGATGAGGATGCAGACCGGAGACGCCGTGCTGTCCAGAAGCCAGGCCAGTTTCTCGCGGCTCATCCTGAGTTTGTCCGTAATGGGCTGAAAGGTCGGGCCCAGGATCAGGGGATTCCCCGAATCACTGAAAAAGATGGCTATGCCGGCGAACCACACTGCAAGATGGGCCTTGAAGCGGTTGTTGATCCAGTGGGCGACGGAGTTGGCAAAGGCCGCAGCACCGCCGGAATGGGTTACCACGCCGACGAAGCCCCCGATGAAGACCATCATGACCAGCAGGCTCGAGTTATAGGAACTGGCAGCCTGGACGAAAATGTAGTCCTTGATGAGCATTGAAAGAGCGGTAATGGGGTTCCACTTCGCCAGGACGAAGGTCCCGAGAAGAGACCCCGTGAAAAGGGCCATGATGACGTTCTTGTACTTGACGGCCAGTATGACCGCAACAAGCGGGGGGAGGATAGATAAAAATCCGTAATGATCCATCAGCTGAAAACTCTCCTTTCTGATTTGGCCTTTCCAGTGAGGTGCATGAGAGCGTCGGGTGTCTTTCCCACCTCCCGTCTTTTGGGAATTTGATGTCTATTCCTGCGTGGTAAGGCCGACCGCGCCGGTCGTGCCGTACACGCGGAAACGGGGATACAGGTAATCAAGGGTGCTCTGGAGATGGGCTTTCATGACTACTTCCGCCGCGGTGGAGTCACGGGCTTCGATGGCGGAAACGATCTTTTCGTGTTCGATGCAACTGATGGATTTGTGGGGGTCCCTGAGGAGTTCTTTGGACAGTTCCGGAGCGTAGAAACGGTCAAAGTAGAAAATATAGAGTTCGGATCTCCAGAAAGTCTGGCGGACGAATTTTTCGATATAAGTGTTTCGGCTCAATGCGGCGACGGTGAGGTGGAGCTTCTTGTTGACGTCTGTATAGAGCTTGACTTCGCCGTTTTTGTAAAATTCTTTTTCCTGCTGGAGAAGTCTTCTGAGAGTTGACACGTCTTCGTCGGTTCGAAGGTGAGCCGCCTCCATGGCGGCCTTGCCTTCAAGGAAGATCCTGGCCTGGAAGGTCTGCTGCATGTCAAGGGCGTTGAGCCTCGGGATGTGGCATCCCCTGTGATGGTCCGTTTCCAGGAGTCCTTCGGCGATAAGCTGTCTGAGTGCGTTTCGGACCGGCGTCCGGCTGACCTGGAGCTTCTCGGCAAGTTCTGTCTCCATGAGCCGGTCTCCCGGCGCAAAAGTCTTGGAGAGCATGAGATCGATGATCCCGTCATAGGCTTTCTGCTCAGCCGTGATTCGGGGCAAGTAGTCCACCTTCTTCACAAAGTTGTATCCAGTAATGGATTCAAAATGATCATACGAGCGTGGCACCGCTCTGTCAAGATGCATTTTTCGGAAAATTCAGGCCTGCGAGCTCCGGGGCAATTCAGTCGTGAAAGGAAAAACAGCTAGTCTTGAAGATCGGAGTAATTGGCGAGCTTCCGCTCATGGGTGTATTCGTAGCGAAGGGCCTTGAGAAGGGAGTAACAGAGCACGAGCATGATGAGCGTAAAGGGCAGTGCGGAGGAGATTGCCATCTTGCGGAGGGCGTCAAGTCCTCCCGAGGCCAGCAGGATAGCCGCCACGGAAGACTGCAGGATGCCCCAGACGAACTTTCGGTAAGTCGGGGGGGTCAGGTCTCCCCTTGATGTCATCATGGCAAGGACAAGGGTCGATGAATCGGCGGAGGTTACAAAGAATATGGTGAGAAGAAGCAGGGCGACGCCTGTCAAAAGCCAGCTTGCCGGGAAGTAGGCAAAGACACTGAAAAGTCCTGTGGATACGTTTTGGGCCGTCTCTGCGGCTATTTCGTACCCCTGGTTGAGCTGGAGGTCGAAGGCGGCGCCGCCGAAAACGGCAAACCAGATAAACGTCAAAAGGGACGGAACCAGCAAGGCCCCCAGGACAAATTCCCGAATCGTCCGGCCCCTTGAAATGCTTGCCACGAAAAGCCCTACGAAAGGGGCCCAGGAGATCCAGGTAGCCCAGAAAAACAGCGTCCAGTTTTTGGTCCACCGATACCCTTCGTAAGGGTTGGCGTTGAGACTCATGGACAAAAGTGACGAAAAATAGTCACCCAGGGTTGTAATCAAAACGTTGAGGATAAAGGTGGTCGGTCCGATGAAAAGCATCGCCAGAAGCAGGGTCGCCGCGACGCCGATATTGGCTCGGCTGAGGACCTGTATGCCCCTGTCGAGACCCCGCATGGCGGATATCATGTACATGACGGTAACCACGGCGATGATGGCAAACCACGTAATCTGCGTATCCTGGATGGAGGGAAAGACGTAGGCGAGGCCACTGGAAATCTGCATGGTTCCCAGACCGAGAGAGGTGGCGATACCGAACACCACGGCGAAAACGGCCAGAATATCTACGGCTTGACCCCAGAAACCATGGATTCTGTCCCCCAAAAGTGGATAAAGAGCGCTCGAGATAAGCGTGGGCATCCCCCGGCGGAAACAGAAATAGGCGATAGCCAGGCTCATGACGACATAAATAGCCCAGGGCTGCAGACCCCAGTGAAAGAAAACGTGCTTCATGGCAAAGCGTGCCGATTCCGCCGATGATCCGGCGATTCCCGCCGGCGGGTTGGCATAATGCATGAGGGGTTCCGATACGCTCCAGAAAACGAGCCCGATCCCCATTCCGGCGGCAAAGAGCATGCTGAACCAGGCGAAATAGCTGTACTGTGGTTTTTCGCTGTCCTTGCCCAGTTTCGTGGATCCGTATTTGCTGAAAGCCAGAACGAGGCTGAAGACCAGGAAGATGAAAGGGGCTACCGTGTAACCCCAGCTGAAATAGTCGAGGATTCCCTCGTGGATCATGGATGAGATGAAATCAAATTCCTTCGGGCTTGCGACTCCAAAGGTTATGACGAATCCCACCATGACGAGTGAAACAATAAAGACCATGTTCTCTTTGATCCACATCGTGTTCAGTCCTTTTCTCGAGAATCATCCACACGTTTTTCCGCCGCCCCCCTGGGAATGACCAGCAGCGAACATGGCGAACTGTGCACAAGCTGCTCCGCCGTGGACCCCATCATTGCCCCGAAGGTATCAGGATTGTTCAGTTTTCCAACCACGACGAGGTCGATCTCTTTCGATCGTGCCTGTTTGACGATCTGGCGGGAGGGTTTTCCTAGAACTGAGATTGTCTCTATCCGTCCGTATTGCAGGGAGCACTCGCCGGCCAGGCGGTCGAGGTTGTCCCGCACCTTCCTTTGGCGGTTTTCTTCTGCCCTGGGATCGGGAGCTCTTTCACCCACGTGCAGGAGAACAAGTTTTTCGGCATTCATGGCTTTGTGGCCGAGGTAATGAATGACGTCTCTGTCGATTGCCTGAAAAGCCGTGGCGTACATGATGTTTTTCACACCTTTTGCCGGGGATTTCAATGAAAGGGTCCCTGATTTCCAGACGGCTACGGCTCTGTTCGAGAGGCGGACCACATCTTGCACCACACTTCCCAAAAGGGCGATGCGGATGCTGGATTTGGGCTTCCAGGGCATGATGATGAAATCGGCATCCTGTTTTTCTGCGAATCCACATATAGCGGTGGCGACATGCCCCGTTCTGAAGGCGGTTTCCACGTTAAATCCGTGCCCCCTGAGCCTGTCGCGAAGTCTTCTGAGTTTATCTTCACTGGAAGAATTATTGTTGTGTCGCCCCTCTCCGACGTAAAGCAGCGACACATGATCAGCCGGAAGAGTGTTCAGCATGCCGAACACGCCGTCGAGCCGGCTTTGGGGTTCCTCCAGGTTCAGGGGCCAAATGACCTTTGAAAACATGCAAGCCTCCGTATCAAAATCAGAACTTGTGCATGTGCATCATAAAGGCAGGCATAGCTTCAGTCCAGGCGGGGGTCGTTCCCGGAACTTTGATATATCCTGCCGTGGCAGCGTGTCCGGGTGCTCCATGATATATTTGTCTGTGTAAAGCCATCTGGCCAGCATGGATGAAGCAAAAACGACATTTCGGGAGTGTGCCCTTGATGGATATCAGGTACAGTCTCTGCACACTACCAATGTACGGAACCTGCACATTTGACTCTGGTGTTTCAGCGGCGCGAATCTTCAAAAGATCGGGAGACGCTACGGGCTATCCGAACCGGGGGACACGTGGCTGCTGGAGATTTGAGAATATGGTGGAAACAGGCAAGGATCTGAGGAAAAGCCTCAAGAGGCTAATGGAAAAACTAAAGCAGTAAATGGCGTAGGTCGTCTAACACCTGATAGCTGGCCGGGATTATTACCAAGGCTGACAAACCTTGTATATACTGAAGAAACAAGAAAGAGGAGGTGACACGCCCCATGGGTCTCCAGATCACAATTCCACAGGAGCAGATAGTAAGGTTCTGCCGGAGGAATAAAATCCGTCGTCTTGCCCTTTTCGGGTCTGTCCTGAGAGATGATTTCACTCCCGAAAGCGATGTTGATGTTCTGGTTGAGTTTGAGCCCGGGGAACGTGTCGGCCTGAGGTTTTTTGCTCTGGAACAGGAGTTGTCGGAGCTTCTGGGACGAAAGGTAGATCTTAATACTCCAGGATTCCTGAGCAAAGACTTCCGGGAGGAAGTCCAGCTCCATGCCGAGGTCATTTATGATGCAGCCTAAGGATCACACAAGACTGAAACATATGATGGAATATGCTGAAGAAGCGAAAAATCTTGCAAGCGAGACAACAAGAGAGGCGCTTGCGACAGACCGGAAGCTTGAGTTGGCCCTCACAAGACTGGTCGAAATAATTGGGGAGGCAGCGGCAAAAGTTTCTTCCCAGACCCGAGAACAATATCCGGATATTCCGTGGACCGAAATGATCGGGCTCAGAAACCGGCTGATCCATGGTTATGATGCTGTCGATCTGGATATTCTCTGGGATATTATCCAAGAAGATCTTCCTACCCTGATCCAAAGATTGAAAGATCTTTTGGCGAACGAAAAAATATAGCGGATCATAGCTGTCCAAAACATCTGGAAATCGAAAACATGACCCTGTAATGGCCAGTCTCCAGTATCCAGGGGGCAAATCTGTACATTTGACTCTGGTGTTTCAGCGGCGCGAAGCTCCAAAAGATAGGGAGACTTTACGGGCTATCCGAATCGGGGGAATCGTGCCTGTTGGAGATCTGAGAACGTGCTGGGGAAGGACAAGAACCTGGTGTAATGGCACCAGAGGCTAACAGGAAAACTGAAAAAACAAAAAGTGCAGACACCTGACTCATACAGTGCCCGAAACCCGAAGGAGGACGAAACGGATGAGTACCGAAGAAAGACTCAGGCAAATCGAACAGGAACTCGGGAAACAGAAGAGACACAACAAGGGCCTGATGGCGGCTGTGGCAGCCCTTTCTCTCGCCATGGTCTTTACATTTGTCCTTATGGGCCCCCTCGGTGGCGCCCAGGCGCAAAACGATAGCCAGCTGGTTGCGCGGGAGATCCTTCTCGTTGACGAAGACGGCGACGCCCGGGTCCGTCTGGGGGCGTCCCAGGACCAGCCGGGTTTGGCCCTCATGGGCAAGGATGGAAAGGCCAAAGCTATCCTTGCCGCCTACGGCGACGGGTCTTTTTTGGTTCTCAACAACGGCCGGGGGCAGACCAGGTTGCTCCTGTCCGTCGACAGCGACGGATCGGGCATCAATGTCTTCGATGACAATGATGTGGTTCGCGCCGCCATGGCCTATATGAACCAGGACCCTGTCCCGGACCTCACGCTCTACGACGAAAACAGGGAACTCATCTGGTCGGCGCTGGAATGAAAGACGGTGTTCTTAAAACAACCATGCCCGCTCTTATATGAACAGCTTTGGGATATGCGAGATCTCGGCAATCACAGGCTGTCGATGTTCATTTCCAGGGAGATGATCGAACCAACGCTGCAGCCTGGCGTCGCCTGGCTGTCGGATCCTGTCTGCTCGGTGAACTGGATTCTGCCCCCGTCTATCAGCGATTGGAACAGATCGGCTGAATAGGCCTTTTCGACACCGAAACAGCCAAGCCGATCCACAGCCTCTCCGTTGATGGACTTGAAGAGGACTGTGGGTGATTTGGTGCGCAGCACGACCTCATCCTTTTCTTTTTCCGAGAAGACGACTTCCGCATGGGAACCTGGATAGATTTCGCTTTCGTCTATCTCGTACACATCGTAGTATTCCCATTTCACGCAGCGGCCGGGCAGTCCCGCAGAAGCTTTCAGGCATTCCCGACCCCCGAATTGCAACACATCGATGCCGGTGGACAGGGTGGCGATGCTGTAATCCACATCCCCTGTGTATTCCCCGGTTTGCGTACTGAAATATTCTGTAATGATCAAGTTGCCGACGAATGATTCCTTAACCTCGTAGGTGATTTCATGCCAGACCCAACCTCGATAGGGCTTGCTTTTAAATCCTCCGTCTATAAAAACCGATCCCCTTACCGGAAGGGCCCGCGGAACCGGCACCAGTTGTTCTTCACCGTCACTCTCCATAAAGGCCAGACTTTGCTCGATTTGCTGCCTCTGGCTGTTGATGATTGTTCTTTGCCGTTCGATTTCCTTCTCCGGCGTAGAGGCGGGAGAAGATGGGAGCAGCGTCAACTGCGAGGGCAACGATGGGATACTCCCGCCGCCCAGGCATCGCTCCATATATTCTGCGGTCAATTCACTCAATTCGCTTTGTAGCGCGGCCAGTTCACTCATGTCCGTCGAGTCCTCGATTTCCTGGCTAAGTTCTTCTATCCGGGCTTCGAGCTCTGCGCAATCATCCTGTTCCCCGGCGAACGCAAGCCCGGCGGAAAAGATGGTCACAAGCAGAATCATGCAGGAGATCATATAACGCATCTGATTTTCTCCTTTTCAACAAAATGAGGTGACAAAAACTACAACTCTTTAATACAGCGTAAGAAAAATAATATAAATCGTCAAGGCAGCTTATGTAACGTGCCAAGGCATTGCTTTTTGGGAGTGGGCGAATTTGAAGAGAACTTTTGCCCGGCAGGGAAAAGTCTCGGGCGGGTTGCTTCAAAGACTCCTGCGGTCCTCGTGAGGCACTTGGAGGCGCGTTTGCCGAATAGGATGACAACGAAGCGATCCGTCCCGTCATGGCCCACTTGAACCCGGACCCTGTCGTTATCGTCGACCTTTATGAAGGAAACCGGCAACTCCTCCGGCCTGCGCTGGAGTCCTTTGGTAAGATCCTGCCGTTATGGAGGGAAAAACAGGCCCCTGCGTCATGAACGAGGGGCCTGCAAGGCCTTTACGGACAGCCCATTTTCTGCATTTTATCGCGGATCACATCGTGTTCTTTCTGCGTGGCCTTGAGCTCCCTGTCTGCTAGGTCATCAACATCCTTGGTCTCCCCCTTGACGACATAATCCTCGACGTGGGTCCGTTCATGCTCCAGTTTGCTTTCAAAACGCGCATCACCGACTTGTTTGCTGCCGGCAGCTTCTTCCCAGCATTCCATGATGGTTTGCAGGTCACCAAGCGCGGGATTCCCGTTCCCGTCAGTTGTCTGGACCGTCACACCACCGGTGCAAAAATCGGTGATTTTGGTTCCCCCCAGCGGTTGGTCGAAATTGTTGAGCGTGCCGTCTTCAGAACCCCATGCCGTTGCTTTCATGTCGGTTGTTGCAGTTGCGTTGTCGAGGCTTTCGCTTGGACAGAGGGGCTCATCGGGATCTTCCGGTTGCTCCGTCCAGTCCGGCTCCCATTGGGGAGCCACGTCCTCTCCCTTGGCGTCCACAACGCCCTTCAACTGGTCCATGTAGTTGTCCTTGTTGTTGTTGATCGCATCCATCACGGCTTTTTCTACGGAATCCTGGTAAACACTTTTTTGGGTCTTTGCGTCACAGTCAAGGCTCTTGCAGTATTCCCGTATAGACTTGTTCGAGTAGGCCGCCATCTTGAGGGAGATGAACGCCAGGTCCCTCTGCAGCTTCTCGCAGTCATCGTCTTTTTCCTCTTTATCCGGATCTGTCGTGACCGGTTCGGGGGCCACGCCCAGGTACCAGCTCATGGTGTAGGTGACGTTTTTCTTTCCGCCTTCGGGCGGGCCGGAGGGCCTTTCGCCACCGAATTCCGCCATATCCGAGACGGACAGCCCGAAGGAAGGCGGGAAACACCCGTCGCAGTCGGCTTTCCAACTCCGGTAGCCTGTCATCGTCCCCCCGAGGGAAGCTGCATCTGCATTCCCAGCAAGAACCCGGGAAAGCTTTTTTCCGTGTCCTCGAAGTCGCAGTCAGGCGGTCCCTTGGCGCCGATCCCTTTCAGTTTGAACTCCCGGGGAAGAGCACCTGGTGTCCCTCCTCCGACGGCGAACTGGTACCAGTCGGGCATCTGATTTCCCAGCTGGGACTGAAGCTGGGCCGCAAATTGCTTTTCCTGTTCCGACAGGTTCTCCATGAAAGGGGCCGCCGCCGATGAAAAACTGGTGATCACCAGGCGGGGGCCGTCGGTAATGGTGCCGCCGTCGCTGCCGTGGTACCGGGAGAGAAGGTTGTCGCGGCACTTGTAATCCTTGTCGAGAGAGTAGTTTTCCTCGTTGTAGACGCACCAGAAAGAAAGACTGTCTGGAATGTAGCTTTCCGTCGGCATGACCATGGCTCCCTTGCGGCTGACGACGGGGCTGCCTTCGCGGTCAAGCGTCATGGTCCCGTTGACGAACATCAGGAGAGACCCAGTGTATTGCTTGAGTTCTTCACCGTCTTCGCTTTTGACGATTTCGTCCCACCGGGCGGTGGCGGCTATAGAAACGGGGATGGTTTCCGGCGGGCCTGTGGCGAAGGAGCTTTGAACCGGGTAAATCCAAAGGGCCAGCAAAAGCAGCAGGGCACCTTTCGGGAACAAAGGATTATAAAACCTTCCCTTCATGACAATCGCCTTCTTTCAACCCGATGCTATGAAAAAGACGAAATGCGGGGCTCAGGGAATATAAGAAATTACAAAATTGTTATATCACAACAACGAGGCAAATTGTCATGTATATGTCACGATAGAGAACAGCACAAGAAAAGACGGCGGTCTAAACCGCCGTCTTTCGGGTTTCATCTTTTTTTTTTCGAGATGCCCTTCTAGGCCAAGACTTCGCGGATGATTCCCAGCGCCTGGTCGATCTCTTCCTTCGTGATCACCAGGGGAGGGGCGAAGCGGATGATCCAGTCGTGGGTCTCCTTGCAGAGGAGTCCCTTTTCCTTGAGGGCTGTGGTGTATTTACGGGCCTTACCGGCGGATTCCTTCATGACCACGCCGATCAAAAGCCCCTTGCCCCGGACCTTTTCGACCTTCGGAGAATTGATGTCCCTGATGCCGTTCATGAAGGCGCGGCGTCCACATGTACCTGGGTTTTTACGTATGCTTTTGCCTCGCCCAACGCCCCCGGTACGTCAAAACCAGGTTTTACAGGCTTCAGTCATTTCCCTTTTCTTCATTCCGGACTGCCTTTGCTGACGAGCTTGAACATGACGAAGGTCTGAAGGGCCGACAAGCCAGCAAAATACCAAACCCAGAAGGGGATCCCCAAAAAGGCAGGACCGGTCTTTTGCCAGTTCCAGTAATCCATCGCGAGGATAAAGACACCTGACATTATGTAAACATAAGGGTTGCGGGACCATTCCTCAATTCCTGAAAAAGCCTTCCCCGGCGGCCAGGCAATGACAAGGTGCCCCGACAGGTAGACGGCGATAGTTGCCGCCAGTACCCACACCACGGGCAGAACTTTCGAGGTTTCAAGCCACCCAAGGTGGAAAAAAAGCAGCA
>JBKHBH010000121.1:0-4283 GCA_046542505.1 Thermovirgaceae bacterium | reverse complement strand
AAAGCCTGGGAACGCACTGGAGAGCGGACGGTGAATAAACGGGGCAGCAGCCGGACCCGGGGTGTTGCTTTCCGTTGGCAGCGTGATAACATATAAATGCAGAGATAGCCTTGAAATGCCAAAACCTGCAAAGGGGAAGATTACGACCCGCTTTTTGGAGGAGGGTGGTTTCGATGAAACGTGTAATTGTTGCCATCGATGGAAGCGAAGCAAGCAAACGTGTGATCGAATACGCCCTGCAGTATGCAGAGAAAGAGAAAGATGCGGAGCTGGTTTTTTTCCATGCCATTGAATCGGTGGAGAGCAAACATATTCAGTACACGGGGTATGCGCTCCACGTGCCGCCATCGGAAGACGATGTGCGCGAGCAGTTTACACAAATTGTCGAAGACGTTCGAAAGAAATTGAATTCACCGGTGACATCCTACTCCGTGGAGGTGAAAGCAGGGATTTCCTACGAGGAGATTGTTGACTTCGCAACAAAGCATGATGCGTCCGTGATCATGATCGGACACCGGGGCATCAGTGGAGTCAGGCGGTTTCTCCTTGGCAGCGTTGCGGCGAAGGTTGTGGCTCATGCACCCTGCAGTGTTTACGTGCACAGGCCGAAAGAGAAGGCATGAGCGGGGAACACCGGCGGAAACAGGGATGACAAGGCAATAATCAAGGACAAAGGCGGCAGGTGGCGGCCAGGATGGCTGTTGTCTGCCGCAGTATTCTCAAAATATCCTGAAATGACGGGATCAAGGAATGGTAAAATGTGTGTGAGAGCAGTGTCTTTAAATAGATAAGAGGGTGATCTGATGTCCGGAAAAACGAAAATACTGCTCGTCGTGATTGGTGTGGCGATTTTACTCGTCGTGGCGGCGATGAGCATCGATTATGGGACGGGACTCGTGCGGGACAAGGTTGCGGAAGCTGTCAGGGACAGTTTGGGCTCTGAAGTGACCGGGGGCTCTGTCACGGGAAACCCGTTCAGGGGATACAAGTTGTCCGACATTGCCATTGCGACGGATGGAGAGGAAGTCCTGACAGTTGAGCGGATAACCGCAAAAGTTTCGATTCTGTCCTTTTTGACAGGCGGTTCTCCGGTGTCGATGGTGGAGATCGCCGGTTTTCATTCCGATGTTGAGAGGATCAACCACCTGATTTCCAAAATCGAACCCGGTGAAGAGCCGGGCGAGATTCCCGTCAATAAAGTGCGCATCATTGACAGCACTTTTGATTCAGAATGGGCGAAGGTAAATATCAGTGAAATTCAGCTGGGCCTTGCCGGCAAAAAGATAAGCACCGATCTGGATATTCTGGTCGACGAGTTGCCGGTGAAGGGTGAGGCAAACCTTGAGAATGACGATAACGCCTGGTCCCTCACCGGTATGGATCTTGATATCGGCGACGGAAACCTGGCGGCAAAAGGCGGGCTGACACCGGAACTTTCGGTTGTGGGGAATCTCAAGAATCTTGATATTCCATCGGTCATCGCTTTTTGGCCCGAGGCGGATACCGCCCTTTACAAGGGCGCCATTTCGACGGAATTTGCTGCCGAAGGGACCTGGCAGGAACCGGATATTTCGGGACGACTTGACTACGCAGGTGAGTTGCTGGCAGGCATCCCCGTGGAGAAGGCCGATGCCAGGTGGCGGTTCAGGTCGAACCGGTTGGATGTGGCGGACCTGGACATGCTGCTTTTCGCATTTCCCCTTGGAGGAAACCTCGCCTTTGTTTTCGATCCGGATGTACCCCCCAGAATGATGGTAAAGCTTGAGGGTTCTGCCGCGGACATTGAGTCACTGGCCAGGGTTTCGGAGAAACTGGGGGGGATGACGGGAACCCTCGACAATTTCTCCGTTGACCTGCAGGGACCTGTACGCAGTCCAGAGGGCCAGATTGCCTTTCAGGCGGCAAAGCTCGGGTATATGGGGTACACGCTAACAGATACCGTCCTGGATGCCAGGGTCAAAGGCGGCAACATAGCTATCAGAGGAAAAAGTATTTTTGAAGGTGCGCCGGTCACAGTGGACGGCAACGTTTCCAGCTTTATGACCAGCCCGGTGGTAAATGTTTCCGGAACGCTTCGGTCCCTGTCCCTTGAAGGAGCGGCTGATCTGGCTCCGGCACTGAGGGAAATGAGGGCCTCGGGCCGTGTCAGCGCGGACTACAATGTTGCGGGGACTCCGCCTGGTCTGAAGGTTTCCGGAAAGGTCTGGTCAAATAAACTGTCCGCCATGGATTACGTTTTTTCCGACATGTCCACTTTCTTTGATTATGACGTTGAGGCGGACACTCTCGGTTTCTCAAACTTGAAGGCACGGTTGAAGCAGGCATCCCTCTCCGGCCAGGGCAGGATTTCAAACCTTTCCTCCGACAAGCGCAGCGGCAATATCCAGATCCGGGCGGGTAACCTCGATTCGAACTTTTTCGCCGAGTACTATCCGCCCATCGCCGAATATGATCTCAAGGGGGAAATGGCCCTGGAGGCGGATATCAAGGGAGCGTTGGCAAACCCCACTGTAGCAGTCAGACTGACGTCCCCGTCGATTTCCGCAATGGACAGCTACAGCTTCACCAACTTCAGGGCCGGTACGGATATTGCAAACTTATCGGAAGGCGTCCCCTCTGACATCACGCTGGACATGTCGGCCGACTCGGCGACGGCAGCGGGCGTGAGACTCCAGAACGTAAAAGTGAAGATCGACAAAAAGGACAAGGCCATCACCATCAGTGAAAGCAAGGCTGCTGTCGGTGGCGGGAATGTGTCGGCAACCGGGACAGTGACATTGGCTGAACCAACGGAAAAGACGGTGCTGGATCTTGCCGTGGACCTTTCTCGTATCAACCTGGAAAAGGTCGCCTTCAAAGGGAAGCCCTTGCCCGCCGCAGGGGTCATAACGGCCGATGCGACCGTTTCAGGCACAGTGGAAGATCCCGGCGTGGTTATCGACGCGTCGGCGCCCTTCGTCGCCGCGTCAGGTGTGAAGGTCGACAATGTAATGATGAAACTTGCCGGTGACATGAACAAACTCGTCATCGACCAGATGTCGGGAAAGGTGGGTGAAGGTTCCATCTCAGTCACCGGAGATGTCAGACCGGACCCCTTTGCGGCGGACCTTGCCGTCAAAGGACAGAACCTCGACCTCCGGCCCATGACAAGTCGGTTCGAGAAACTCAAGGCGTATAACATCACGGGCTCCATTGACCTGGACTTTGAAGGGCGTTTCGAAGAAAACGAGCAGACCGGAAAGGGAAAAGCCACATCGGCTTCCGTGCGTTTCATGGGAATGAACTTCACCGATATATCGCTACCTTTCGAGCTTTTGGACGAAAGGCTCGTTTCGACCAGTGGAAGGGCGAAGCTTTATGGTGGGAAAATCTCCAACAAGGGAACATTAAACCTGAACAACATGGGCTTTACCGACGAGGCTGAAGTCACCGGGACGGATGTGAACGCACTTCTGAAGGATGCTTTCAAGCTCAAGGGCAACATTTCGGGAAAGGCTGATGTTTTCGCCAATCTGTCGGGTTCATTCGAAAAAGATGGCCTGAATTACAGCGGCAAGGGGCTTTTGAAGGTAGGCCGCGGTGCCGTCACAGGTTTCAGGCTTGTAGACATCGCGACTGCGATGTACGGAACGAAGGGGATCAACTACACCTCGATCTACGCCCCGTTCAACCTGGAGACAGGCCGCATGATCCTGAACAAGGATACACTGGTGAAGGCTCCCGAGGAAGACCCTATCTACAAGCGCTTTTCGGCGTCGGGTCCCGTAGGGCCGGGGAACAGGCTCAACCTTGATTGTAACGGCAAGGTGAATGTGAAGGTTATCAACGCCGTATTAGGCGGTGCCGCCGGCGGAGCTGCGGGGTTGACGGCGACGCAGAACATCGTCGGGATCCTTGAAGGAGCCCTCAAGGGTGCCGGTACAGAGATGCAGGAGGACGACTTCAGGGACGTGAGTTTTACCCTGAAAGGAACCTTCGAAAAGCCTGGTATCTCGAACGTGAAGGTCGCAGCGCCCGAAAAACAGGAGGAGGCGACGGAGCCCGAAAAGGTGGAAGAGGAAATTTCCGCGACTCCGGAAGAGAAAGTCGACCAGAAAAAAGAAGAGGTTGAAGAAAAAATCAAGGAAGAGATATTCAGAAAGATCTTTGATTGAGAGAAGCACCTGAATAAAGGGTGTGCAACAATTGGCGAAGCGGCGGGCTTTCGGGCCCGCCGCCTTGCTTGGTCACAGGTGATACAATTTTCTGCAACAGGCCGGTTTGCCGGAGACTTGACGGCCCGA
>JBKHBH010000027.1:0-22107 GCA_046542505.1 Thermovirgaceae bacterium | reverse complement strand
GCAGGGATAGCATAATGTCCCTGTGTCACCTGTTGGCCGCTTTCCGTGACCTCTGGTGTTTTTAATCGCTTGGTAACGGTTTATCTCTGAGATCGCCTGGGGTAACATTTTGTTGAAGCTGGCAGGTTTGCTTCTGGAAAAGGACGAGATCAACCTGACGCGATGGAGAAAAATTCATGAGATATATGGCGAGGTTTCTGGGTTCTCCCGCTTTTTTTGCGGACCAGGAAGAAATATCCTTTCCCTTTCTGAAGGCTCGTATACTTGCCCTTATGCTGGTCGAGGAAGGGACCATGCACCGTGATCGCATCAGTTCCCTTCTCTGGGGGGACAAGACGACCGAGGCGGGACGACGGAACCTCAGCAATGCCCTCAGCGCAATCCGCAACCTTGCGCCCGTTTTCATTTCCCGTGGAAGATCCATCGGCCTGGACCCGAACGTAAAGATCGCGAAAGACCTGGATCTTTTGCGAGAGGTGGAGATCCTCTCCTGGGAAGACCTCGAATCTCTTTGCAAACCCTACCTGGACCTGCCCGAACTTGATGATTGGCCCGTTTTCAACGAATGGCTCCATGACCGCCGCGGCAGGTATCGCAAGATGCTCGCCGAAGGGATCAAAAAACGGGCTGGCTTCATGCGAAACCAGGGAGACGACAGGGGGTTCCGGGATGCTGTCAGGTGTTTCGAAAAACTGGCGGACCTTGAGCCTTATGATGAGGATATTCACGGTGAGCTTGCCCACCTTTACATCAAGGCGGACCGAAAGATCGATGCTGTCCGCGTGGCACGTGACTTCTCGCGGCGAGTCGAAGAAGACCTTGGAGTTCAGTCCGGTCTGGAGGAGGTCCTGTCCGCCGAGGGATCACGCCGTCGGGTCAAGGGGTCGGAAATCAGGAAAAGGCTCGCCGAAGACAACCCCCTTTTGAGAAATACCGAAGTCCTCCGGCTTCTGGATTTTTTCAGCTGTGCAAAGGACTCAAACCAGTCGCTCTGTGGTTTTGTCTGGGGCGAAGAGGGAATAGGCAAGGGAACCCTTGTCGAAGAGGTCGCAAGCCGGTTGGGAAATGACGGCTGGACCTGTCTGAGAGTCAGGTGCTACCAGGAAGAGATGGAACGCCCAATGGCCCCGTTTTTGCATCTGCTGCGGAGACTCGGCTGCGGGATTCCCCAGGAAAGTGAAAAGGTCACTCCCACGGAACTGACATACTTCCGGGTGGCGGAACGTATCCTCGAGCATCTTGCCTCCAGGGGCCCGGAGGATCAGCGGATCCTCGTGGTCGAAAACATCCAGTGGATGGACAAGGCCTCCTGGATGATTCTCGAATCCATCATCTGGAACGAATCCTTTTCCCGAAAACTTCTGATTTCCGGCTACCAGGAAGTGCGATCGACCTTTATGCTGCGGACGGAAATCTCGGGAGAGCCGATCGAAACACTGGAAATCCATCTCAAAAGATTCAACCTTGAGCAAACAGGACAGATCTGCAGGCACCTTCGTCCCGATCTGGTCTGGAATGAGCAGCGTGTCGCTGAAGTCTACAGCCAGACCCAGGGGACCCCGTATTTCATCAAGCAACTGCTGATTCCTTCAGAGGATGAGCCTGAAGCGGGTGTCGGGAATGAGCCCGGATCAGCCCTTACATCCAATCTTTTCGAGGCCAGGATCGAAATGCTGGACGGTGAAGACAGGCTCTTCCTCGAAGGTCTCGCTGTCTTTCCGGAACCGGCGACACTCTCCCAGGTGACGGGCCTTCTCGGCCTCTCGAAAATTGACGTCTCAACCAGGCTCGAACAGGTCGAATTGCAGGGGCTTGTGCGGGAGCACCCTTCTGATGACGGTGACGTCCTCTATTATTTCTCCCACCCCAAGATCAGAGAGGCTCTGCTGGAACGGATGCAGTTCACCAGACGGGCGGCGTTGACCGAAAAGGCCGTTGAAGTCCTCGAGAATCTTTGCCCTGAAGGCGAAGAAAACCGCCTCACTTTCGCCAGAATAGCAGACCTCTGTCGCAGGGGAGGACTTTACTATAAAGAGATCTACTGGCGTATCAGGGAATTGAAGGTTCATTTCAAGGCTTCCCATGAAGTTTTTCCTTCGTTGACGGATCAGGAGCTGGAACTCCATGTTCCCATGGCTGAAGACACGGACTTCACTGAATATTCAATATCAGAGGTGCGTTCGCTTCTCGACAAGCAGATCCGCAGGCTCGGACACACACCGGAATACAATGCCCTTGAACGCGAGCTCCTCGTCCTGGAAGGAGCGCACCTCTGGTGGAACGGGCAATATGAGGAAGCCCTTGAAACACTTACCGAGGCATATCGGCGGGCCAGAAAAGCAAGTGCCGCAGAGCAGGTGGATGTCCTTCGACAGCTCTGCTACCTGGCCATACAGACAGACGATGTGGCCAGGCTCTTTCCTTTTGCTCGTGAAATGTATCGTCTTGCCCTCGGCCACAGGCTATACGTTCCCCTGGGAACGGCTCTCCGGTTTCTTGCCATCGCCCGGATCATGGAAGATCGGCCCGATGAGGCATCGAAACTGCTCCGGATGTCGACAAAAATATTTGAAAAACTGGAGGAACAGGGGCCCGGATACACCTTGCCCCTTATCGCTGCGGAACATTTTCGAGGGGACCTCCACCTGACGCAGGGCGACACGGAAGGAGCTCTGGCCTTTTACGAAAACTGCGTCCAGATGGGTGAATCGCTGGGCATTCACCGGGGCATGGGCCTTTCCCTGGCAAAGGCCGGTTATTCTCTCTGTCTTCTTGAACGATACGATGAAGCCAAGATGATGCTCCGCCGTCTCGAAGCTTTTTATTTCCAGCGGAACTCGGAACAGGACGGAGGGCTTCAGGGCGGCGGCATAGCCTTCAGTCTTCTGGGGCTCATCACAGGTCTTGAGGAAGATTGGGCCAAAAGCCGAGAATATTTCGAAGTGACGGAACGGCTGGTGGCACAGGCGAAACGCCCGACCTGGCTGGCCATATATTACTGGGCGAAGGCGGAACTCTCCAGTCTCAAAACATCCATCCCCGACGATTTTGCTTCAGCCGTATTGGGACAGAATGAAGCGTATTACAGAAAAAAGGTGGACGAACTGCGCAGTCGGGTGGGCTGGGTCCAGTGAATCCTTCAGGCTGCATAGCCCCGATAACGGGGATTTCCCCCTTTCGTTCACTGCCATTTCGCAAAAAACCCCATTAACGGGATCATCCCTTTTTTCGAGAATCTCACATCAGAAAAGAAGGTTTTTGCACTCCTTTGACCGGCGCCCTATATAGTTCCCTCATAGGATACGCAAATAATCCCATCAAGGAGGGTGTCAGAATGTCTATTGAAAAAGTTCGTCAGTACCTGATCGAAGGGGAAGGGGAAAGCGCCAGCTCACTTGTCCAGGAAATGATCGATAAAGGAACGGATCCCCATGAGATCATGGACGGCTTGACGGAAGAAATGGCAATACTGGGTGAGAAGTTCGAGAACTTCGAGGTGTTCCTTCCGGACCTCATGGTTGCGGGAGATACCTTCATGCAGATCATGGATGTCCTCAAGGAGCATCTTGTCGCAAGGGAGACTGACAAGGTCCCGGCAACGGTCGTCATCGGAACCGTCAAGGGTGACTACCATGAAATAGGAAAGAATATCGTCGGGATCATGCTTCAGGCACACGGATTCAATGTCGTCGACCTGGGCGTCGACGTGGATCCCGTTGAATACATGGAGCAGGCAAAAAAGAACAACGCCGAGGCCGTCGGCCTTTCGGCCCTGATGACGACGACTATGCCGAATCAGGAAGAGTTCATCAAACTTCTCGCCGAGGCAGGGGAGAAGGACAAATACCTTGTTTGCATCGGTGGAGCCCCGACATCACCGGAATGGTCCGAAAGAATAGGTGCCGATATCTGGTCTTTTGACGCCTTCGAATTCGTCGACAAGCTGAAGGCTGCTCTGAACCGCTAGCGGGTCAGGCTCAGTGGGCAACTGTGTAATGAATTTTCCCCAGCAAAAATAAGGAGGGTGTCAACATGTCTACGTTTAGAATGTGGGAGGTCTTCTCCAAGGTAGAAGATGGACCGTTTTACAGGAATCAGAATGAATGGATGATGAAGTCATTCATTCCCGAAATGAGAAGGGTCGTCAAGGAGCACGACATCAAGTGGGACGGCAAAACGATCGTTAACTGCGACGATGACCTTGCCGACAGGCTCTGGGCGGCTGCAAAAGATTTCTTCATCTCCGTTGGTGTCTATCACGCCGACCATCACAGGGTGATGAAATTCACCGAGTCCGAGGTTGATGAAGTGCTTTACACGAAACAACCGAGTTACATGGTCGGTGCAGGCCACGACCAGCGCTGGCTGCAGGTTCGGTCCGTGGAAGACAAGGAGAAACGCCCCTTCCATCTTTTCAGCCCAGATGCGAACTTCAGCACCGATATTCACAAGAAAGCCTGCATGGCCTATCTGAAAGAGCCGATGCTTGACGGTCTCTGCGCACCCTTGATCGAGGATTTTATGGGCCGCAAGGCTACATCGCAGAGCCCCACCGAAGTGGCGGCGGCCATGGAACATGCCATGAATCTCAGGGACGCACAGCGCCTTGTCGGAAAACCCGACGTCTGGACCGTTTCCGTTGGAACCGCCGAGACCGACCAGGCCCAGATAGCTGCGGCAAACCCGGCCTGGGGTGTGCGCCAGTCCCATCTTGACGGACGCATGGTTTCCATTCTCACGGAGATGACGACCAACGACGCAATGCTGAACAAGTCGCTTCATTACCGCTCCTACGGCAATGTTTTCGGGAACCTCTGCGGCGCGATTTTCGGCGGCCACGCGGGTGGCACCGAGGCAACGGCGGTTCTCCAGACGGCCTACAACATCCAGGGGGCCTGCCTCTACGGTTCAAACTGGGCGCTCAACTTCCCCTTCCACCTCAAATGGCAGTCGACGACGACCAGGGCGCTTCTCTGGATCCAGAGCATGTTGAGCCAGGCCATGTCCAGAAACTCCAACCTCATCTACCTCAACAACCTCTTCGCAAATGCGGGTCCCGGAACAGATCAACTTTACTGGGAATGCGCCAACCACGCCCTCGCGACGGAGAGTTCCGGAGGTAACCCCTGGGGTGCCGCAACTTGCCGCAACAAGTACACCGACCACGCGACGCCGCTTGAATCACGGTTCTACCACGAGTGTTCCGAAGCTTCCTTCAAGATGCGTCTCGACAGGGCCAAGGCTGAAGAAGTGTGCCAGAAGATCATGGAAAAATATGAGTCCCTTATCCCCACAGACAATTACGGAAAAACGATCCAGGACGTCTACGATATGGAACGCTTGATCCCACGCCAGGAATATCTTGATCAGTACTATCGCATGAAAGAGGAACTCAACAAGATGGGAGTCGAATTTCCCTATTAGAAATTCGCCGTGGAAAGTCTAGCTGAAAGAACGACATGAAAGGGGGCCATAACAGGGCGCCCTTTCATGTCGTTCGAATACGACACTGGGTGAGAACATATGATGATGACGGGAAAAGAGAGAGTGCTTCGCGCCCTTCAATTTCAGGATGTAGACAGGGTGCCCTGGGTGCCCTTTACGGGAGTGCATGTTGCAAGGCTGGTGGACACCGATGCAGCAACGCTGCTCAGGGATCCCGAAGTACTTGTCGAGGGTGTGGAAAAGGCTGCAGAACGCTATTGCGCCGATGGCGTTTGCTCTACTTTTGATCTTCAGGTCGAAGCGGAGGTTTTGGGCTGCGAACTTCGCTGGGCAAAAAACAATCCTCCGTCTGTTGTCGGTCATGTTCTGGCCGACAAATCAAAATCAGTCACGGATCTTCCGGAATTTACCAAAGAGGGTGGTCGTCTTCCCCTGATGTTTGAGGCAACGAGGCGCCTCGTAAAGGAGATCGGGGATGAAACGGCTGTTTTCGGTCTTTGCTGCGGTCCTTTCACACTGGCCCTCCATCTCAGGGGGTCGGCCTTTATTATGGACATGGTGAAAAAGCCCGAAGAAGCCAAGGAAGTGCTCGAATTCTGTTCAGAGATTACGCGGCGCATGGGCGAATGGTACATGGAAACGGGTGCTCACGTGGTGGCAGTTGTCGACCCCATGACAAGCCAGATTTCCCCCAGGCATTTCGAGACCTTCGTGACTCCTTACGTCAAACCTGTGATAGATGAAGTCAACAACAAGGGTGGCATTGTGACCCTTTTCTGCTGCGGCAACGCTACGAAGAACATCGAATTGATGATGCAGTCGAAGCCCCATGCTATCGCTTTTGACGAACAGGTAGATCTGAATTTCGTCAAAGACCTTGCCCACAAGTACAAGGTCGCCTTTGAAGGAAACATCCCCTTGACAACTACTTTGCTCTTCGGTTCGCCCAAAGAATGCGTGGAGGATGCCCGGCATCGCATTGAGACGGGCGGCAGGAAAGGCTACATTCTTTCTCCGGGCTGCGACCTTCCCTTCGACACTCCCGTGTACAATCTCGAAGCTGTGGGACGTTATGCAACGATGGGAGAAGAGCCGTCGGAAACCCAGGGATTTCTTTCCCTTGAAGATGCCCTGGCTCATGCACAAGAGTCGGGCGATGTGCTGGAAGATGTGGAAATCGAACCTGGCAAGGTGTTCGTGGAGATCGTCACTCTCGATTCCGAGGGGTGTGCGCCCTGTCAGTACATGTGTGAGGCCGTCGCCGAGGTTGCGCCTCATTATGGCGACAAACTCGCATGGCGCGAGTCCCTCATCAAAAGCGCGGCAGGCATCATGCGGACCAAGGCTCTGGGTGTGTCTACACTCCCCACGATGCTCATAAACAACGAAGTGGTCTTTGACAATATCGTCCCGACTCCGGAAGAACTGATGAAAGAAATAGACAAAAGGCTCGAGTAAAGCTCGAGAAAGTCATTCACCCCGCCCGGGGAAAACAACAAAAACCCTGCGGCGGGGTGGAACATTAAGGAAGGGACGTCGATGAGCGAAAAATCCTTCAAAATCACCTTCAAACCTTCAGGCATCACCGTCGATGCGCAAGGTGGTGAGACAGTCCATGAAGCGGCTGCAAGAGGGGGAGTCCAGATAGCCCGCCCTTGCGGCGGGTCCGGAATTTGCGGAAAGTGCCGCGTCAAGGCCAGAAGATGTGTCGGACCTCCTGCCGAGACGGAAAAGAAGGTTCTGGGAGAAGAAGTGCTCAACGAGGGAATACGCCTTGCCTGCATGGCCAGGATTTCCGGAGACGGGGAAATACTCGTTCTGGACGAAGTCGACGGGAAAAGTTCAAAGATTCTCTCCAAAATTTCCGAGGAAGAGCTTTTTTGGGAACCCGACTCGAAGGGTTACGGAGCTGCCTTTGACATTGGCACAACCACTGTTGTCGCCTATCTTCTGGACCTTGAACGATACCATCTCATCGATAGCATTTCGTTCTTGAATCCTCAAATCACCTACGGGGACGACGTCATTTCAAGAATTTCCTTTGCGTCTTCGGAAGATGGCCTGCGGCGGTTGCAGAAAGTGCTGGTTGAGGGGATGAACCAGCGGTTGGAGGAAATGGCCTCGCGAAACGGACTGGGTGTCCAGGATATATACCAGGTGGCTATCGTGGGAAACACCGTGATGGAACATCTTCTCGCAGGTGTTTCCCCCGAAAGTATTGGTGTCAGCCCCTACAAGCCGAATTTCCTCTCTCTACCTCCTCAGGCAGCAGCTCCTTTTGGAATGAAAATCCACCCGGAAGGACAAATCAAGTTTCTGCCGAACGTGGCCGGGTATGTGGGCGCCGATATCGTTTCCGGTGTTTCCGTGACAGGGATCGCCGACTCTGCGGCTGTTCGTCTTTTTGTAGATACGGGGACAAACAATGAAATCGTATTGGGCTCCAGTGAAGCGATATACTGCTGTGCCACCGCTGCCGGACCGGCCTTTGAAGGGGCCCGCATAGGATCCGGCATGAGAGCCGCCGCGGGCGCGATCGAGAAAGTCTACCGGGACGAGGACCGCCTGGTCGTCGAGACCATTGAAGATGCACCAGCCAGAGGGATTTGCGGTTCCGGGCTGGTTGACGCGGTGGCCGTGCTTCTCGAGGACGGCATCGTCGACCGGAAGGGGAGAATGGTCTATCCCGAAGAATGTGATGATCCCTGGATTCGCGAACGCATGGACCGGGGACCCGATGGGATTCTCCGCATCCTTTTGGCAGAGGGCGAAAAGCCGGTTTACATCACACAGAAGGATGTCCGTGAGGTCCAGCTTGCCCTGGGTGCAGTCAAGGTGGGAATCGAAGTGCTTCTCGAACGTGCGGACCTAGCTCTTGATGACGTCGACGAGGTGCTGCTCGCAGGGGCCTTCGGCAACTATATCGATCAGGAAAGCGCCGTCAGGGTAGGTCTTTTGCCTCCCGTTCCCCTGAGTAAAATCCGCGGTGTCCGCAACGCCGCCGGCCGTGGTGCAGTTGCGGCCCTTGCCTCGGCTCCGTTTTGGGAGACGACGCATTCAGTGGCCCGGAAGATGCGTTACATCGAACTGTCGACATTGAGGGATTTTCAAAAACGTTTCATGAAAGCCATGCTCTTTTGAACGGGCAGGAAATGATTGTTCCCGGAGCCGTCTCGCGAAAAGGAGGACAGGGGGGAATGGCCAGTTCAGGCAAATGCAGGGTTTTTTTGATTTCGGGATTTTTGGGCAGCGGCAAAACAACGATGTTGCTCCACCTTCTGGAAACCCGTCCGGAAGACGAAACCCTTGGCGTCCTGATGAACGAGTTCGGCCGGATTGGCGTGGATGGAGAAATCTCTTACAGGGAAGGTCTCGAGATACTTGAAATCAACCAGGGGTCGATTTTTTGCGCGTGCGCCAAGGGTGATTTCATGAGAGGGCTTTACTCCATTGCGCGCGAGTGGAAACCGTCGATCCTTCTGATTGAGGCGAGCGGCATAGCCGATACCAGTGATATTGAGCGGGATCTCTCCATAGGTCCTCTCGGACGCTTCTACGCATTGGCCGACAGCATTTGTGTAGTCGATGCCGAGCATTTCAGCGAATGGGCGGACCACTTCAACGCCGTTTCCAGGCAGACTCATACAGCGACTGTGATCATCATCAACAAGCGAGACCTTGTGAACAAAAGGAAGATGCAGAAACTTCGGCTGGAAATCACCGGCCTCAATGACACTGCGCGCATATACGAAACGTCTTTCGGCAGGATCCCATGGGATTTGCTGAAATCGGGCAGTTCCGCCGGCGTCCGGGAAAACCCAGGTGAAGTGCCTGCAGAGGAAGACATAGAGAGCTACATCGATTCCGCATTGCAGGATCCGGAGGCTCACCTTGCGCCTCCCGATGCGCTTCTTGCCCAATGTATTTGCTGGGAAGGGACCCCTGAGGATTTTCGCAGCCTTATGGGACAATTGCCCGCCGATGTTGTGAGGGCAAAAGGTTTTTTCAAGGATGAGTCGGGAGATTGGATACGTTTCGATCTCGTCAAAGGGTCGCAGGTTCAATACATCCCATTCGGCCAGAGACGCCGATCCGGCGGCAACCTCGGGGTTTTCATCAGGGAAAAACGGGAGCCGAAAGAGATTCCCATCCTTTTTTCAAAGTCCAGGCTGCATGTTCTGGATGTAAAAATCTAGGTGTGCAGGATTTTCAGGCAATATTTGCACCATGCCCTTTGTGCCTGAGAACCGCCGGATATAATACATGGTTGCCGTTAGCAACCAGAGAGTTCTCCCAAAAATTGCCAGAAAGGGATGATTCATTTATGCTGTCGGACATCGAGATAGCGCAGAGAGCGAAGATGGAGCCCATCGGTGGGATTGCGAAGAAAGTGGAGGTATCCGGGGAATCCCTCCGTCGACGGGGGCCGGTTTCAACGTGCCTATCTGAGGGTCCATCATGACCATGCCCGGGCTGCCAAGCCCGCTGCGGAGGCCATCGGCGTGGACGACGAGGGGCACATCCTGAACCTGTTCTAGAAACGGGGTGTCCTGCGAAAAAACCAGCAGCGAACACCGGGGTCGGCACCCGGTCACATACCATACACGGGGGTGTGAAATGGGAGAGAAAGCTCTTAACCCGACGGTAAAAGACGTGGTCAGGGCGTACCGGTTTCTTCGAAACAAGGTATGGCATACGCCCTTACTGTATTCCGACAAACTGAGTGAAATCGCCGGCGGCCCCGTCTACCTGAAGCTTGAAAACCAGCAGATGTGCGGCGCTTTCAAGGTTCGCGGCGCTCTCTATAAAGTGAACTGCCTGAGTGAACACGAGCGAAACAGGGGGGTTGTCACCTGTTCCAGCGGCAATCATGCCCAGGGCGTCGCGGTCGCCGCGAGTGAGCTTGGGGTGGTGGCCGAGATCTTTGTCCCCAGGGATTGTCCCGAAACAAAAAAAGAAGCGATCAACCGGCGTGGGGGCAGCTTTGTCCAGTTGCACATCGTGGACGGAAACTATGACGATACCGAAGAGGCTGCGCATCGGTACGCAGAAAAAAAGGGGAAAACCTATGTCTCATCCTTTGAGGATCCCGCCGTCATCGCGGGGCAGGGGACCCTGGCTTTAGAGATGTTCCTTGATGAACCCGATCTGGACCTGGTCCTTGTACCTGCCGGTGGCGGAGGGCTTTTGAACGGCGTGGCCATTGCCGCGAAAGCCCTGAATCCCGATTCACAGATCTACGGGGTACAGTCAGAAACGTCGAATCCGTGGGTCGCCTCCTGGAAGGAAGGCGTAGTAAAGAAAGTGGAATACGGGGAAACGATTGCCGACGGTCTTTCCGGCGGGATTACGCAGCCTGTGCTTTCCCTCGCGAAGCAAAGGGTGAGCGGCATGTGCGAGATCACCGAAGAGGATATAGAAAGCGCGATAGCCTTCCTGCACCGCGAGCATCACCAGGTTGTCGAAGGTGCCGGAGCTGTCGGTGTTGGTGCCCTCCTTTCGGGAAAGATGAAATCCCTGGGGAGGAAAACGGGTGTTGTCATTTCCGGAGGCAACATCGATTATCCCGTGCTGAGAAAGATATTGAGCGAAAGAGATGTGGCAGACTGAACCACGCGCATAGTGCAAAGCGCATGGCTATCGACGACACATCGTCCTGTGGGGAAAGTGTGTCTTTACTTCAAGGGAGGGCCCAGGATGGCAAGGTGTCTCCGGGAACCCTCCCTTCATTTTGCCTGGCTGCTCCTTTCGATTCTTTGAGACTTGCCCTCGCTGCTTCCCGACGGGAGCAGATGCAGTTCGGGACCTGATCTCCAACAGCCCGCGGTTTACCTGACGGTCAGTCGCGAAACCCTGGGGCGCCTCTTTCGCAAGACCGCCAGCAATTTCTGCCGCGACACGAAAATCATGGTTTCTTTCATTGCCTGAGGCTTTGGAATAATAGCGGTCTGAGAGTCACGGAACCAGTCCGGGAGCGGTTTCAACCGGTGAAAGGAAAACCTTCACTTCCCGGGGGAGGCTCCGAAAAAACCGAAAACGGTCGATGGGAAGGATGTAAAGGATCCTCCTGCTTTTCCAGCGACCAAAGGAGTGTTACTCTAAAAATCGTGGTGACAATTTCGACAGAGGTTTTTGAGTGAGTGCTTGACCGATGCAGCCGGCGTATTTCCAAAAGGAGGAGTAAAAGCGATGCCATACATTGCCAACCGTGTGCGTGAAGGGGAGGAAGGAATTTTCAGCCTCCTGCAGGGATGGATTGCAGAAGCCCGGAAGACGGGCAAAAAGATCATCAACCTCGGTGTCGGCAGCCCGAACCGCCGGCCGGAAGGCCCCGTTCTGGAGGCGGTCCTTGAAGCGGCCCAAGAAGACCGCTCCTACGAATATCCCTTTATCGATCCGGAACTTCCCGTAGCCATAGCGAAATGGTACGGGGAAAGGTTCGGAGTGCCCCTTGGCCCCGAGACGGAAATCCTCCCCCTGTGGGGATCCCAGGAAGGATTCGCCCATTTCCCGCTGGTGGCCATGGAAAAGGGTGACCTCTGCATTCTGCCTAATCCCGGTTATCCCATTTACCATTACATGCCGACCGTGGTAGACGGAACATCTTGGCATCTGCCGCTGGAAGAGGACAAGGGGTTCCTCCCGGATTTCACGGGCGTTCCTGGTGACGTGGCGAAAAAGGCGAGGCTCATGGTATTGAATTATCCAAACAACCCGTTAGGTGTCGGCGCCGAAAAGTATGTACTGGAAAGGGCCGTGAATTTCTGCAGGGAGAATGATATCTGGCTCATCTACGACAATGCCTATTGCGAACTTGCCTACGACGGGTTCAGGCCCCCGAGCGTCCTCGAGATCGAAGGCGCCCGTGACGTGGCAGTGGAAGTGAATTCCTTCTCGAAGACCTTCAACATGGCGGGGATGCGGATCGGGTTCGTGGCGGGGAACGAGGTTTTTATCGAGGGTCTCCGGAGGCTCAAAAGCAATATCGATTACGGTCTGTACAGGCCCGTCCAGAAAGCCGCGATAAGGGCTCTGACCCATCCCGACAGGGACGGGATGATCGCCAAAACGCGAGACATGTACCAAAAGCGGCGTGACGCCTTTATCGACACGGCTGCGGAAAAGGGATGGACCGTTACGCCCCCTCAGGGAAGCATGTTCATCTGGGCGAAGGTGCCCGACTGCACCGATGACATGGCCTTCGCCGAATTCTGCATCAAGGAGGCTGGAGTTGTGGTGACGCCTGGGCGGTCCTTCGGGACGAAAGGGACGGGATTCGTCCGGATCGCTCTCGTAAGGGAGCCTGAAGTGCTTGCCGAAGGAGCGCGACGCATCGCCGAGACCCTCGAGAAGTGGGCCTGCGTCAGCGCCTCCCGTTAGAAGGGCAGGCTCTTGACAGCGAAGCGGCCATTTTTTCCCGTATGCGGGAGTGATGGGACCCGCACCAGTAGATCTGGCCGCACCCGGGGCATCGTGTAAAGGTGTCATACATGAGGCGGGTCAAAGGCTCGAGTTGATCGATAATTTCCTCCTTGTCCACTGTCTTTAAAGGCCCGTTGCATTTGGGGCATCGGGAGAACAGGTCGATTTTCTCTCGCAGTCCGAAGAAGGTGACGACTTCACCGAATTGGTCCCATGGGTCCGGTGACCTGATCAGTCGGCCCCGGATGACGGCGTTCCGCTTGAGAAGTTCACGGTCCCTGGTGAGGAGGATGCGCTCTTCCTCCCGGGCTTTTTCTGCTATTTCACTGTCCTCCCATTTCTGGTTGTAGAGGGTGTCGAAACCGGCGATTCTGAGCAGTTTTGCGAGACGCCCGACGTTGACGTCGACAATGAAACGGATTTCTCCAAAGGGGTGGGGGAAAAGAAGGGAACCTTTCGTAACGTCCACGGGAGGCTTGTGAGGGTAAACATGAAGTGTTTCACCGGACCCTGGTGTATAGTCAAAGGCTTTTTCGCCTCCTTCCGCGGTGACGATGCTCCCTGCTTCGGTATGGGGGATACCCTGGGATTCCACAAGGTCCTTGACGGGGGCCGTCCGGAACAGTTCCCTGACGGACCCGGGATCCGTGTTCTTGTTGAGCAGATCGACGAGGTCTCCGTGAAAAACCAGCCAGACAGGCATGATTGGCCCTTCCTCCGAATTGAGGGTCTCCCCGGGAATTGTTTCGCAAGACAGGGCGCCTGTAAAGCCGCCACCGCCGGAGACGCCATGCTACCGCGACAGAAAGCGAAGGGCCACAGCCCGCAGGAGCAAGACAGAGAGCACAATCCCGCATGCAATGGAAAACAGCCCGGGTGACTCCTTCGTGCCGCCTGCAAGCCATCTTGACGCGTCAAGCCCCAATGTTTCGTAGAAAGAGTTTGCTGCAAGTCCGAGAAACACCGAAAATACAACAATCGTCGCAAGATAGATGGCTGCTGCCTTTCGGCCAAGGATCCCGGCAATCACCGTCAGGGAAGTGATGTTCGTGGCCGGCCCCGCAAGAAGGAAGACCAGAGCCGCCCCCGGGGAAAGGCCCTTCAGGGCCAGGGAAGCGACAACAGGCGTGCTGGCGGAGGCACAGATGTAAAGCGGGACGGAAACGGCCAGAGTCGCCAGTATCGACAGCATGCCCGTACCGAGCGTTTTCGGGATGAGATCGGCGGGCAGCAGTGTCTGAAGGACGCCCGCCAGGAGAACCCCTCCGGCAAACCACGGGCCGATGTCTTCCACGAGTTCGAGAAAACCGTACCGGAAGGCGTCGCTGATTCTTGAACCGAATGATGCCTTTGGCTCAACCGGGTGCTCGTGATCGTGACAGGAACAGGCTTCATCAGGGAGACACGGATCCGGCGGGAGCTGGTCATCGTTTTCCGTGGCGAGGATTCCGAGTCCCGTCGCGGCCGCTGTCAGGAAGGCCGCCAGTGGCCGAAGGACCGTCATGATCGGGTCAAGGAGGGCCCAGGTTACGGCTATGGAGTCGATACCGCTTTCCGGTGTCGAGACGAGGAAAGCTCCGACGGCACCCCTGCGGGCGCCCTGGCGCTTCAGTTCCGCCGCCGCCGGGAGAACGGAACAGCTGCACAGGGGCAATGGAACGCCCAGAAGGGCAGCCTTGAAGATGGACATGACTTTTCTTTCACCCAGGTGTTTTCTGACGAAATCACGGGGGAGAAAGACTTTGAGAAGGCCCGATGCCAGAAATCCGAAGAGCATGAACGGCGCCGATGCGACCAGGCTCCCTGGAAGATTGAGGCGAAAAAGCTTCCCATTGCAAAGGACTCCTTATCCTATAAGTTAGGTAATCCTAACACTTCTTGAAACGGAAGTCAAAGCAAGACCCTGGCGAAAGGAGGCGAATCCATGCACAAGACCCTGAAAATATCGACGAAATCAAGGTCACAGATGGTCGATATCACGCGTGAAATAGCTCTCGCCGTGTCGGAATCGGGTGTCCGCCTCGGTGTCTGCCGGATTTTCGTTCCGCACACGACAGCCGCCGTTACCGTCAACGAGTCTGCAGACCCGGACGTGGCAGCTGACATCCTGATGTCCCTGGAAAAGCTCGTCCCCTGGGGGGACAATTACGGTCATGCGGAGGGAAACTCTGCGGCTCACATCAAGGCAACGCTCGTCGGACCGGATCTGGCACTTCTGGTTGAGGAGGGAAAGTTCCTGCTCGGAACCTGGCAGGGCATTTTCCTGTGCGAGTTCGACGGCCCCAGGACAAGGAACGTCTTTGTGCGTGTGGATGAAGCCTGAAGGCAAAAAAAGAGCGTGTGATTTCCTTGGAAATCACACGCTCTGCGAATTGCTTGTCAAAATTGTCGAGACCTAGTCCAGAGAACACTTTTCGAGATAGGTGCAGCTTTTGAGTTTTGCGGCGAGGTTTTTCCCCAGCTGTCCGCAGGCGGAGAAGTCTTCAGGCCCGGGCGAGGACTTGACTTCCACCTGGGGTTCGATGATCTCCCAGTCTCCTTTGGAGGCGAAATCCTGCAGGGCCGCGAGGGCTCCCTTGCTCCAGCTGTAGGATCCCACCAGTCCAAGGTACCGGTTTTTCATCTTCTTGTTGAGCAGGTGGCCGACAAGTTCGGTCATGGGAGGGAAGAGGGTCGTGTTATAGGTGCAGCCGGCCAGCACAAGTCCCTTGTATCTCCAGATATCACGGACGATGAAGGAGACGTGGCTCCTGGAAATGTCGTGGTAGACCATCTTTTCGATGCCTTCTTCCGCCAGGGACCGTGCCACGGCATCGGCGGCCTTCTGGGTGTTTCCGTACATGGATCCGAAGACGATGACGGCACCACATTCCGTCTCGTGACGGCTCCAGCGGTCATAAAGCTCCACGATCCTTCCGGGTTTTTTCCTGTGTATCGGCCCGTGAGAGGGTGCGATGATGCGTATTTCCCCCAGTCCCTTGAGTTTGCCGATCGCTTTTTGCACCTGGGGGCTGTAGCGACCGACAATGTTGGAGAAGTACCGCAAAATCTCCCCTTCGTAGAAGTTCATGTCCACTTCGTCGTCGAAGAGTCCGCCGTCCAGTGCCCCGAAACCGCCGAAGGCATCGCAGGGGAAAAGTGTCTTTGTGGATGCGTCCCATGTCACCATGGTTTCCGGCCAGTGAACCATGGGGATCATGAAGAACTGGAGATTCCGGCTTCCGATGTCGAGGGTCTCTCCGTCTTTCATGACGATCACGTCATCAGTGAGAGTGTAAAAGCTTTCCAGAAGGTCCTTTGTCTTGGTATTGCCGATGATTTTCAGATCGGGAAAGACCGTCTTGAGAATCTTCACTGCTCCCGAGTGATCGGGTTCCATGTGGTTGATGACCAGATAATCCAGGCTCCTGCCTGGCCCGAGGACTTCCCTGATCCGGTCGATGAGGTCCGTCAGGAAGGGCGCTTTGACCGTGTCTATCAGTACGGTCTTCTCGTCGTCGATGAGGTAGCTGTTATAGGTGACTCCCCTGGGAAGAGGCCATAGGGACTCGAAGAGGTCCGACTGGTGGTCGTTTACTCCGACCCAGTGAATTCCTTTCGTCACGTTTATCGCTTGTGCCATTGGTTTTCCTCCCTTTAACTCCTGTAATCCTTTTCTGCCGCATCATATCCGAAACCGCGATTTTTCTGCTTCGGCCCCCGTGGCTGGATGGCGTGTAGAATCGGGGCCATTTCGGATTCGGGGAAGTCCACCAGCGCCTGACCGGTGGCAGCTCTCAGGAAGTTGTCCACCCACCAGAACACGTCCCGTCGTCTCAGGTTCCGTCTCAGGCGACGCATGCGTTCATGTTTTTCCTTCGGAGGCATTTTGACGGCTTCGTAAATCGCATCGGCGATTCCCTCGATGTCATATGAGTTTACCATGATGGCGTCACGTTGCATCTGCGCCGCGGAACCGGCGAACTCGCTGAGAATGAGCACGCCGTCGTTATCCGTCTGGCAGGCGCAGTATTCCTTGGAGACGAGATTCATGCCGTCCTTGAGGGGAGTGATGAGCGCGATGTCCGCAAGGCGGTAGAAGGCGAGAAGCTCGTCTTTCGGGACGGATTTGTACATGTAATGGACGGGGACCCAGCCCGGTGTGGTGAACTCGCCGTTGATGGTGCTCACCAGCCGTTCGATCTGTTCCCTGAGTGACTGGTATGCGGGAACTTCCTCGCGGCTGGGGACGATGATTTGCACCAGTGTGATGTTTTCCCTGAGTTCAGGGTGTTTTTTCAATGCCAGATGATACGCCTTGAGGCGTTCGGGAATGCCCTTGGTGTAGTCCAGCCTGTCAACGCCAAGTATGACTGTGTTCCTGTGGAGCCGCTTGCGGTGTTCCTTGAGCAGTTTCCGGACCTCTTCGGATCCAGATCGTCGCGCGAAGGTCCTGTAATCGATGCTTATTGGCATCTCGCCGACCCGGATTTTCCTGTCCATGCAGTGTACGGTGACTATGGGGCCTCGCCCTTTGGTCCTGGTGCCCCTGAACATGGCACGGAGGCATTCCACGAAATTCCTCCTGTCACGTGCGGTCTGGAAGGCGATGAAATCATATTGGAGGAAATCCTGCAGAATCTCGATCCGCCAGGGCAGCTTCAGGAAGATGTCGAGTGGAGGAAAAGGAATGTGCAGGAAAAACACGCAGCGCCTTTTGACATTGAGCCTTTTCAACTGGAAGGCCAATGGTATGAGTTGGTAGTCGTGAATCCAGATGAAGTCCTCCTCCCGGCTGTGCCGTGAAACGGTACGGGCAAACTTCTGGTTGACGTGCCGGTAGGCTTTCCAGTACTCGGGGTCGAAGTTGCAACGGCTCTGGAGGTCGTGAAACAGGGGCCATATGACTTCGTTGGAAAAGCCGTAATAGTATTTGGAGACTTCTTCATGCGTCAGGCGAACGGGGAAAGTCCTGTATCCTGCTTCCTTCGAAGCTGGTCCGAGTATATGCCGAAGGGTATCCATCCCGATGTGTTCCGTTGTTCCTGTCCAGCCGATCCATATGCCTCCCCGGTTTTTCAGAATGGGATTCAGGGCCGACACGAGACCGCCCGAGGACGGGGTTACTTCCCATTTTCTGCCCTTTTTCTCCAGTTTGAGAGGCAACCTGTTGGAAACGATGACAAAACGGCTTCCGTGTTTCCCAGCCACAGGAAGTCACTCCTTTCATTGTCGAGGTGCCTGTTTCGTGTGCGAAGATCGCAGAGAAAGAGTCAAAAGCTTTGCGAAAAGGAGGACAAGAAACGACACCTGGAAGATCCGTGCCATGCGGCGGGTAACCTTGATGCGGTGCCATGACGTTTCCGGCCAACGCTTTCAGCATTTGAGAAGAGAGGTGAAAAGCAATGATATGTAAACGTTCCCTGCCGGACTCTGGTAGAATTTCAAAGGGTTCCACCGCAATGGAACGGAATCGGAATATTACAAAACTATTATAATCTATTATACCGGAACCTCAGGAAAGGGGACAACCTGTCGCGAGAGCCGGTGAAAGGGGGACATGCATGAAAGACGAAGGGATAAACACCCCCGAAGTCATCTGGATGCGGGAAGCTGCGGCGGAAAAAGCCCTGGAACGGGTTAGGGGTGGAATGATCCTTGGCCTTGGTACAGGCTGGACTGTGGAAATTTTCCTCTCGAAACTGGCGGGCGCCCTGAAGGAACACCGCCTGGTTAATGTCTGGGGAATTCCGACTTCGGAAAGAACCGCTGCGGAGGCCCGCAGGCTCGGAATACCGCTGACTGACCTGGACGACAGGGGGGTTGATCTCTGCGTAGACGGAGCCGATTGCGTCACCCCGGACCTGACGCTTGTCAAGGGATACGGGGGGGCGTTGCTCCGGGAGAAAATCGTTGCGGCTTCGGCCCGGGAGTTCATCGTCATCGTTGATGAAAGGAAACTCGTAGAAAAACCGGGAGGCCAGGGTTTTCCCATCCCCGTGGAGATAGAGCCCTTCGGATTCATATGGACCATGAAAAATCTCTTTGAGACCTGCGGGAAACCCGTATTGCGACGCGATGACAAACGGAACAGGCCTTTTTTGACCGATGGAGGGCATTATATCCTGGATGTCGAGACGGGAATCCTTCAGGACGCCCCTGGGTTTGAAGCCCGACTCAAAAACATCCCGGGGATACTGGAAACGGGCCTCTTCTGCGGCCTGGCCTCACGGGCTTTTGTCGGGACCTCGAGAGGCGTGCGGGAAATCGCACGGTCCGGAGTGTAAAAAAAGCTTATGGCTCCCTATCTTGCCGGCATTCTCATGATTCTTTGTGCTGCGGCTCTTTTTGGCTCCCTGGGACCGGCGGAACGCGTCGCCTTCGAAGCGGGTGTCACCCCAGCCGGTGTATCATTCGTCAGGGCGGTCTTTGGTGCTGTCGCCGTAGGCTGCTATGCCTTTTTTAAACATCCGGAAACCCTGCGCCCGGGCGGGAAAGATGTCTGGAAACATGTTTTTTCCGGTCTCACGGGTATTGTCTTCGTCTATTATCTTTCGAACATCGCTTTTGTGACCATCCCCGTGAGCCTTGCGGTCCTCCTCTTTTACACGAATCCTTTCTGGACGGTCATCGGGGCGACGGTGCTGGGAAAGGAACGCCTGACTCCCTTGAGGGTGACAGCCATGATGGCCGGTTTCATCGGTGTTTGGGTTGCAGTGGGAGGGCCAAAGGGAGGGACCTTTGACTTTTGGGGTGCCTTTTGCGCCGTTGCCTCTGGCATCGGGTATTCCCTCTATATGCTAAACAGCAGATACGGGACGGGGCGGCGCGATCCCGTCAGGACTTTTGTCCAGATGTTTCTGTGGGGAGCGGTGCTGATGACGGTGATAACAGTTTTTCTGGGAGAGATTCCGGATTTTGGGAACCTTCCCGCTGCAGGGTGGGTATCGCTCCTGCATTTGGCTGTCTTCCCGACGGTTTTTTCTTATGTCCTTATATCCCTGGCGCTCAGAAGGATTCCAAGCTCCGTGGCGGCGATAACGTCAATGTCCGAAATTCTTTTTGCCACGTTCCTCGCATCATTTCTCCTTCAGGAAAGCCCCACACCGGAAGCCCTGAAAGGAGGGGCTCTGATCGTTGGTGCTGTGGTGATTCTTATCCTGGAGGGCGGCGGCTTTTTTGGAAGAAAGCCTCTTTCCTCCCAGTAAAGAGGTGGACTCGATTCGGGCCCACCGGGAAAGAAGGGCTGATCTGTTGCTGAAGGGCTAATCCCTCGCTATCGAGTTTTTGAGAATCCTGGCGTCTTCAAAGACAACGAAAACATCGAACTTTTCCGGTACCACACTGAACTTTCCGTTATCCGCAAGCCACAGGTTCAATTTGGTGTGGCCGCCAATTCCCCGCATGGCGGTCCCATCATTGAACCTGACGATCACTTCGTAGCGTGTCGATCCGGCAGTGATCGAACCGTTGTCGGCGACCCAGAAATCGAGAGATGTCCTGCCCTCGACGGCGAAACGGACGCTTCCGTCAGACCTGTTCCGGAGGTTCCCCTCAGTGTCGACTGCTATCGCCCATATGCCGTTGTTGGGAACCCTGTCCCATGCCGAGGAAGTACCGTCAACGTTTCTTGTGGCGATTCCTTCAATCACGGAGATAGTGTCGAGACGTACGCGGAAATGAGCGTCCCTCCTTCCGTCGCCACCAATTCTTTGGGATTTTTCGACGTAAACCTTCGCACCCGCTCTGCTGCTAAACGATCCCTGCAGATCCTTTCAAAAAACGTGTTAGCACTACACTGTAAAAATCATGCGCCGAAGCCGGTTGTTTTTCCGAGTCCGTGGTAAAATCCCGTAGGATTTACATGTTTTTCCTTTTCGGTTTTTAATCTGAGAGGTGATTCAGCGTTATGTGCAGAGGATTGTTTTGCGGAAGGGGCGGGAGCGGCAAAAGCACCCTGACGGCCCTTCTCGCACGCCATCTTGCAGTAAACGGCCGTTCCGTCTGCGTGATCGATGCGGACGAAAGCAACGGGAGCCTTCACAGGATGCTTGGAATCGAGGCTCCCGAAATGACGCTGGCGGAGGAGTTCGGCGGCAAGGAGGCTGTGGAAAAGTGGCTCGATTGCAGGAACAGGGACGGAGAATCCCGGTCCTGTGATCTTTTCGGGAAAAAAGGAGAGTTGCACGTTCGGGATCTGCCTCGTTCCTGTGTGGGCGGCAGGGACAATCTCTGTCTTGTCAGCATCGGCAAGATAAGGTCCCCGAAGGAGGGGTGTGCCTGCCCACTTTTCATGCTGGGACAGCATTTCATCGAGAGTCTGCACAAGGGCGGATGGATCTATCTTGTGGATGCCGAAGCAGGTGTTGAACATGTCGGTCGCGGTCTTTACGAACACTGCGACATATTCTTCTCCGTGCTGGATCCTTCATGGGAGTCCGTGCTCTTTGCCCGATTCATGAACGAGCTTGCCGAAAATGAGGGAAAACCCTGCCTTTCGATACTCAACAAGTCTGATTCCGAGGTCCTCGGTAGACTGGCTGAAGCCCTCAACGCCGAAAACCAGGGAGGTACCATGGTTTTTCCCGATCTCCGCGAGATCGCTGAAGCGAATCTTTTCGGCGGGCCCGTTCCGCTCCTGCCGGATGTAATCCCGATTCTCAAGCAGCTGGAAGCCGTAATCTTCGCGCAGCGGCAATGTACACGTTGAAGAATCCGGTTCCGGGGTCAGGGCAAAAGGCTGCTGATGATTTCTTTCATGAAAAAGGGCAGATCCGAAGGACGCCGGCTGGTGATGAGCCCTTTCGAATTGACGACCGGGGCATCGACCCACTCCGCTCCGGCTGCGATCAGGTCGTCCTTGATGCTGGGATAGCTGGTGACCCTCAGATTTGCCACGATGCCGGCTGATACAAGAAGGCTTCCCGCATGGCAAATGCCGGCTACGATGCCTCCGTTTTCGAAGACATGTCTGACAAGCTGCACGATATCGGAAGACATGCGGAGCTTGTCGGGAGCCCAGCCGCCAGGGATCACCACCGCCAAGGGGGGTTTGGCCTGAAGGCTGCCTGCATCATAGGTGGCCTCGATGGTGGTGCCGTATTTTCCGCGGTAGATTTTGGGCGCCGCAGGCGCAACCACAAAAGGATCAAGCCCCGCCTCCTGCATCCTGTAATAGGGGTACCAGAACTCGATATCGTGAAAATCGTTTTCGACAAGTATGGCTGGATAGGCTGACATGGTTTTCACTCCTTTCCGCAA
>JBKHBH010000120.1:0-4359 GCA_046542505.1 Thermovirgaceae bacterium | reverse complement strand
GTTCTGTGAGAGGGATGAGGCGGAGATTGATCGCCCCGCCTCACCCTACTCGATTTACAGCTTTTCTTCCACAGATCGGACTTTTTGGTCCATGTGCAGGTCCTTGTCCCGACGTTCGTCGATGCGGATCGTCGTACCCACCCGCAGGACCCCAGCGGCGAAAGGAACTTCGTGAGCGGCCTTTACTGCTGCGAGGACTGTGTCAAGATCACCCTCGAGAATGGTCCCCATTGGCGTTAGCATCGTTTTCAGACCATAGCTCCTCAAAACTTTTTCCACGCCCGCAACGTACCGGCTCAGACTGGGAGTTTGAGTTCCATAGGGGACGATAATAACTTCGGCAACAACCTTTCCCATGAATTCCACCTCCTGGTTGTCATTTTCAAGTTTGCCATTTAGCAGGCTCAAAAATGGTATTGTATAGCCAACACCTTATAAAAATACCACCACGACGGGAGTGATAGTCCGTGGATTCCTTTGAGATAATCATGGGATGGAAATGGGTTCAACCCCTTTTGATTGTCATCGGCTGGTTTGTAGCAGACCGGGTCCTTCGGCGTGTTTTGGGGAAAATATTCGATCAGGCAGTGGAAATGATCCGGAAAAACAAGACCCGAGGACTCGCAAAGCATGAAAGGGAAGCGCGGATGAAACGACTAGGTACCCTGAAAAAGCTTGCTCTCGATATCATCCGGGCTGTCCTCCTCGTCTTCGCCGTCCTGATGGTTTTAAGCAGCATCGGCATAGACATCATGCCGGTTCTGACAGGGCTCGGAATTGCCGGTCTCGCCATTTCCCTGGCTGCCCAGAACATCATCCGGGATTTTCTGAACGGGATATTCGTCATCATCGAGGATCATTATGCCGTGGGTGACGTCGTCAAGATCGGAGAGTATTTTGGAACAGTGGAACGGTTTACCCTGAGGACGACCCACCTTACCGACCTGGACGGAAACCACATCATCATACCCAACGGCGCCATCGGTGAGGTGGTAAATGCCACGAAGCACTGGTCACAGGCCCAGGTTATGGTGGGCGTGTCCTATGATACCGATATCCGCAAGGCTTTGGCGGTAATGGAGGAGGTTGCAGGGGAGCTGAAAACCGATCTGCCCGGAAAGGTACTGGGTGATCCGGCGATTCAGGGAATCCACGAATTCGCCGACAGCTCCATCAATCTCAGAGCCCTGATCAAGACCGTCCCCGGCGAGCAGTGGTTCATCGCCAGAGAGTTTCGGCTCAGGCTCAAGGAAGCCTTTGACCGAGAGGGCATCGTCATCCCGTTCCCGCAGTTGGACCTGTGGGTCAAGGAATACCCGCAGGCCGAACCTCAAAAAACGACGGCGTAGGGGAGAGGCCGCTCGGATGTCCCCGAGGGGCTGTTGACCACTACCCCTTGCCACCACATGGTTGAGGATCCTCCGCCGTCAAGATTGAGCGCTTCTTCAAGACCGAACTCTGCGGCAAGGGCTGCAGCCTCGTCAAGGGTGCACCCGCGGCTGTGCCAGGAGTCCCTGCCGTCGACCACGATCCACCAGAGTTTCTCCCCGTCTGTCCCGGCAATGGAACGTGGATGACGTCCCCTGATGATGCTTTCAGAAAAACCTTCCGCAGTCAGAGCGCTTTTTCCGCCCTGAAGCAACATGGGGCCTGCCTGGAGGACATTTGTACATTTCTCGAATCCTTTGTCCTGCCAGGAAAGCTCGATGTCAATTGATCCTCCCTTGACAAAACGACGTAACCTGTTGGCAGAAAAACCTCGTGCCACGATGAGATACCCGTCTCTGGGCACGAAATGGTTTGAAAGATGAGTACCCTTGATTCCCGTGAGCTTGCCTGAGACGACTGTTCCCTCCAGAGCGTCGTCAGGGATTCCCGAAGCAAAATACCAGATGTGGGGTGTATACATGGCTGCCTCATTTTGTGCTGGGGAGCTGTTGTACCGGGCAATTTCAAGTGCTTCATCTCCAGAGCGGAGGATCGCCTGGAACCGGCCGGAACCGAAGTGGATTTTTCCATTGTCATCCCAGCCGATAGCCGAACGTTTCTGCCAGGGTTCATTAACGGGAATCCCCCTGGTGACGAGGCTTCCGATGATGTGCACACCATTGAAGAAACCTCCGTTGACGGCCCCTTCAGCCTCAGAGTTCTGTGCGATCCACGAAAGGGGCTGTTTTCTTCCGGCAACCTCCCCGGCAGTAACGATCCGGGGCATGACACGGTCCGTATCAGCAACGATGGCGCTCCAGAAAAGGGCCTCGGACGGACGTTCCTCGAAGGGAACGATCCTGGTACCCCCTATGTCTTTCACCTGATCGGCCTTGGCCCAGGCTTCTACATAGTGGAGAAAAGGCCCCACCAGCACCATTCTTCCCGAGGGATGGTCCTCAATAGTGCACGGAAGCCCCCTGCCAGTGATCTTTCTCTTGAGCTCTTCCGCCTCCGTCGAATTTGCCGGAAACACGCCAGCCTGGACAGCCCAACTGGCTGGCGGCCTGCCGATGTTTTCCCTCTGGAGAATCAGCGACGTCCTGCTCCCGTCGAAGCGTTCTTTCCACACCATGTAACGCCTGCATGCGGAAAGCCATTGTCGAAGCCCTTGAAGTTCCTCAACTTTTAAAGCTTGCTCAGGTTTTAGGAGAAAAACCTCCGGTGGCTTCGGTTCCATTTTTTCCGCGATGCGATAGTAGGGTTGGATGTGGTCGGGCAGGGTCGCGTTTCTTTCGAAGGGGAGGCGGTTGAGGATTTCCGCTTCCTTTGACAGCCCCAGGCTTCTGAGGGAATACATGAGCGCCTCTGCCCGGGATGCTTCGATGTCCGGGTAGAATTTTTCTGTTGGAGGCAGTATGCCTAAAGCCGCCGCAGACTCGACGGCGCGTGCGTCAGGGTGAGAGGCCGATATGTCACTGAAGTATCTGGTACCTGACCAGAGCGGCAATTCCAGTGCGGAAATGATCGTGGAAACGAGACTGCTGCGGCTTACCTCGACGGCCTCGGCTCCGCCGCCGAAAAGCAGGGCGAATAGGAGCATAACGAAAAGGAATCTCTGTATCGTGGATCTCATGACTTTCACTCTCCCTGGAAAGATGTATTCTGCATGCTTAATGGGCGGCCTTTGGAGTGGGTTCGGTCGGCACCGGCTTTGCTGAACGGAATAGCCGCTCCAGGTGCGATGTATCGCATCTGGGATGGCAAGGCGTGTTACAGGGTCTGTACTTGTATTTTACCGAAAGAATGCTATTATCCGCAAAGAAGAAGAATACAGGGGGTTTCCGGCATCATTGACAAAGACTTGTGCGCCTCGGCGGTGCGGTCGATCGCCCCCCTGAACCGGTCCGGATAAAGACCTCGCAATGAATAGCCTCAGTGCTCTGCAATGCGGGTCTTTTGTCTTCTGGATCGGATGGATTATGGTAAGGAAAAACGGGTGCCGGGAATCTGATGGAGGTGACGTCTGCGGGAGACTGGAAAAAGAGATTTCCAGCCTGTTTCGCCTCCCCGAAAGGGGAGGATCTCTCGCTTGCAGGGGGCGAGGCACACACGATGAGAAACGAAGACCCCGGATCATCTTTTATGCCGGATCGCAGGACTGTGCATAAAATTGGAATTGCCTGCAATCTCCGCAAAACACCTTCGTATTGAGACATCGGGGAAACCCTTTTACGACTCACAACGGCGGTTCTATGAAACCTGCGGTTTTTCCGTTGCCGGGCGCATTCCTGACTTCTACGCCCCAGGCGATGATCTGGTGACTTTTGTCAAATGCGTCATGGAGGGGTGACATTATCCCTGTCCGGCCACAAACAGAAGTTTTTCTGTTGACAGGGTGACAAATGCTTCGTATAATGAGCGCCGTCACTTTTTGCGGGGCGTTAGCTCAGCGGGAGAGCACTTGCATGGCATGCAAGGGGTCGGGGGTTCGAATCCCCCACGCTCCACCAGACAATCATAAGCCGCGGGCCGGGACTGTAACAAAATTCCCGACTGCGGCTTTTTTAGTAATGTTGCCAGCGCACTGATTTTTGGAGAAGGGGCGAGTGCAAACTACTTGAGTAAAAACACTGGTATTGGGCGAAGTTCCGGGGAAGAAATAATTCAGGAAAAAGGGGCCTCTATATAGAGGCCCCTTTTTCTTCTGGGTGTAGGGTAATGAGAGAAAAAGCCTCTAGTTCAGACCCAGCTCTTCGCTTCCACCCCATGTTTCGACCCTTTTCGTGATTTTGAGCCCTCTGCGGTCGAGTTCACCCTTGAGCAACTCGTAGGGGACATCAGAGGGGTTGATGATGCCCTTTTTCGAAACGGACCCATTCAGGATCAACTGCGTCCCGATTGACATGGGAAAGGCCACTGTCCGTTGCA
>JBKHBH010000119.1:0-4479 GCA_046542505.1 Thermovirgaceae bacterium | reverse complement strand
TTGATTGTTGTTCTCGGAAGACATTACAAAGAGACCGCTACATCCAAGCTTCGTACCCTTGAAAAACTTTTGCAGGAAAAAAACATAACTCTTTAAAAGGTGGTTTTTCAGGAAGGGAAAACATGGTACGAGAAGTATCGTTTTGCACACGCGGACACACTGTCAATCTACGGTTTTACCCGGTGATTTCCCAGAACCAGTTCGGTGACGTGTTTCCCCGTTATCGGGGCAAGAGCAACACCGTCGCCGCCATGCCCGGTTGCGACGATGACGTTGTCAAAGCCCTCCATGACCTCCACGATGGGGCTACCAGTCTTTGAAACGGGCCTGAAGCCGGAAAAAACCCGCTGCACCCGAAGGGCTGAAAGGCATGGAACGCAGCGAAGAGCCTCGCCGGCAAGTTGTACCGATACCCTCTCGGACACTCCCGGCAGGTGCCCTTTGTTTTCCTTGCTGCTTCCGACAAGAATTGACCCGGAATTCGTTTGATCGAGAACACAGCCTGGTCTTCTGGCGTCAATTTTGTTTCCATTCTGCCCTGCATGTTTCGAAAACAGATACGAAGAGGATATCAGTACCGTATCCAGTAAGGGTTCCACCGGTTCCGTTACAAGGATCTGTCCACGCTGTGGGAAAACAGGCACATGGCCTCCCATCCCGGCAGCCAGGAACCCTGCCCACGAGCCACAGGCATTGACGAAAAAACCTGGATAGGCCGTTTCGCGTCGGGAGATCACCTGAAGACTCTTTCCCCTTCCCTGCAGGACTTTCCGGACCGGGTTTTCCTTCAGAATCCTGCCTCCCAGACTCCTGATTTCTTCACACAAGGCTACGGTCAACCGGAGAGGGTTAACTGAGGCATCTTCAGGACACCAGGAAGCGCCGATGACATCAGGCCCCAGGCAGGGTTCCAGGGCACGCAGTTGGCTGCCCCCGAAATACCGGGTTTCGACACCCAGTTCCGCAAGAAAACGGACCCGGTTGTTCACGAAACCGACTTCGTCTTCATTTTCCGCGACGAGGAGACTTCCCTTCTTCCTGAATTCTATGTCGGGGCGCAAAGTGGGACTGATTTCTTCGTAAAGTTTCAGGCTCTTTTGGGCCAGCGCCAGCAACTTTCTTTCAGCCTTGGTCTGAAGAAGAATTCCGCCTTCGCTCGAACCTGAAGCGCCCGACCCGGGATATCCCGCCTCGTAAATGGTTACGGATACTCCTTCCAGAAGCAGGAAACGTGCGGCGAAAAGGCCTACAAGCCCGGCTCCGGCAATAACTACATCAGGATTTGTCAATGATTGTCTCCACCCCTTTCAGGAATCAATGAAGCGAAGGCGCGGTGCCCCAGGTGCCTGAACTGCTACACATCCCCAGGGGCAGTCAAAAAAGGAGGTCTCCCTAAGGGAGACCTCCTGGGAAGGTGTCCGCCTTGATTTATTTCTCGACAATCCCTGCTTCGACTAGCTCGTCAAGCAGTTCGAAAACCCTGGCCTGCAAATTGTAAACATAATCCTTCGTTTCTTCGGAACCTCTCCAGGCCCAACCGCCTCCACCTGTCTCATTGAGCCAGTTTATCCATTTCTCGTCGTGAGCGGTCTTCTCGCAAGCCTCTTCAAGAATTGCCATCCTGTCTTCCGGAGTACCCTTCGGCACCGCGAGCACTCTCATGCTTCCCCAAAGGAGGTCGTAGCCAAGCTCATTGAAGGTGGGCACATCAGGATAGTCGTCCATTCTTTCATCGGACATGACCGCAAGGATTCGAGCCTTGCCGGCCTTGACTGCGGGGTAGACACCTCCGACACTGATGCACGCCACTGGGACCTCTTTCTTCAGGAGAGCTTCCCGCTGTTCACCTGAACCGCCTGGAAAGGCGACATGATTGAAAGTCACTCCGGCCTGCTGTTCAAAATCCACGGCAGGCAGGTGCCACACACCTCCAAGTCCCACGTTGGAAATAGCCACCTTGCCCGGATTCTCCTCCGCATCTTTGACCAAGTCCTCTATAGTTTCGTATTCCGAATCAGAGTGGACGGCTATGACGGTAGGATGATCCGTCACGAGGCCGATGAAGCTCAACCGATCCATGGAATAATTGTCCAGAAGGCCAAAGTACGGAACCGTTACAATGCTGTCATAGGTCAGCGTCCCGATGGTATACCCGTCTGGCTTGGAACCCATCAACTCACCGACCCCCTGACCACTGTTGGCTCCTGATATGTTGACAGTATAGATGGAGGTACCGATCTTGTCCTCAAGGTTGTTCATGAAAGCCCGCATGACCGTATCCGTTCCACCTCCTGCACTCCAGGGAAGGATATGCTTGATATCCGAGGACGGATACTCGTCGGCCGCCATACCCACAGAGGCACCAGAAACCACCATAGAAAAAACCAGAATCATCGTTACAACAAACCGTTTCATTCTCTCATTCCTCCCAGCAAGTTGTCTTCGTTTATTTCCTGCCATCGGGCCTGAGCCCGTAACTGCCTGATGCATTCCAGGGATTCATCATGAGCCGGCGATTTTCTTCATCCCCCTGGGAAGCTTGACCCCGAGAAGGTACGCAAAAACAACCGAAAGGACGAGAAAGGCCAGGCTGAAAGGCGACGTTAAAAAAATCGTCGGATCTCCCTGGGTTATCGCCAGGGTTGATCGAAGGTATTTCTCCAGCAAGGGGCCAAGGATAAATCCCAGCAAAAACGGCACCGCCGGGTACCCCTGTTTTTTCAGTGCGTAGGTTCCCACCCCCACGCCAATCGTGAACAAAAGCTGAAAAACGGAGAATGTCGCCGCATACAGGCCTATCATCGCCATGACGGCAATAAAGGGGTAGAGAATATCCTTGCGGACCGAAATGATGTAAATATATCTCCTGCCGACCAGAAGCAACGAAAGTACGATCAATATGGGAGTCACGGTCATGGAAAGCAACATGGGGCCAAGGAGATCCATCCTCTCCATCAGGAGCATCGGTCCTGGTATCAATCCGTGTATGATGAAAACACCCAGGATTATTGCTGTAACCGCGTCGCCGGGTATTCCGAAAATCAGCATTGGAATAATCGCTCCGGGACACATGGCGTTGTTGGCTACTTCAGCCGCGGCTATTCCCTCAATAGAACCATGGCCATAGTCCTCCTTGCGCCTGGAAAGACTTTTCGCCAAACCATAGGAAAGGAGGGCGGCCATTGAAGCTCCTGCCCCAGGAAGCACTCCCGTAAAAAACCCTATGACTGTACTGCGTAAATATGTCCAGATACCAATCTCACGTATTTCGCTGAAATCTGGAACCATATCTTTCCAGCTTTTCGGCATGCATCGGGAAGGATCTATGTCCACTGCCGTATCCTTTTTCGATTCGAACTGCGTCAATATTTCTGATACCGCGAAGGTCCCAACCACCACTGTCAGCAGGTCTACCCCCTGCCTGAAGGCTCCGATTCCAAAAGTCGCCCGCGGCATCGCCTGGAAATGATCGATTCCCACGGTCCCGAGCATTAACCCCAAAATAACGGCAACGGCCCCCTTGACCAAAGATTCCGTATTCAAAAACATGACAACCACGATGGCCATGAGTATCAGGGAAAACTTGTCGGGAGTCTTGAAATGGAGACTGGCTTCGGCGATTGGCCCCAGAAGCACGATTGCCAAAACCGCTCCGATCACGCCGCCTATCATCGAACCGAAAGCGCCGTGCCCCAAGGCTTTGCAGGCAAGCCCCTTTTCGGTCAGCTTGTACCCTTCGTAAGCAGTCAACGCCCCTGCGGGCGCGCCGGGTATGTTGATCAGAATGCCTGTGACGCCCCCTCCATAAATCCCGCCGATAAAGATTCCAACGCATGAGACCAGGGCATACAGGGGTTCCATCCCAAAGGTAAGCGGTAACAACAGGGAGATGGCAAGAGTCGCTGTCAAACCCGGGACAGCGCCGAAGAAAAAACCTATGAAATAGGAAACCACGAGATAAAGAAGCAGGGGGCCTTCGAAAAAAACATCTATGGTCTGGAGTATTTCCATTTAGAGATCCCTCCTGTCCTACGGCAGCCTGAAGCCGAACATGAGGTGAAAGAGAACGTATCCTGCAAAAGTAATGCTGGCACCTATGAGGGCTGCACCGAACAACCTGCGCGGGAAACTGCGTGTTTGCGTGTCACCGCTTTTAATCGAACTAAAGAGCCAGGACATGACTGAAGCATACAAAAACGTTGACACGTAGTACCCTGCCCACTCAAGGGAAACGGCGAAAAGTACCGTTACGAAAACTGCTCCCGTCTGTTTTAAAAAACGCGGCATGCTCTTCGGCTGCCCTGTCCGTTTATGCTTCAGGTCACGCAAAAGCACTACAGAAAGGCATGCAAGCATGAGAACCGACAAGGCCATCGGATACGCTCCAGGCCCGACCTTCACGATGTTTCCCATCGGAAGGGGGAGCACCTGCATCATGTAAACAATCGTGACAGCGAAAAGTGCAAGAGTAACGATCAT
>JBKHBH010000118.1:0-4561 GCA_046542505.1 Thermovirgaceae bacterium | reverse complement strand
TTCTTCATGAGGCATCGATAGAATTTCGTCTAGATTTCTTCGTGAGGCAACAGGGTCGCGTTTGGAAAGATTGATGATTTCCTCAGCTGGTCGCCCAAAAAGCCTTGTGAAAGGTAACCCTTCCGGAATCTTTCTCGTCACCGAAGGGCAGGACCATGAAATTTTCGGGAGGAACGCCCTCATGCATCAATTCAGGAATATTCTTGAAACCAAAATATCTGTAATACCCGGGGTCTCCGACGAGCATGCAACCTTTCGCCCCAAGGTCTTTGAGTCGTGACAACCCTTCATGCATGAGTGCCCTGCCGATACCTTTACGCTGCAGTTCGGGCAGGACGGAAACAGGACCCAGGCCATACCACCCGGCACTGCCATCGGAAACCGTTACGGGAGAAAAGGCGATATGGCCAACCACCCGTCCGTCCACCTCGGCGACCAGGGGAATCACAAGGACCCCGGCTTCCCGCAGGGCCTTCACGATAAACTCTTCCGTGTTTTTGCTGTAGAGGTGGTTTTCAAATGCAGCCCTGGTGACTCCTGAAATCGCTTCGGCATCAGGTCCTGTCTCGCTGCGGATGATGATCTTCATCTTTTTCTCTCCCTCGCTTCTGAATACTTGTCGGCTTCTTTATAGTCTTATAAAATGATCGAATCCTCACGGCGGAACCGGTGCGCGTACACTATTTCCGCATGGACTTCAACTCGCAAAAAAGGTGTTGACAGTCAAAGCGCGGCTCGCTATACTACCCATTGCGCTCACCATGAGCCGGGCGAATAGCTCAGCGGGAGAGCACCTGCCTTACAAGCAGGGGGTCATAGGTTCGAACCCTATTTCGCCCACCAATGAGTACCTTTACAATATAATCGATAAACGCGGGGTTGTAGCTCAGTTTGGTTAGAGCGCCGGCCTGTCACGCCGGAGGTCGCGAGTTCAAGTCTCGTCAGCCCCGCCACTTTCTTTTTCCCAATCGCGGCGAGATAGCTCAGTAGGTAGAGCAGCGGACTGAAAATCCGCGTGTCCCCAGTTCGATTCTGGGTCTCGCCACCACTCCGATACAGCAGATGAGATGCGGAAGTAGCTCAGGGGTAGAGCACAACCTTGCCAAGGTTGGGGTCGCGGGTTCAAATCCCGTCTTCCGCTCCATTTTTTTATTTGAGGGGCGGCATAGCCAAGGGGTAAGGCAGAGGACTGCAAATCCTTTATCCCCGGTTCGAATCCGGGTGCCGCCTCCATTGAAAATCAACAATTTCCTCGGTAGCTCAATAGGCAGAGCGGGTGGCTGTTAACCACTAGGTTGCAGGTTCGAGTCCTGCCCGAGGAGCCAGACAATTTCAGGACGGCCAGTTCAGCTGGCCGTCTTTTTTTTATCCCCATGGGCACAAAAGGGTCAATCTGGGATAATGTAGGAGAAAACTCGTCCTTTTGCGTCTTCGGTCCCTTTTTGGTAAATTCAGTTAACCGTTCCATTCGATGAGCGGATGGGAGCTGATTGTTTCGCGCCGACAGGATTTCCCGGAGGGGGCAACAATCATGTCGAAATTCAAAAGGGCGCCCCTGGCCCTGTTTTCACTTCTTTTTATTTTCTGGATACTCTTCACGGGCCGGCTCGAATGGCCTTCGCTGGCAATTGGTTTTGTGATCAGTCTCGCTATAACAAGGGTGACCTGGCGCATTTTCCTCCCCTCTGCTCATGAAAGCCCACGCCACGTGGCGCCGACGCTGCACTTCCGCCTGAAGGAAGCCGCGGTGTTTTTCCCCCTTTATGCCTGGGAAATCCTGAAAGCCACAGCCCAGGTCGCCTTCCTCGCCTTGAGCCCGAAGATCCGTCTCATGCCCGGAATCGTCAAGGTGGAAACAGGACTGAAGAGCAAGACCACACTGGTGATCCTGGCAAACCAGATCACCCTGACCCCGGGGACTCTGACCGTCGATGTGGACGCGGCCCATCATCATCTTTTCGTGCATTCACTGAACCTTCGAACCCTGGATGAATGTACCGTCTGCGAGGAAGTCGGCCAACTCGAGGAACGGCTGAGGAGGCTTATGGAATGATACATTTCATTCTGTGGGGACTCATGCTTGCCGCCCTGCTCGGGTTCTGGCGGGTCATTGTGGGACCGACGGTGCCCGACAGAATAGTCGCCGCCGACGCCACGGCGATAATCCTGACGACTGTCCTGGCCTTGCTGGCCCTAGTTTTTGAAAACGGCGTGTTTCTGGACATTGCCCTGGCATTCGCCATCCTGGCCTTCGTCGATGTGCTGATCATGGCCAAGTACTTCGAACACGGAGAGCTCCACCGATGACGGCCGGCCTGTTCCGCATCATAGCCTCCGCATTCATGCTCGTCGGTGTGTTCTTTTCCTTCGCGTCGGCACTGGGCATCATCAGGTTCCCCTGTGTCTACACCAGGATCCATGCAGGTACAAAAGCCCTCACCGGCGGGGCCGTTATGGTGCTCATAGGGGCGGCCATATACGCCCCCACATGGCAGGCCACGGCAAAGATCCTGCTTATCGGCACCTTCTTCATCGCCACGAACCCGCTCTCGTCCCATGCCATCGCCAGAGCCTGCTACCGGCACGGCATCAGACCCGACACGGTCTACAAGGATGAATACGGCGAGACTCTCGCCGACGGGAAAATGGAGGGGAAGCCATGACGATATCCTTTTTTGCCTTTCTCTGCGGTTTCCTGGTCCTGACGGCCGTCGTGGCCGCTGAAATCGAAGACATACTGAGCGCCGTCATCAGTCTCTCGGTGTTCGGAATCCTTCTGGCCATCGCCTTCGCCATCCTCCAGGCTCCCGATGTGGCACTAACCCAGGCCGTGATCAACTCCGGCCTTGTGACATCCCTCTTTCTCGTGGCCTACAGCCAGACGGAAAAACAGGACCTTTTTAAAAAGGGAGACCACTGATGTCCAGGTCTTCTGTTTTCTTCCGCCTGGTCACGTTCCTCTTCTGCCTCTCTCTCGGCTGGTGGTTCTGGAAAGGGATCGCAGCCCTGGAGCACCCCGGGCACCTGACGGGCCCAGCTGCCCATTACATAGCACGGACGGCCGAAGATACCGGCGCGTCAAACCTCGTCGGCGCAATTCTCTTCGATTACAGGGCTCTTGACACCCTCGGCGAGGCGACTGTCATCTACACAGCCGTCTGCGGCATTGCCATGCTGTTTTCCAGAAGCAAGTACCGCAAATCCTCCACGGGGCTCTCGTTTATCGTCAAGAGGGGCCTGGGCTTTGTCATCCCATTCATCCTGCTCTACGCGGCAGGGATCGTCCTCATGGGGCATCTCACCCCAGGCGGCGGCTTCCAGGGAGGCGCAGTCTTCGCGACGATGACCATACTTTTCTGCATCGTCTACGGGTCCAACTTCGAAGCCGCCAGGATCAACCCGAAAGTCAAGGAATTCATCGAATCGTCAGGGGCCGTAATGTTTACCCTGATAGGTCTCGTAGGGCTCATCGCGGGAGCCGGGTTCCTCGCCAACTCCGCTGCAGGCTTTCCTACGGGCAAGGTGGGAAGCGTCCTCAGCGGCGGAACGATCCCCCTGCTGAACATCGCCGTGGGAATGAAGGTGGGCGCCGGACTGTCGGCGATTTTCTACAGCATGATCAAGCTGCTTGAGGTCAAATCGGAGAAGCCACCGGAGGGAGATGGCCGATGATCAAGCTCAGCTACGCCACGGCGATCTTCATATTCTGCATCGGCCTGTACACCATCATCTCGAAGCGGAATCTCTTCAAGACGGTCATCGGCCTTGCCATCATGGAGTCGGCGGTGCTGCTTCTGATCGTCACGTCGGGCTACATTCCAGGCGGCGTGCCGCCTTTGCTTCCCATGAACGGTGTGGCGGTAAACCCCCTTCCACAGGCGTTCACCCTCACGGCCATCGTCATCGGCGCCAGCGACGTGGCCCTCGCACTGGCCCTGGTGATCAAGCTGCATCGCCGTTACGGAACTGTGGACCTGGACAAGATCAGGGGGCTCCGCGGATGATGCCCGTCCTCGCAGTCATCGTTCCCATGTCCTGGGGCTTCATTATCCCCCTGGTGTATCTTTTCCGGCGGAAACTCCTTGATCAGGCCATCCTGCTCTTTGCCTTCCTCTCTTTCATGGTGACTCTGGCAACAGCCTTTTCCGGCTGGCAGGGGTACGATGTTGCCTTCCTCGGCGGCTGGTCGGCCGGGCTCGGTATCGTTTTCGTCGTTGACAAGCTTTCGGCAGCCTTTTTGGTCCTGGCCGCAACGGGAAGCGGAGCCGCGTTCCTTGTGTCCTATGGGCGCTTCAGGGCCGGCCCCTGGCGGTACTACGTCATCTTCTTCCTCCTGCAGTCGGCCATGAACGGGATCCTTGTGACGGGGGACATGTTCACACTTTTCGTTTTTTACGAGATCTTCTCCCTGGCGGCATATCTCCTTGTGTCTTTCACCATGTCGTGGCAGGCCATAGAAGCGGGACTGAAATACCTGGTCCTCGGAACAATAGGAGCATTTTTCATACTCCTGGGCACGGCCTATATCTTCATAGCCACGGGCGCCCTCAACATGGCCATC
>JBKHBH010000117.1:0-4628 GCA_046542505.1 Thermovirgaceae bacterium | reverse complement strand
CCTCGAAATTCGCACGCCTTGCATCTCATCGTTTTTGAACAGGCTGTAAATCCCTGGTTTTTCAACGGGCTGTTAAACAAGGTTTGTCGAAAACCAGCGAAGGTTAAACTGCTTGAAGGGATTCGCGAATCGCCTTCAAAATCGTCTCCGAATCATCGTCCGATATGGTAAGCGACGGACGCAACACAACACTGGCCTTCAGCACTTCGCCGGGCATGCACAAAAGGCCTGCTTTTCTTGCGGCCTTGCAAAACGCCAGCGCCCTTTCCCCGGAATCCATCTGAATGGATATCAGAAGGCCGACCCCGGAAACGGACCGTACGATTTCGGAGTGTTCCCCCGCCAAGGCCCGGAGTTCATCCAGAATACGTCTCCCTTGCTTTTTGGCGTTTTCCCAAGGCCGAAGGGTCTCGTACAATTCCAGTGACTTTTCCGCCACAAGACACCCCATGTCATGCCCCCCGAAGGTGCACAGGTGAATCAGGGGATGCTTGTCAAAAAAGGCCTTGACCCGAGGGGGGAATGCCAGCCCGCACATGGGGAACATGCCTCCGGCCAGGGCCTCGCCCAGGATCAGAATGTCCGGATAAACCCCCAGGCCTTCACAGGCGAACCGTTCCCCGGTGCGTCCGAACCCGGTCTGGGTCTCGTCGAAAACAAGAAGCGTTCCATTCCGGTCACAGATCTGTCGCAATTGCCGCAAATACTCTTTGGAGGCTGCGCGGCATCCATTTTCCGCCTGAACAGGCTCCAGAATCACGGCGGCCGTCCGTTTGGAAACCGCCTTTTTCATCTTGGCCACATCCCCGAAAGGAACAGCGGTGACGCCAGGGATCAGGGAACCATACCTGGTTTTGTCCTCGCGTTCCGACAGGCTCATGGCAAATCCGGTCTGCCCGTACCACCCCCCGTCAACGGTGACCAGGTGGGGTCTTTTCGTGTGTCCGCGAGCCAGCTTGCATGCCGCATCCATGGCTTCGCCCCGCACGACCGTGAACAGCATGCAGGAGAGGTCATGGGGCAGAAAGGAGGCCAGGCGGCCGGCAAGCCGCACTTTCTCCTCCGAAAGCAGGATGAAATTCCCTTGATCCGTGTTTTGCGCCGCTTCCAGAAGGGCCTGGGAAAGCTCCGAACACGTCCGTCCCAGGTTATGGGTGCCGGCGGCCGTGTATGCGTCTATCGAGGCGTTTCCCTTCTCATCATACAACCACACGCCATCTGAACGCGATTCCAGAAAATCGTGGCCCTTTGCAGTCAGTTCATCAACCACGGCCTCTGAAAAAACCGATTTTGCCGCTTGCATCCAGTCGCTGTTCGCTGAATTCCCCTTTGCCATGATGCACCTCCTATCATTTGCTTCGGTTACAAACCGAGCATTCTTTATCTACGTTGCATCGACGAGAAACGCACCGCGACGGCGCGGATAGCGCTTCCCAACAGGCTGTCAGGTTATAAACCGAGCCTTCTGAATACATTGTTGGCGAAAATCAGAACTTTCGGGTCATTTACAAGCCGCCCGGTAACGGGCAGCCGGGAAAGCGGTATGAGCAGAATGAAATAGAGCTTCATCAATGTCAGGGCAGCCCGCACAACATCGGGCACTTCCTTTGCTTCCGCCTCGGTAATGGTGAGGGGGATCTGGAAACGCATCACCTGGGGCGCGTTTCCGGAGTAGGCGGCGAACATGCCTTTTCGGCTCAGGCATTCCGCCATGAGCATGCCCATGAAATCATGCTTGTATTCCAGGCCCAGCATCATGCCCCGGCCACGGACTTCGAGTATGATTTCCGGGTTTTCCTTTTGCAGCTTTGAAAGCCCCTCCCTGATTATTCCGCCCATCTTTTCCGCGTTTTCCCAAAGCCGGTTTTCCACGATATGGTCCAGAACCTTTGATGAAACCCGGCAACCTATGTCCGTGCCGCCTCCAAGGGAAAAGTGGAATCTGGGGTGTTTTTCCACAAAGTTCTGTAAAACCGGGATGTCCCGATACACGATGGCCCCATTGGGATAAACCCCGCCTCCAATGGATTTGGCCAGGACCATGATGTCCGGGATCACGCCCGAGTGCTCGCATGCCCAGAGTTTTCCCGTGCGACCGAAACCGGTCTGTATTTCGTCAAAGATGAGGATGATCCCCAGGTCGTCACATATTTCTCGGAGCCCCGAAAGATACTCGTCACTGCCCACGTGAATGCCACCTTCACCCTGGATGGGTTCCAGGATGACGGCGGCCGTGTTTTTACCCGCAGTCTTCCTGAAAGCCTCCAAATCCCCGAACGGCACAAAATCGAACGAGGGCATGAGGGGCTCGAAAAGCTCCTTGTAATAGTCCTTGCCGTTGGCGGACAGGCTGAACCCGGAGTGACCGTGGTACGCCTTGACCATGGAGATGACCTTTTCCCGTCCGGTGGCGCCGAGAGCCAGCTTGAGGGCGCCGTCCACGGCATCGGCGCCGGAGCCTGCGAAGACCACCCTGTTGAGGTCGCCGGGGCATACGCTGACAAGATTTTGGGCAAACCGCACCTTCTGCTTTGACAAAAGGCCCGCGCTCCCCATATCGGACTGCGTTGCGGCTGCGCACAGTTCCTCGATGATTTCCGGGTTGCCGCGTCCCACGTTGAAACAACCGGCAGAGGAGAATCCGTCCACATAACGCTTCCCCGTGCAGACATCTTCAAAAAAAGCCCCACGGCGTTTGGTTTCGAAGAAGTCAAGATGCCCGGCCTTCAAAAATTTGATCTGTCCTTTGGATATGTGCTTCCCGAATTCAGACAGTATTCGTTGTTTATGCTGTTTTGGCGTCAAGTCCTTTTCAAGTCCGTTCATGGCGATCCTCCCGATGAGGTGTGAGTCCTGTTGCGGAATCGTTTTCGCTTCCGCTTTGTTACGTCGGTGTGTTTATTTCTTCAGGTTCCCGGAGACAGGCGGAAACCACCTGGGAAACCTGTTGCCGGACCTCGGTCCGATCCAGAGCTTCGGGTTCGATTATCCATTGCAATGCGAATCCCTCAATTACGGCCACCAGCACCGAGGCCTGTGACGGGGCATACCTGTTCGTGCCGTGCATGGAGAGGACCCGGGCCAGTCTTTCCCTGTATTCCCTGAGCATGACCTGCAAAGGCTTCAGTACGCTTTCGCGTTCGAACCCCATCTGGACCAAATTGTAAAAGACCCGGTTCAGGCTGCCCTCGAAGATGAACTCGTCAACCAAAAAATCCAAAACAATTTCAATGGCGTCCGGTCCCGGGGGAACGGATTCCAGGAACTCGTCCATGAGGCTCCCGTATTTTTCTGCAATGGCCTCCACAAGCGCCGAGACAATTTCATCTTTACTATTGAAAAAATAATGTATGGCGCCGTGAGCCACACCGGCCCGGGCCGCGATAGCCTTTACGGTTACCTGTTCGTGGCCTTGCCTGGTAAGGCAGTCAAAAAGAGCCCACACCAGTTCCTCGCGGCGTTTTTCAGATATGTTTTTCCTGCCCACGGCGCCCCTTCCTGTTAAGTTGGTCAGCCAACATAGAAATATCAAGCTGCCTTTGGTCTGTCAAGCCATTTTTCAGCAGGGCAAAAGCATGCGAAAAAATAGGCATCCACCGGCTATCCCATGAATAAAAATAATCATTACTGAATAAAAACAACCTGGACTTTCTATGGCAGCCCGTTGAAAAACCAGGGATTTACAGCCTGTTCAAAAACGATGAGATGCAAGGCGTACGAATTTCGAGGAATAAGGCGTACTTATGGTACGCCGCACTGACGAGAAAACAAGCGCAACGCCGCAGATCGCGTTTTTCAACAGGCTGACAGTCCTCCGGAGGCCAGGGCTCTCCATACCCGCAATATTTACGCGGACAGAATCGTCTTCGATCATTCATTTGGCGCACATGGAGAACTGAAGGCCGTGAAATCGAAACGGCCTCGCGAGTTTCCCATGACCGCCGAACTGCGAGCCTGCATCGAGTCGGCCGGGTCGAATCTCACTCCCTGCGTCTTTGTTTACGCCATTACCGGGAAACCCTACGACAAGAGCATCAATCGGATTTGGAATCGGGCCGTCAAGTCCCTGGGGTTGGAACCAAGGCACGTTCCGCTGTACTCCTCCACCCGGCATTCATTTGGTTGTCTAATGTTGGCGGCCGGGGTGGACTGCGAAGTGGTCAGCAAATGGTTGGATCATGGCAACCAGCAGATCACGCGCCGTTACGCCGCCCACGAGACGGTGACCCTGGCAGGGATCGTGGGCAAGGTGCAGCGGCTGCCCCAACAACCCCCCAACAGCAAAACGGGGGGGTACCTAGAAGGCTAAGTAGCTGAAATCATTAAAAATGAAATGGCGGAGAGGGTGGGATTTGAACCCACGATCCAGCTTTTGGCCGGATGCTGCTTTTCGAGAGCAGTGCCTTCAGCCGCTCGGCCACCTCTCCGCAGTATGGAAATGGAATGCCCGTACCTTTTGCGCGCCGGTCCGGGAGGGCCGAACCGGTGGGTACGGGACGTGATGACATAGCGTTTTTTGTCGTTCGTGTCAAACGTGAATCCGCGGGCTGTTATCCGGGCGAGAGTGTCCGGTTGTAACAGCCCGTTGAAAAACTCGAAATTGGCAGCCTGTTCAAAAACGATGAGAT
>JBKHBH010000116.1:0-4662 GCA_046542505.1 Thermovirgaceae bacterium | reverse complement strand
CGACTGCCGCCTGTTTCAGACGACCTTTTTACAGCAGTTTAGGGGCTCGATCGAAAAAGAACCCCTTTTCGTCTAGTTTTCTTCATGAGGCATCGATAGAATTTCGTCTAGATTTCTTCGTGAGGCAACAGGGGCTGCTCCCGGGGTGTGTGGCGCCCATGCAGGCTCCTGTTGAAGAACGATAGAGGGGGAACAGCCTCGCCTCAGGGATTCCCGGCATCCATCGACGTGTCCCTGTCCCCTTAAAGGGTGACATTATCGCTGTCCGGCCACAATTCATCGACTCGTCCCTTGCGCCGGGACATGCCGGTGGTACAATGTGACGGCCTTCGGGATTCCGGGGTGATTTTTCGGGGAGTGGTGCATCAATGACCCGTTTCAGGAGTGTCTTTCTGTCCGATGTCCATCTTGGAAGCCGATGGAGCAAGGCTTCCGATCTGTCCGCCTTTTTGTCTGGCGTCAGGTGCGATGCCATATACCTTGTGGGCGATTTTCTCGACGGCAGGAAGACAGGCCTCTTCAGGTCTTTGGAATCACCGCACCGGAAGGTCATTGAGCAAATCCTCAGGCACGCGGGCACATCGCCCGTGACCTACATCACCGGCAATCATGACGCCTTTCTGGACCGCTGGTTCGGCAGCTTCTTCGCCGGCGCGAACCTTGTGGAGCGGGCGATTCACGAGACCGCCGACGGGAGGCGTTTCCTCGTCGCCCACGGAGACGACTTCGACCGTCTCGTCAAAAAGTCGGCCCGCCTCGAGGCTTTCGGCAACCGGGTCTTTGACCTGCTGCTTTTGGCCGATGCGGGCATGAACGCCGTCATGCAGCAACTGGGGATGCACCGGAAGGTCTTTGCCGGAACGATGAAAAACCTGTTCCGCGTGGCGGCGGGCATTATCGAACAGTTCGAGAAGTCCCTGGCGGACGAAGCAAAGCACCAGGGGTGCGACGGCATTATCTGCGGGCACACCCATTTGCCCGTGCTCCGAAAACTCCAGGACCTGCTGTATTGCAACTGCGGTGACTGGGTACAGCACTGTTCCGTTTTGGTGGAGCACTTCGACGGCAGGATGGAAATACTGCGATGGAATCCATCTTTCGGGCTTGAACCACTTTATCGCCGGCCGGCGCTGAACCCTCCGGCGTAAAAATCCCTGCAGACGGGGTGATAATGCGGGCGGCGTTTCCCGAAAGGCGACCGCACAAGGACCCTATCCTTTCTTCAACCTTCTCGAGAAAACCTGTTCATACAGGAGTATGACTCCCGTGGTGACGAAAGCAAGGACGACGGCGAGGGCGTCGGCTTTTTCTATTTCCGCCGCGAGGTCCGACACGTGGGTGAAAATCACAAGGGGAAGGATCTTGACGGAGACACCCGTGAGGGCGAAAGCCGTTCCGTAGGCCCCCATGCTGACTGCAAAAAGAAGTGATGATCCGGCCAAAATGGCCGGACCCAGCATTGGAAGAAGGACCCTGAAAAGAATTATCACCGGACCTGCGCCGAGGCTGGCTGCAGCCTCGAGAAGGGACCAGTCGGCGTTGCTCCAGGCTGAACCCATCGTCAGAACCATTCTCGGGATCAGGAAGTAGAGGTAAGCCACCATAAGGCCCCTCCATGTGAAAAGGAAGGCCGAGAACTCCAGGGGATTGATGCCGAAAAATTTTTTCAGAAGCAGTGTAATGAAGCCGCTGGAGCCGAGGAGAACGATGAAGGAAAATCCCACGACAAGTCCGCTGAAGGTCAGCGGTATGGCATTGACGGACATCAGGAGCCCCTTTGCCTTCCTGCTGGTTTTGTACAGCGCGTAGGACAGGGGAATGCCTATAGCCGTTCCGATGAGGGCCGTGCTGACTGACAGAAGGAGGCTGGTGCCGAGTGCCTCCCGGTAGAGGGGCTTGACCAGAAGGGACGAATAATTTGAAAGGGAAAGCCTCCCCGCAACGAAGAGGCTTTCCCAAAGCACAAGTGCAAACGGCCAAAGCAGGAAAGTGCCCAGCACAAGAGCCAAGGGTATCAGAAGCAGGCAGATCCAGCTCCGGCCCCTCATGCCCGGCTACTCCCCGAGTACTTTGCTGCCCCACATTTCGGCAGCGTCTTTCTGGACTTCCGATGCCTTGACCCAGTCGACGTCTAGGACTCTTTCATAATCTGCATCAGGAAGAAACTTGTCGGCCACTTCAGGGGGGAAGTCGAAATCGGGAAGGATCGGCCTGACGAAGCCCTTCGCGAAGAGACCCTGGCCTTCTTCGGAAAGTATGTAGTTAAGCCAGAGTTTGCCTGCGTTGGGATTGGGTCCGCCTTTCACGAGACTGATGGCATAGGGGGACGCGATTGTGCCTTCCTCGGGAATCACGATCTCCACGGCATCTCCGAGTCCAGCGATGTACTTGGCCCTGTAGGCGTTCATGTCGTAGGTGATCCAGATAGGGATCTCTCCCTTGATAAATTTATCGTATTCCGTCGTTTTCTCGATCATCCTGACTTTGCCTGTTTTTTGAAGCTCGGCGAGATAGTTGATCCCGGTGGCCATGTCGTCAAGGTCGCCTCCGAGGGCATAGGTGGTTGCGATCGTAATGGCGTAGCCGATACCAGTGGTTCTCGGGTCGAGATAGACCACTGATTTGCTGTATTCTGGTTTCAGCAGGTCTTTCCAGCCTTTCGGGGTGTTCTTTACGTAGTTTTTGTTCACCACGAACACGATGGTGGCCTCGTGGATGCAGAACCAGTTCCCGTCAGGATCCTTCACGGCTTCGGGGATCCTTTCGAAATTCGCGGGCTTGAAGGGCTCGGTGACGCCTTTTAGGGCCGCGGCTTCTCCAAAGGGCATGAAGTAATACGCTGTGTCGCCCTGAGGGTTGTTCCTCTCCTTCTCGAGCCTGACAACGGTGGCTCCGCTTCCGAGGTCGTTGTAGTTGATCTGGATGCCATACCTGGCCTCAAAGCCGTCAAACAGGGCCTGCCAGTTCGCCCAGGTCGGACCGGTGTCATAGCTGTTCAGCCCGCTTTCCTGTTTCGCCGCCTCGTAGAGTTCTTTCTCACCCGGATAAAGTTCCTCCGTGATCTCCGCCGATGCCGCGCCGGCAAGGCAGAGGGAGAAAAGAACCAGAAATACCGTCAGCTTTCGCATCATTTCCCAACCTCCCGTTTATGATTTTTTCTTTCCTTGGTGCAAAAAAGCCGAAACCACCTATCTTCTCAAAAGAAGTGCATCCTCTGGATCGAAATGGACGGAAAGGGTCTCGCCGAAGCGGACTTCTCCGGCCTGTTCGTTGAGCATGTCCACAAGAAAGGTTTGACCTCCGCTTTGTACTGCCAGCCTGACCAGCGGGCCGAGAAACACTTTGCCCAGGCATGTCCCCTCGATGGTGTTGACCTGCTTTTCTGAATTTTTCCCGGTCTTGAGTTTTTCAGGCCTGATCAGCAGGAAGCAGGTGCCTTTACTTGTGTTTCCTCGGTCGGTGACTCTGAAGACTCCTCCTTTCCACTTGAATTCCTGCGATCCGAGATATTCGCCCTGGACAATGTTGTTGACCCCGACAAAATCGGCTGAAAAGAGAGACGAAGGTCGGGAGTAGATCTCGCCGGGCGTGCCGGTCTGCTCGATGAAGCCCTTGTTCATCAGCGCCACCCTGTCCGAGATGGCCAAAGCCTCCTCCTGGTCGTGCGTAACGTAGACGGTCGTGATGCCGCTTTCCCGCTGGATCCGCTTGATCTCCAGGCGGAGGTTGTTGCGGACCTTCGCATCCAGAGCCGAAAGGGGTTCATCAAGGAGAAGAACTTTTGGTTCTATGGCCAGCGCCCTCGCCAGGGCGATTCTTTGCTGCTGCCCTCCCGAGAGTTCGTTCGGGAAGGATTCGGCCTTGCCGGAGAGGCCTACCATTTCCAGAAGTTCCGAGACCTTTGCAAAGATCTTGTCGGGGGATATCTTTCTCGCCTTCAGCCCGAATGCGATGTTTTCATAGGCGTTCATGTTGGGGAAAAGAGCGTAGTTCTGAAAAACGATTCCGATGTTCCGTTTCCGGACGCCCACGTGGGTGATGTCACTGCCCCCGATCAGGACCTTTCCCGAATCGGGGCGGATGAAGCCGGCAATGAGTCTCAAAGTCGTTGTTTTTCCGCACCCTGAAGGCCCCACGAGGGAAAGAAACTCCCCTTCTTCGACGGTGAGGTCCAGGTCAGCCACGGCCGTAGTCTTTCCGAATCTCTTCGTAACGTCCAGAAGTCCTACTTTTGACACGTCACTTGCCTCCGCCCGTGATCACGAGTATCATATCCACCGCCTCCCCGGGGGTTGCTGCTGTCCTTTCGGGGTATGTGTTGCCCTCGTCGTCGGTGACTGTCCACGTGTTCAGCCCGACCAGGGGTTTTTCCAGCTTCAGGGCAAAGCCGATTTCGGACAACGTCCCGAAGGCCCCTCCAATGGCAATGACCGCTTCCCCGGAGCTGACGACGAGGATATTCCTTGCTTCCCCCAAGCCCGTGGAAACCGGGATTGTCACGTAAGGGTTCGCCTTCTCCCGCTCTCCGGGGAGAAATCCGATGGAAATGCCGCCTTTCTCCGAGGAACCCCTGCAGACGGCCTCCATGACACCCCCGAGTCCGCCGCAGGCAACGGTAATTCCCGCTTCGGCCAGAAGCCTTCCGACTTCCAGGGCAAGACC
>JBKHBH010000115.1:0-4728 GCA_046542505.1 Thermovirgaceae bacterium | reverse complement strand
CCCGCCATCCAAACCCGTCAAGCTCGGTGTGCTCGCAAAGGGGGGAGACGGCGAATGACCCTGCCGAAAACTGCAAATGCCGTCATAATCGGCGGCGGAATCCAGGGATGCTCAATTGCCTACAACCTGGCCAAATTCGCCCTCAAGAATGTCGTGGTCCTGGAAAAGGACACAATATGCTCGGGTTCCACCGGAAGATGCGGTGCCGGGATCAGGGCCCAGTGGGGCACCGAAATGAACTGCCGTTTCGGTTTGGCATGCGTGGAAAAGTTTGAACAGCTCGAAGAGGAACTCGGAATGGATTGCGGGCTTCACCAGGGAGGCTACCTTCTCGTCGCTTACCAGGACAACGAGTTCGATCAGTTGAAGAAAAACATGAAGCTCCAGAACAGCCTTGGCGTCGATACGAAAGTCGTATCCTACGATGAAGCCCGGGAAATCTGCCCGGGGCTTTCCGCCGACGATGCCGTCGGCTTCACCTACCATGCAAGGGACGGTCATGCTGATCCCATGCTGACCACTTTTGCCTACCGGGAGGCCGCGAGGAGACTCGGAGTAGAATTTTACAAATTCACGGAATGCACCGACGTAAAGACCCTGAACGGAAAAGTCATCGGCGTTTCCACAAACCGCGGGGCTATCGACACCCCCGCAGTGGTGAACGCAGCCGGTGGCTATTCCCAGCAAGTTGCCAAAATGGCCGGTATCGATCTCCCCAGCTTTTCGGAACGGCACGAAATCATCATCACGGAACCTGTCGAGCAGGGCGTCTGTCCCCCAATGCTGATGAGTTTTTCCGGCAATTACTATATCCAGCAGCGCCCACACGGCTCAATCATCGGTGGATGCAGCCCCGAAGGACACCCGGAAGATTACGAAAACGGAGACAGCTGGAGCTTCCTTGAAAAAATGTCCCGGAACATTACAAGCCTTTTGCCCCGAACCAGGGGTGTTCGGGTGGTGCGACAGTGGTCGGGTTTGTACAACATGACGCCGGACCGCCAGCCCATCATGTGTGAAGCCGACACGGTAAAAGGGTTCTATTTGTCTGTGGGGTATTCGGGCCACGGCTTCATGTTCGGGCCCATATCCGGTGAACTGCTGGCGCAGAAGATTCTCGGCCAGGACCCCTGGATAAAGATCGACCAGCTCCATTACAACCGTTTCGAAAAAGGAGAGCTCATTATAGAACCAGCCGTTGTCTAAATATGCCTTGCAAAAAGGTTCGGCAAATCGCGGAGAAAAGCGTAGCGAAAAGGGGATGGAAGACCCAGCATCCGTCCCCTTTTGCGTGTGTTCGATTCTCAATTTTGTAAAATTCTCGCAAATGTGCAGAGAGGACTATAATTTTCTATTTTTATCAGCATTTATGCTTGTCCAATTGATAACAAAATGGCATAATGGCCTTCGGGCAGAAATGATGCTCCGACAAAGCTAGCGGATCCTTCGAAAGGAAGGTGAGTGTGTTGCCGTCAAAATTCAAGGTCATGATCAACAAGGCCTGGTGCAAAGGCTGCGGGCTATGTGTAGCCGTTTGCCCGAAAAATGTTCTCGAACTGGACGAAAACCTCAAATCCGACCCCGTTCGGATGGACGATTGCATCGGGTGCAGGCAGTGCGAGAACATATGCCCCGACTTGGCAATCACCATTGGAGAGGGTGACCAGAAATGAAAAAAGACGTCCAGTTTTGGCAGGGAAACGTGGCTCTCGCCCAGGGCGCACTTGCTGCAGGGTGCATGTTCTTCGGCGGGTATCCCATAACGCCGTCCTCTGAAATCGCCGAAGTAATGTCTGAGGAATTGCCGAAGAAAAACGGCCGGTTTATTCAGATGGAAGATGAAATCGGCGGTATCGCATCCGCCATCGGGGCGTCTCTGACCGGGAAAAAATCCATGACAGCGACTTCCGGACCAGGCTTTTCCCTCAAACAGGAAAACCTCGGGTTGGCCTATATGGCCGAAATCCCCCTCGTCGTTGTTGATGTTATGAGAGGAGGTCCCTCGACGGGACTCCCAACATCGATTTCGCAACAGGATGTCATGCAGGCCAGATGGGGAACCCATGGAGACCACGCCACCATAGCCTACGCGCCTGCTTCAGTGCAGGAATGCTATGAGATCGCCATCAAGGCCTTCAACATGGCGGAACGGTTCCGACAGCCGGTATTGATCATGAGCGACGAAGTGCTCGGTCATATGAGGGAGCGTGTGGTGCTTGACGAAAAAGGAAAACCCGAGCTGATCGACAGAAAGAAGCCGACGGTGGATTCCGAAGAATTCAGGCCCTACAGGCCAGACCCAGAGGACAATCTCCCTCCCATGGCGTCTTTCGGAGACGGATACCGCTGGCATATCACGGGACTGACACACAACGAATGGGGATTCCCGACGAGCTGTCCCGAGGAAATCGAGAAGAAAACCAGGCGCCTTATGGAAAAGGTGAATTCATACAGGGACGAGATCGTGGAATACGAAACGGAAAGTACGGAAGATGCGGAAATCCTTGTCGTCTCCTACGGCAGCGTCTCCAGAACAGCGCTTTCCGCGGTGCGCCTGGCGCGACAGAAAGGACTGAAGGCAGGGTCCTTCAGGATGGTGACACTCTGGCCGTTCCCGGACAAGGAGATCGAGAAAGTCGCTGAAAAGGCGAAAGTCGTTCTGGTACCGGAACTGAATTACGGCCAGATGGTTCTCGAGGTGGAACGCGCCGTCCACGGAAAAGCTCGAGTCGTACCCTATAACCTCGTCAACGGGGAATTGTTCAAACCCGAAGAGATACTTGAAAAGATCGAGGAGGTGGCTTAAGCATGCCACGCCCTGAAGTAATGGATTGGCTCAGAAAACAATTCTTTCCGCATCTGTGGTGCCCCGGCTGCGGCCATGGCATTATTCTTCATGCCATCCTGAGAGCTCTCAACGATTGCGGAAAGAAGCGGGAAGAGACAGTCATCGCCTCGGGAATAGGGTGTTCGAGCCGGATGCCCGGATACATCGACGCGTGCACCGTCCATACAACCCATGGAAGGTCACTGGCCTTTGCGACAGGCATAAAGCTTTCCAAACCCGACCTGACCATCGTTGACGTCATGGGTGACGGCGACTGTGCGGCCATCGGCGGAAACCATTTCATTCACGCATGCAGACGGAATATCGATATAACGGCAGTCGTCATGAACAACAACATTTACGGGATGACCGGCGGCCAGGCTTCACCGACGACCCCTCCCGGGGCCAAGGCGACAACGGCACCTTATGGTGCGATCGATCCTCCCTTTGACATCTGCCAGCTCGCCCAGGGTGCCGGTGCCACCTACGTGGCCCGCGCAACGATAGCAAACCCGGTCCTTTGCGAGAAATATATCAAGAACGGTATAGAGCACAAAGGATTCTCGGTGGTCGAAATCATTTCCAGCTGCCACACCCAGTTCGGCAGGAGAAACAAGCGGAGAACGCCCCTTGACAACCTGAACTACCTCAAGTCGGCGGCCGTTCCGCTGGCAAAGGCTTCCTCCATGTCAGAGGAAGAACTCGAAGGAAAAATCCTCGTTGGTGAGTTTGTCAAAAAGGATTTGCCCGAATACACGGAAGGTTATGAAAAGCTCATCGGCACCCTCGGGGGGGATAAGGCATGAGCGATCGTTATGAAATACGTTTCGCCGGTTCAGGCGGGCAGGGCATAATTCTCGCCGCAGTCATCACCGGAGAGGCCGCGGTTATTTACGCGAACCTGAACGCCGTACAAACACAATCATACGGCCCGGAAGCCCGTGGCGGAAAATCCAAGTCTGAAGTCGTCATTTCCAGGGGTGAAATCGATTATCCAAAGACCTCGAACCCGAACCTCCAGGTTATTCTGAACCAAAAAGCCTGTGATGAATTTGTCGGCGATACATCCCCGGGCGGCACGATCATCCTCGACGACACCCATGTGCCGGAAAAGCCTGATGTCAAAGCCGAAATACATGCCCTCCCCATTGTCAAGACAGCCCGCGAAAAAGTGGGGCGTGAGCTGGTCACCAATATGGTGGCTCTCGGTGCGACGGCATACGTTCTCGAAAAAGAAGGCCTGCTCAAGCCGGAGCATCTGAAAAAGGCCATACTGGCCCGGGTACCAAAGGGAACGGAAGAAATGAACGAGCTTGCCTTTGATGAGGGCTATGCGCTGATGAACTGAAGCATTTGCTCTAAAAAGGGAGAAATCAGGCCAAGTCGAAGGACGCAGCAGTCCACAAGACTGCTGCGTCCCTGGTATTCGGCCGCAAAAGTCATAAAGGAGCTGCAGAAGAAAAGACCATGAAACCCGTAAGAGGAAAATCCGTCATCGTCAATGTCTCCGCAATAAACAGCCGTGGTGAAGGTGTTGCCAGGTACGGCGAAGAACGCTTTGTGCTCTTTGCCGCGGGGGCGCTTCCGGGAGAAAGGGTGCAGGGACGTGTTTCGCTGCTCAAGAAAAACTATGGCGTTCTGGAGCTCGAAAACATCCTTGAACCGATTCCCGAAAGACGTGTTCCCAGATGTCCCTGGTTCGGACTGTGCGGAGGATGTTCTCTCCAGCATGCGGATTACGATTTTCAGTGCTTACTCAAAAAACGTTCGGTCCAGGACGCGCTTATGAAAGAACTGGGCCCGGAATATTCCCTCATGGTCGAAGACTGTATCAAAAGCCCCAGGGAATGGAATTACAGGAACAAGGCGGTTTTTCCCGTCAGAAAAGCCGGAAAGAACGC
>JBKHBH010000114.1:0-4806 GCA_046542505.1 Thermovirgaceae bacterium | reverse complement strand
GCAGCCCGTGTCGCCCTTTTTGTACCCGTTGCAGACACGGAGCACGTCTGGAGAGATCTCGTCGATGAGAACTATTCGACCGTCTCCGTCCTTGAGCCGACCGAGCTCGATCTTGCCGTCAAGAACGTGAAGCCCGTGGGCGGCGAACTCGTCATAGATCACCGAGGCGATCTGTCTAACGAAATCCTTTGCATAGGCCACCTCTTCTTCCGTCATTACTCCGGCTCCAGTCAGGGAATCGAAGGTGATCAGCGTGTCGACTTTCCCCTTTGTCCAGGCCTCAACGACCTGGGGGAGGTCGGTGCAGGGTCTGACGAAGGGGTAGCGGCGCCAGAAGCTTCCCATGGCGCTGTTCCGCCAGGTCCACTCCAGGTTCAGAAGAGGCGAGGAGCCTTCGAATTCCGGAGCCTGTTCCGGCATTGATATGGGCGTGGCTGGCTCGACGATCATGGTGTTGTCGGCGACGGTATCGATGTAATGGGTGGGGACATCCCGCTTCGCCAGCAGCCTGAAGAAATAGGTGGCGAACGTGCAGGCCACGGCACCCTTGCCGGGAATCTTGCCCACGACATCGTCATAGCCCGGGTCGAAGACGGGCTTACCGTCCTTGTCCATATAACCCGTGGCACGATCGGTGAAAACAAAGGCATACTTGCCCTCGTGTTTTCCTGAGGGAATGCGGTAGATATCCTTTGATTTGCCAGATGATACAAAATTCTCCCTGGTGAGCTCTTTCTGCAGGTCCATATTTCAGCCTCCCTCGGCCCATTCCGCAGTGCAGGAATAGGGCGTTCTCTCGGTATGGTAGTACTCCCGGTAATGCCGCCGCTATTGCATGATAGCGAAAAAGCGAATAAAAAAGCACCCTGATAGACAAACCAGGGTTTGCACACGAACTTGCACATAATAATTGAAATTTGCGCATGCCTGAGGAGGGACCTTGTGTCTGGCCACGGTGAAATAATAACAGTAGCCATGGGATATTCAAAAACGGTTTTCGCTTGCCTTTTGCATTGCTGCATGTTCAGGACTGTAGTACGATTCACCAGATAGTGAAGATGCTACGGTTTTCTTTTAACAGGAAAGATAAAGGGTTCTTGTGTGGTTTCGGGTTTTTGCTCGTGGAAACCGCTGTGATACGTGAAAGGGGACGGGGTAATGAAGGGTGGGATTATGCGGCGTGCTTCGGTTTGTCTTCTGGTCTTTCTGTTAGTCTTTTCGGCTTCTGCGGTCCGCGGGGTTTCGCCAGGGGAATACGACGGAACAATCAAGGCGGCCCGGGAGATCCTCTGGAAAACTCTTGCCTCGGGTGGAGTTAACTCGGGAACTGTTGCGGTGCTCGACAAGGGACGGGTCGTATTTTCCGAGGGGTTTGGCCCTGCCGACCGGGCCGAAGGGCGTCGGGTCGACAAGGAAACCAGGTTCAACATCGGTTCGGCAAGCAAGATGTTTGCCGCCGTGGGAATTCTCCTGCTGGTGGATGAGGGAAGGGTCGGTCTGGAAGACCCCGTGGTGAAGTATCTCCCGGATTTCGTCATGAAAGACACCAGGTACAGGGACATTACGGTGAGGATGCTCTTCAATCATTCATCGGGCCTTCCCGGATCGACTTTCGTATTTGGCTACAAGGATGACGAGGATCACCAGGCCGTTCTTCTTGAAACTCTCAAAGACAGCTTCCTGAAGCATGACCCCGGTGCCATGTCCATCTATTGCAACGACGGATTCACCCTCGCAGAGATGATCGTTGAAAAGGTTTCAGGCTTGAAGTTTCTGGATTTTATCGAAGCGAGGGTCTTTGAACCTCTCGGGATGGAGAATACCGGAGCAAGTCTGGGCTTGGCCGGCGGGAAGGCAGCTGAGTTTTATGACGGTGACGGCAAGAAATATCCCCTGGAAGTGGTGCCCGTTATCGGAGCTGGCGGTTTGTCTTCAACAGCGGAAGACCTGTGCCGCTTTGCAGACAGCTTTATGCCGGGGGGCAAGCACATCCTATCGTCATCGTCTCTGGAGGAGATTCTCAAAAGCCAGCCAACGCGATTTTCACTATCTTTGAAAGGGCAGGCCCTTCTGGATGCCTTCGGATGGGATCATGCGTGGCTTCCGGATTATCGGGAAAAGGGATTTCAGATGCTTGGAAAGAGCGGAGGAACTGCCTTCTATTCAACCAATCTCCAGATTCTTCCTTCGGAAAGGATGGCCGTTGCAGTGATTTACTCCGGTCAGGGGGATGCAGCCGAGGCGACCTTGCTGATCATGGACGCTTTGATGAGAGACAGGCACCTGCCGGTTCCGGAAGAGAAAGAGCTTGAAAAACCGATAGAAGCCAGGTCCATGTCAGAGGACATGCTTCCCTTTGCCGGTTACTACGGAAACGCGGACAGCGCCTTCCGTTTCGATCTTGACGGCGAGAGTGGCATACTGAACATATTCCCCACCGGCGGGAAAGAGCCTCTCTACTCCCTTGTGCACAACGACGGATATTTTTACGAGACGGAAAAAGACCTGAGATTTTATTTCATTACCACTGACGAGGGGACGTTCCTCGTTCTCGAAAAGATGGCCGTCTACGGCGCTGATGTACCTGTCTTCCAGAAACTTGAGGCGTGTAAGGAACCTTGCAGGATGTCGGTCGAGATGGATGGGGCCCTCTGGCTTTTGCGGAATGCTTCACCCTTCCTCCAGGTGCCGGACTTTTTGTTGATGAGGTCGAGCCAGCCGGAAGGGCTGCCCGGGTATGTCGACTTCTACGGGTTGAAAAGGGTTGTCGATCCCGATTTTGCCGAAATTGCAGCCACGGGATTCAGAGACCAGTCGTCACTGACATTGTTTAAGGAAAAAGGCGAGCTGAGAGGCAAGATCATGCAGTTCGTTTACTCTCCGGAGAGTGCGGCGAAGCTGCTTTTGGAAGGGCAGACGAGGGTCGCCATAGCCGCTGAAGGGGAAAACGAATGGATGAAACTCGACTCGGGTCTCATTGTTTCCTTCGCAAAACCCGAGGATGCAAGGGTGATAGTCATTTCCGGGAACGATGAGGACGATGCAATCTTCGACAGTATAGTCGATGATGGGGAAGTCTGTGTGCCTGAAGGCAGTTTCGTGTTTTTCGCAGGCAGTCCGGGGGATACTTTGGAGATCAAGGCGCGGTAGTGGTTTCGTCTTTCAATAAAACCGGGAAACCCCCGCCAGGCAGGCGGAAGGTCAAAAAAACCTGGCGAGTCAATATGCTCTGTGTTCTGGGTAAAAGTGACCGCCACGCTTCACGGCCACCTGGCAAACACGATCGGAGCTGAAAAAAATGAAGAAACGGGTAATAGTTATCGGGGCAGGCGGGGCCGGCCTTGTGGCCGCTGTCGCCGCCAGGAAGGCCGGAGCCGAGGAAGTTCTTGTGCTTTCAAAGACAACCAGGGGCCTCGGAACATGTACGGCCTATTCGGCGGGGATCTTCTCCCTGGCGTGCTGCGGGCTTTCCCCTCAGGAGCATTACGGGAAGACCATGGAAACGGGGCATTACCTGAACGACAAAGATCTTGTGAGGATTTTGACAGAAGAGGCCGAAGGGATCCACCGGACCGTTGCGGACTGGGGCGTGCACATCAGGCTGACGAAAGGGACGGCCTCGGTTCGAGAAACGGCGCCCAATGCGATCATGGGTGGTGCAGGGTTCCTGGAAGAACTCGCTCTCATCGCGGAAAATGCGGGCGTCAAAACGCTGGAATGGACTGTCGCCACATCTATGCAGCTTGCAAAAGGACGCGTTGTCGGTGTTAACGTCCTGAATTGGCGGACCGGAAAGAGTGAGCTCATACATGCCGGCGCCATAGTACTCGCAACAGGCGGAGGCGGCAGGATTTACAGTCATACGGACAACCCTGACAGGATCACTGGAGATGGGTACGCATTGGCTTTGGACGCCGGAGCCGCCTTCCGTGATATGGAATTTGTGCAGTTTTACCCCCTTGGGTGGGACGAACCCGGATTTCCCCAGTGGATGGCTGACCTCGGGCTGGTGGATCACATGAGGATCACCGACGCGAAGGGCGAAGAGTTCCTGAAAAAGGCGTTACACGATTGGGGCTACAAGAGCGGTAGAGAGGGAAACTACTACGCCCGTGACAGGTGCGCCAGACTCGTGGCCCAAAAAACCATAGAAGGCGGCGTCTTTGCTCACTTTGAGGATCTGGCGGAAGAACAATGGGCAGATGAAGATCTTCAATTCTCTCTGATTCTTGACACAAGATATTTCAAGGGCATCAGGCGCCCCTTGCGGATGGCTCCCGTGGAACACTATTTTTGCGGTGGTGTCGTCATTGATGTCTGGGGGCACACGTCCGTGGATGGCCTATATGCATGTGGAGAGGTTACGGGAGGAGTGGACGGCGCCAACCGTGTTGGCGGGAACGCCCTGGCCAACATCGTCGTTTTCGGCTACAGGGCCGGTCTGACCGCCGCGAAAGAGAGCCGGAATGTTTCAGGGACAACGGGGGATGCTGTTCACGCGGAATTCCTGCTTGTCGCGGAGAATGGTGAAAGTCCGGGTGACCTGCGCAGGGAACTGCAGAAAAAAACCTGGGATGCTATCGGCCCGATCAGGCAGGGGCGAAAAATTGAGCAGTTTCTTCAATATCTCAAGGATTTCAGAAACAGAAAAATCCGTATAGAAAAGCCGGTTGACATGTTGCTTGCCCTGGAAATGGAAGGTCTTGTGAAAACAGCTGAAGAAGTGGCGAAGGCTGCGCTTGAACGGAAGGAAAGCCTGGGAACGCACTGGAGAGCGGACGGTGAATAAACGGGGCAGCAGCCGGA
>JBKHBH010000113.1:0-4819 GCA_046542505.1 Thermovirgaceae bacterium | reverse complement strand
ACAAAAAAACCCTTCCCGTCTCCTGCAGGAGACGGGAAGGGCATACATACCGCTTCCCGCGGTTCCACTCCGCTTCCGTCAGCACCCCGAAACCGGGGGCTCTACGGCGCTTGCCTCGCTGTAAGGGGCGAAACCCCGTCACCTTATCCCTTTAAAAGGGCCTCGGATCCCGCTCGGAGGGGGTTTTCCCTTCAACGGTTTCGGAGAGGGCCTTTCAGCCGGTGAACCCTCATCTCTGTCCGTCCTCTTGAAGGTACTCGTCCTCTTCATCGCGTATTGCGCTATCAGGTTTAGAAAAATGCGTAAAATGTCAAGCACTTATACCCCTTCTGGAAAGGATTGTCAAGGCATTGCGCATTTTCGCAGAGTCTGATAAAATACCGCGTCACATAGTGGATGCTTTCGGGGAGGCTGATTGCATGGCCGAACAAACCTTGACAGAACAGACCATCTTGACAAGGGAAGGGTATGAGAAGCTCCGTTCAGAGCTCATACAACTCCGCAGCGAGGGACGTCAGGAGATTTCCAGGATGCTCGAGGAAGCCCGAAGCTTCGGCGACCTCAGCGAGAACGCCGAATACCAGGCGGCCAAGGACGCCCAGGCAAAGCTCGAAAGCCGGATACAGTGGCTGGAATACCAGTTGAGCAAGGCCAGGGTCGTTGATGCGAAGGACCTCGACACCAGCAAGGTCTGCCTGGGGACAAGGGTGACACTTTTGGACCTTGACAACAAAAAGGAACTTTCCTACGTCATCGTCGGCTCCGAGGAATCGGACCCGAAAGCGAACAGGATATCGGCGGCAAGCCCCGTCGGCCAGGCCGTCCTCGGCAAATCCGTCGACGATGAAGTGGCCGTCAAGGTTCCCAAGGGAACGAGGAAATTCCGCATCAAGGACATCCGCACATCGTAAAAACATCAGGGGGCGCACTTTATAAAAGAGGTGCGCCCCTTTTTGCGGTCTTCAGGGAGTTTAAGACAAGGTTTTTGCAAAGTTCGGGGAACGTCCATCCAAAAGCGGCGGCAGCCTTGGGGACCAGACTCGTGGCCGTCATTCCAGGCGCCGTGTTCACTTCCAGTACGAAGGGCTGACCTTGGGGAGAAAGCCGGAGGTCTACACGGCTGTATATCCTGCATCCCAGGGCACAGTGAGCCGCTACGGCAGTATCCGCCACAGCCGAAGCCGTTGCTCTGTCTATTGCCGCCGGACAGAAATATTCCGTTGTCCCCGGAACGTACTTGGCCTCATAGGTGTAAAAACCTTTTTTCGGCCGGATTTCAACGGCTGGAAGGGCCTCGGGGGCTTCATTCTCCTGCCAGACGGTGACAGTAATCTCCTTGCCGGGGATGTATTTTTCCACCACCACGGATTCATCATAGGCCTCGGCCGCTTCGAAGGCTTCGGTGAAGCGACCGGGATCGTCTACGATGGAAACCCCTACGGTGCTCCCACAGCCTGCCGGTTTGACCACAAGTTTCCCCCATGCGCCGAAGAGTTCCTCGATCTCGGTTTGCGGCATTTTCCGGCGTCCTGTGTAAAAAAACACCCCTGGAGGTGTGGGAACACCGGCCTGCCTGAACAGAGTTTTACTGAGGGTCTTGTCCATGGCACAGACGCAGGCTCGCGGCCCGGATCCCGTATAGGCCTTTCCGAGAAACTCCAGTACCGCCTGGAGCCTGCCGTCTTCCCCCCACCCTCCGTGAAGGGTGATGAAGAACATGTCCGCTCCCGAATCCGCCACTTTCAGCAGCGTATCCTCTTTCGAAGCTACTTCGACCTTTCGGGACTCGAGACCGGCTTCGAGCAAGGCCTCATGTACGGCTGCACCGCTTGACAGTGAAACTTCCCGTTCGGGACTGTCTCCTCCGCAAATCACGTCAACGCGTATCATTCGAAAGAGGACTCCTCAATGCTTCGGGTGTTGAGGAAGAAGGGGTGGCTTGGAAAGGCATCGAGCAAAAAGACTATACCCGCCCAGTCGTCATCGCCCACGAGATCGTCCCTGTATTCAAGACGGACGTTATAGCAACAGTTGTTGTCGTAAACAAGTCTGTAATATATTTCGTCCAGGTTCTCCGAACGCAGGTTGTATCCTCCCCGCGCCGAAATCCTCCATGTCTTTCCGAGCGGAAAGGAAAGGGTATGATAGAGTGACTCCACATCAGAGTACCGGTCCCAAAGCAAAGGCGACCCCCCCCGTACCCATCTCCGACGCCAGTCCGTCACCATCTGCACATCCCCTGCGGCCCACCGGACCCCGAAGCGGACATCCGTCCGACGCTGCGTCGCCGAGGGGTTTTCGTAATCGTAATACCAGTAACTGGAAGACCAAAAGGGGCGCACGTCGCCCATTCTGGTCGACCCCGAAAAGCGGACCCTTCCCGCGAGGCGGTCTGCTGAAGATTCCTTTCCGGCGGCGCTGAGACCTTCATAGGCCCCCCACATGGCTGTAACATCTATCTCCCCGATTTCCCCCGGGAGTTCGTAGCGGGGTGACTGGATCGTGACTTCCGGTGATTTCCATAACACGCCCTTGAAGGTATCACCAAGGGCTTTTTCAACGTTGACGCTCTGCGCTTCGGCCCACTCGACGCGCGCTTCCCAGCCTCGCGCCGTATAGACGGCGCCCCATCTGGAGCGATACCGCTTCTCGTCCCGTTCGGAATCCCAGCTGTACTCCTGGTGCGTGTAAAGACCAAGGTTTCTGCCCAGATCATATTCGAGGAAAACGGACGGTTCGAAGTCAACTTCGGACCAGTAGATCATCCTCCACCTTGCCCTGAAAGGCTCGCGACCAAAGGTGCTTCCCCACAGCAGGCCTGCCCCTTTGTCTCCGTCGTAGACCAGCGACGGCATCAGGGGATCGGCTTCACGCTTCCTCAGGTTCATGATGTAATCAAAGGGGTAGGAGAAAAGGTAATGTTCTTTCAGATAGAGCCTGGGTTTTTTTACGATCGCCCGATACCCCGGGAGGACGACGATCTTCTTCGAAACCAGACTATAATGCGGAGGCTGTTGGGGGCAGCTCGTCAGGGCCGTATCGTCCCACTTGTACACTCGATCACTCGTAATGACTTTTTCCGAAACCGGTGACCGAAGCCAATCGCTTTCCTTCAGCCTGGAGACCTCGATCGTCTCCACCGTCCCGTCATTGGCGTAGACATGGCCTCGTTCGGCAGGGTATTTCCCGTGGGCATCGAAGACCTTCCCCTCTCCGGAAACCATGTCGAAAAACATGCGTGACCCGGTGAGCTCCTGACTTCCCTGAAGGAACGTCAGCTGTCCTGTCTCTCCGGCAAAGGCCTCGACGGTGTTTTCAAGGGTCTTGTAGACGACTCGGTCCGCAAAGACGCGAAGATCGCCGTAGCGAAGCCGAACGTCGCCTTCGGCGTAGGCAACATCTTCCTTCTGTTCATAGACAACGCGATTCCCCTCGAGAACGACTTCGGCCGGCTCCTTGGCATAAACTCCATCGCAAGAGGCGAAAATCAGGGAAAACATCATTATCATTATGAGAAGGACCAGTCTTTTCAGTCTTCCGGCCTTTTCCATGAAACGGTGACTCCTTTTTCAAGTCTCATTTTGCCGCCAGGGCGAAGCGTGCCGACGCGGCCTTTCACATCCACGGTATCATCCCAGAGATGAATGCCTTCAGAAAAAAACCAGACCTCTTTTTTTCCGTCCCAAAGGGCTTCCGGGGCGGTCCAGAAAAGGGGCTTCTTTTCATCCTTCCTCCTGCCTAAAGGATCGAACAGCCTGATTTCACCACCATCATGGGTCACGGTCCCTTCAGGTGCATTCACCAACCAGACATCGCCGTTCGCGGTCGTCATGATGACCTCGATGGACTCCAGACGGTTTATTTTCTCATAACGCTCGGCCCTCATCGAATGGAGCACCCAGACATCTCCGGAAATCTCGCGTTCGAGGTCAAGCCCGCGGACGACCAGTTCCGGCGTTCCGTATTCCTCGTGCGCTTCATCCGTCATGCGCGTATCCCTGTAGAGAAGACCGATCCACAGGAGCACCAAAAGAGCGACAGCCCCGATGATCAGATTCTTTTGGTTCATCATCCGGCTTCAGGCCCCTCCGTTTTTGGGCCACCACTTTTTCCGGCAGTCACAAGTCGCATGAGACACTAGAGTTTATAGTCGATCACGGCGGAGACTCCGACCTGCTGGACACGTCGGAATCTCTCCAGGGGATTGGTCGAGTCAATCGGAATCAGCGCGTCCACCCTGATACGGTCCCGAAACCTCAATTCCAGCTGGGCAACGGCTTTTGTCGATTCGACTTTCGCCTGCGGACCCGAAACCTGTGCAGCACCGATGGCCGTTCCACTACCGACGGAAACAATGGGCACCACTTTCGTGGATTCCTCGGACCCGACACCCCTGTTGAAGGTAATGGTGTTGATAAAATCGTTCAGTGGTTCGCCGAGGGCGCTGACAACGAACCCGCCCCCGACGACACCTATGAGATCTTTCAAATCGAAGGCAATGGCTCCTCCGCCGGCGAGAAGGACACCTATGATGCAAAGGGCCGTGATCTTTCTCAGTCTTTTGATCATTCCAGCTCCTCCCAGTCATCAAGGTCTTCCTTGTCGCCTTTTTCCTGGAATTCCGGGACCTGTTCATCCTGCTTTTCATCCTGCTGTTCATCCTGCTGTTCATCCTGCTGTTCATCCTGCTTTTCTTCCGCAGGGGGTTTGTCTTTGGTCAACATCCCCGGGGGAACGGGAAAGGCGTGTACCATCACCCCCTCCGAGGTTTCCAGGTAAATAGGCGTTCCGGCAGGAACCTCCTTGGCTTCACCCCGGA
>JBKHBH010000112.1:0-4843 GCA_046542505.1 Thermovirgaceae bacterium | reverse complement strand
TGGAGCCGGCGATCCGATTCGAACGGACGACCTGCTGATTACAAGTCAGCTGCTCTGCCAGCTGAGCTACGCCGGCCTGGCGACATAGATTATAAAATGCCTTTCGAGCTTGTCAACTGCCATTCTCGTCGAGGGAGGCTTCTTCCGCCCGCTGGACAAAAGCCTTGAGACCGGCCTGGCGGACGTATTTCTGCTTCTTCAGCTTTTTGAGCCTTTCGACGATTTCATCGACGCATCCACAATCGTCACAGATCATGAAAGTCCAGTTCTTTCCGGGAAACACGGCTGTCCCCCAGTGGGTCTTGTCTCCCTCGTTGTCCTTTCCCAAAACATCGGTCCAGACCGTGTACGCCCTCGCTCCCGACGAATCGAGACATTCCATGACTTCTTCCCCAATGCTCTCGTTGCACAGGATCCAGAGCATTTTCATTCTTTAGCCACCTCCCGGGCCTCCATGAAGCGGGGTTTTCTCCGGAGTTTCTCCTCGAAAATACTGTAGACCACGGGGACGAGGACGAGGGTCACCAGCATGGAGACCACGAGTCCGCCCATGACTGACACCGCAAGGGGGCGCCACATTTCGGCCCCCTGCCCCTGGCTGACGGCCATGGGAGACATGCCGAAAAAGGTGGTAAAGGTCGTCATCAGTGCGGGCCGAAGTCGCCGGACACCCGCCTGAAGCAGCGCGTCCTTCAGGAACGCGCCCCTGGCCCTCGTCAGGTTGATGTAGTCCACGAGGATAATGGCGATGTTGACGACAATCCCCACGAGCATGATGACTCCGAGGATTCCCTGAAGGGAAAGATACAGGCCCGTCAAAAGGTACGCCGCAACGACGCCCGTCAAGGCAAAGGGGATGCTGAACATGATGATCAAGGGGTCGAGGTAGGCCTCGTACTGGCCCGCCATGACCATGTACACCAGAAGGACTCCGAGCAACACGAGATATCCCATCTGGAGGAAAGCTTCGCTCTGCTCCTTGACCTGGCCGCCGAATTCTATCCGGACGCCTGGAGCAATATCCATTTCGCCGAGCACCTGCTGGACATCGGCGGTAACTTCTCCGAGTGAACGCCCGTGCACGTTGGCGCCGACGGTAATGTAGCGCTGACGGTTTTTCCTGTCGATCTGGGGCGGGCCTTCGGACTCCATGATATCGGCGATGGCACCGAGCCGGACAGGTCGCCCGGTCGCAGAAGGCACCATCAGGCGCTCGAAGATGGCGATGTCGTTTTTCTGGGACTCTCTCAGGCGAACGCGAATGGGATAGCTCTTCTCCCCTTCCCAGTACTCCTGGTCGGTGAGATAACCGTAGTAGTATGTCCTTAGCGTCTGCCCGACGGCGGCGGTCCGCACTCCCATGAGGGCCGCCTTCCTTCGATCCACGTCCACACGTATTTCAGGCCTGGGCTGTTTCTGGCTGACCGACACGTCAACGGCTCCCCTGACTGAATCGATACGGCCGGCAATTTTCCCCGCCGTCTTTTGGACCTCATCCAGATCGTCACCATAGATTTCTATGCTCAGCGGTTTGGAACCAAGGAACATAGCCTTGATGGGCGAGCTGACCAAAACGGTCATCTTCTCGATCCCCGGGATGGTCCTCATCCATTGTCTCACGCCCTCGGCGATCTCGAATGCCGACCGGTCCCGCTCGTTCTTGTCGACAAGCTTCATGCCCACCGTACCGATGTTCGGTCCCGCTTCCTGCCCGACGGCAATGGTTAATCCTTCTTCCTCGCGACCGTCGAATCCGAAGACATACTGGGCTTCGGAAACGTTCTTTTCGCAATAATCAATAATCTTCCTGACAACCCTGTCGGTCTCCTCGAGTCGTGTTCCTTCCGGAAGGTGGAAAGTGATGGAGACATCACCGGTATCCGGATCCGGCGTCAGCTCGGTTCCCACGAACCTGAATCCAAAGACGGTCATGGCCATCAAAAGCAAGGCAAGGGTGATGACCTTTTTCCGGTTTTTGAGGCTCCATTCCAGCACGTCCCGGTATCCCTTCTCCAACGCGGAGAAAAACTTTTCCGTCCATTTGTGGAGGAACAGCCTACCCGGTTTTCCGTGAAAAAACTGCCCGCCCATCATTGGAATAAAGGTCAGGCTCACGAAAAGCGATGACGCGACGGCGAGGACCATGACCACCGTCAGGGCCTCGAAGAAAACGCCCACCAACCCAGATATGAAAGCCAGCGGCAAAAGAACCACGACGGTCGTCAACGTCGAAGCCAGAAGGGCCGGGCCCACTTCACCCGCGCCGAGAACAGCGGCCGTCTTTTTCCGTTCTCCCTTTTCGATGTGATAGATGATCTGGTCCGTAGCGACGATGGCGTTGTCAACAACCATCCCGCTCGCCATGGCAAGGGCCGAGAGGGTAAAGATGTTGATGGTGTAATCCAGCCGCCCCATGGCGATAAAGGTCAGAATCAGCGAAAAGGGAATGGCGGCACACACCACCAGCGAGGCGGGAAAGCGCTTCAGGAAAATCCAGGTGACGAGAAAGACCAGCACGATCCCGGCCAGAAGGGACATGGCCAGGTTTTTGATGGCATTAATGATGAATTCGGCGGTGTTCATGACGACGTCATAGGTGACGTCTTCCGGAAATTGCTCCGCCTCGAGCTCTTTCATTCGCTGGATAACATCGTCGGTCACGCGCACCGTGTTGGCGTCGCTGTTTTTCATGACGATCAAAACGAGAGCCTCCCGGTCACCCTGCCAGGCGTGCATGATGGGCTCCCTGAAGCTATCCTCCACGTCGGCAACGTCCTCAAGGGTAATGGGGCTCCCCTCATGGCTGCCGACAACGACGTTCTTGATCTCCTCAACTGAGGAGAAACGGCCGGGGACGCGGACGAAATACTCCGTATCGCCCCGTTCCAGAGACCCCGACGGTATGTTGATATTCTCGCTCTCGAGAACCCTGTTGATCGTTTCGGGGGCCAGGCGGTAAGCCTCTAGCACAGTCGTATCCAGGCTGATCCGTATCTCCCTGGATTTCCCGCCAAAGATCATGACCTGCCCCACACCCGGAACCTGGGAAAGCTCCTGGGCGACCACGTCGTCTGCGAAGTGGTAGAGGCCGTCGTAGGTCTTTTCTGCCGTCATCGAGATCTCCACCACGGGAACCGTCCCCGAGGTGACCCTGAGGATAACCGGTTCGTCGGCCTCGTCGGGAAGCTCGTATTTGGCCATGGAGACTGAATCCCTCACCTCCCCGGTCCGGACATCCAGGTCGGATCCCCACTTGAACCGGACAGAAACAGCGGAAATACTGTCCAGCGACTGGGAGATGATTTCGTCCACGCCTTCTATCATGGCGAGGCTGTCTTCCATAGGCTTCGTGACGCGCTGCTCCACGTCGGTGGCCGACGCACCAGGCCAGGACGTCAGCACCGTGATGACCGGAGGCTCGATATCGGGGAGCAGGTCGATTTTCAGATTCAGGAAAACGATGCTCCCTATGAGAATGACGCCCACGAAGACCATGAGCGTCGCCACGGGACGCCTTACGGATACTTCGGGGAGCTTCACTGCTCCATCACCCTGACTTTCGCACCATCCACGATTCTCCTGGACAAGGTGGCGATGACATCTTCGTCAGATTTGAGGCCGGAGAGGATTTCGACCCATTCACCCTGAGCGCCGCCGGTCTTTATATTCCTGAGTGCGGCACGGTCTCCTTCGAGGACATAGCAGGCGAATTCCCCGGTCCCGGCAAGCCGTTCGATAGCGTCGGCGGGGAGGACCTGCGCCTTTCTCTCACCGAGCCGTATCAGGACACGAGCGAACATGCCCGGTTTGATCCTCCCCCCGGACGGGAGTTTTACTTCTACGGTCCCGGTCCGCGTCACGGGGTCCAGCATTGGTGAAACCCTAAAGACCTTCCCTTCGAATTTTTGGTCCGGGAAGGCATCGAGAGTAACCGTCGCCGGCTGTCCTTTTTTGATCTTTGTGAAGGCACGCTCACTCACCCCGCCGGAAATCTTGACATTGTCCTGCCGGAAAATGATGAAGGCGGCCGTCTGTGAGCTGCTCGTATCCCCCGGATCGATGTTGCGCCGGGCCACCACTCCGGCAACAGGTGCTTCGATGCGGTGATACCCTTCCAGGATCCTGACCTGCTCAAGAGCGGTTTCGGCCTGGACATAGGCCCTTCGGGCGTGATCCAGGCGCTGCCTGCTGATAACTTCCTCTTCATAGAGGGCCTTGTACCGCTCGTAATCGGCCCCGGCTGTTTCGTAGGCGCTTCGTGCCTCGGCGATCTGCTGGTTGACGACGCTTTCATCGAGCACGGCCATAAGGTCACCCTTGCTGACGGCATCCCCTTCATCCACGAGGACCCTCAGGATGGTTCGCCCGTCGACCCTGGCAACGACAGCGGCTTTAGCCTCGGGTTCCACGTTGGCCGTGAACCTGGTGGTTTCCCGAAACGTCCGTTCCTTGAGGCGCGTCAGCTCCACTGCGGGAAGATCTTCCTCGGGCTCGACCTGTTGCTCCAGATGCTGTTGATACGCGCGGTATCCGACAAGCCCGCCGAAAAGAAGGAGAATAAGTGTGATCACAAACCATTTTTTCACTGCGCCGTCACTCCCTGCCTGAGATACTCATCCAGAGGCAGTCCCATGGCGAAAAGGAGATCTGCCCGCGCCTGCAATGCATCGTGCACGGCGTCAACGTATTGTGTCCTTGCGTTTTCCAGGGCGACCCTCGCGTCAAGAGCGTCGATGTTCGTCCCGACCTGGGCCGCATAGCGCTTGAGGGCCATGCGATAGTCTTCCTCCGCGGAGGCGACCTGGGCCCTGGCGACATCCACTCTCTGTCTTGCCGCTTCCAG
>JBKHBH010000111.1:0-5162 GCA_046542505.1 Thermovirgaceae bacterium | reverse complement strand
TCCTCCGTCTCCATCCCGAGCCTGTCGAGATAGATCTCAACGGTGGGGAGACCGCTCAGTTTCCCTATGACAACTTTCGTGTCGGGATGGCCTACAAGATCGTAGAGGAAGGGTGACAATTCCAGGGGTGCCACGCCCTCCACGTTCTTGTACCATCCCGCCACGATGCCCGACTCGATATCCGCCACGCAGTCGCCGACGATGCCCCGGTTCTGCCTCACCGTAAGGCCCGTCACCTCACGCAGGTATTTCGAGAGGGGGTAGATCTTCTCGTAGTTGAGCCCTGTATCGATGCCGTACATGGTGAGAAGGGCCACGGCCACGTCCTCGTAGGGAGCGTTGCCAGACCGCTCGCCGATGCCCGAGATGGACGTGTGAGCGATGTCCGCCCCTGCTGCAAGCCCCATGATGGTCGTCGCGGCACCAAGGCCGAAGTCGTCGTGGAAATGGACGCCGATGGGCTTGTCGGTGATGCGCTCCTTGACCTTCTTGATGAGGTAAGGCACCGAATGAGGGTTCAGACCGCCGAAGGTGTCCACCACGGTGAGCTCGTCCATGTGCCCCTCCGCCGCTACGCGCTCGACGATGGTCAGGTAGTCGTCGATGCTCGCCCTGGTCCCGTCAATCGTGAAGAAGGAAACGTACATGCCGTTTTCCTTCGCGTAGAGGGTGGCCTCGATGGAGACCTCGATGGCCTTCTCGAACTCCCACCGGTAGGCGTGCTCGAGGATGTGGTCGCTGGCGGGGACTTCCATGACGATGTTCTTGACTCCCAGGTCCACGGAACGTTTCACGTCTTCCTTCATGCACCGGGCGAAGGCGAAGATCTCGGGACCAAGGTTCCGTTTGAGGATCTCCCTGATGGCGTCGGCATCCTGTTCGGACACGACGGGCATCCCGGCCTCGATGCGCTGGATGCCCAGTTCCGCAAGCTTCTCAGCGAGAACGATCTTCTCTTCCTTGTTGAAGATGAGCCCTGCCTGCTGCTCGCCGTCCCGAAGCGACACATCATGGAACTGGATGTTGGGCGAGAACTGCATCTGCTCCCGTACCTCGGGGGCGAAATTCCATGGGCTCGTGTACCACTTGTCTGTCTTCCAGGGTGTTGCACTGGTGTTATGAATAGTTGCCATGCATTCCATCCCTCCTGATTTCGTTCCTGGAGTCATCCCCGGTTTCCCATCTGCTTCCTGTTCACCCAGAACTTCGGCTGCCCTTCCGTCAGGGTCCTGATGACCTCCCTGGCTGCCTTGCGCCTCAGCTCGGGAACGGCGCCCTCGGAAAAGAACGCCGCGTGGGGCGTGATGATCACGTTGGGAAGCTTCGCCAGCGGCGGAACCTCTTCGGGTGGCTCCTTCTCCAGGACATCCAGGGCCGCCCCGCCGATAACTCCCCCGGTCAGGGCCCCGTAAAGATCCGTCTCGTTGACCAGCCCGCCTCGAGCAGTATTGACCAGAAACGCTCCTGGCTTCATTTTTTCGAGGGTTCCCCGGTTGATGACGTGTTTGGTCTCTTCGGTGAGCGGGACATGAAGGGACAGGGCGTCCACAATGCCAAGAAATTCGTCAAAATCGGAAATTTTTCTGATCCCGGACTTTCTGAAGACCTCGTCAGGCGCAAATGGGTCGTACCCGACTGTTTCCATGCCAAGAGTGGAAACCCTCTCGGCCACGCGCTGACCGATGGCGCCGCAACCGAGGAGTCCGTAGACCTTCCCTCTTAAACGCGGGACCGGTTTCGCCTCGTTCACGTCCCAAACACCTTCCTTTACCCTTCCGTGGAGAAAGGTCACCTTCCGGATCCCGGACAGAAACAGCGCAAGAGTGTGATCGGCCACCTCATCGATGCAGTAGTCCGGGACGTTGGCCACCATGACGCCCTTTCGGGTTGCCGCATCAATGTCGATGTTGTTGACGCCGATCCCCGTCCTGACGATCACCCGGCAGCGAGTCAGACCCTCGATGACCTCCGGCCCGACAGGTGCGTAGACCACCAGCATGGCGTCGCAGTCGCTGCCTTCCGCCAGATATGTGGCAGGGTCCTTGGCACTCGAGAGGGTAAGCTCGGCTCCGCCCGCAGAGAGTTCCTCTGCTTCAATGGATGTGTCTGGAAAGATCGTGTCCGTCATGAATACATTGTATTTCGGCAAGTACGCTTCACCTCCTTGTGATTCGGAATTTGCACAATGCTGTGCCTGACAAGTTTATTTCAAAGACTCTGTTCCACCCCCTTTGCCTGGTCATGGTGCCTGTCTTCGATAAGATCAGTAACGGTGTTTTCAATATCCTTGAGGTGTTCCATCATCTTCCGTCTTGCTCTTCTGGCGTCATAAGCGAGAACAGCCTCGAGAATCTCTTTGTGAAAAGCAAGGGCGTTTTTGATCTGTCCGGGCTTTTTGATGACGTCGAGATTTTCCGTCAGGGTCAGTTCCCGCATGGTGTCCAGCATTTCCAAAAGAACCGGATTCTGGCACATTTCCGCAATTTTCTTGTGAAATTCGAAATCGGCCTTGAGAAATGCTTTCTCCCCCTGGCCCTTTTGCACTGCTTCTTCAGCCAGATAATAAATATCCCGCAGGGCTTCGCGGTCTTCGGGGGACCCGCGCTTTGCGGCAAGGTAAACGGTCGCCCCCTCCACGACTTTCCTGGCTTCAACCAGGTCCATGACGGAGAAACGTTTGAGAAGATGGGACGTCTTGAAGTGATCGGTCAGAAGTGAGGTGTTCTCGCTGAGAAAGGTTCCCTCGCCGTAGCGGACCTCGAGGACTCCCATGTACTGGAGAGCACGGAGAGCTTCCCGTACGGAGGTTCTTCCCACTGAAAGATTCTCGGCGAGGATCCTCTCCGGCGGGAGTTTTTCCCCGGGCTTGATTTCGCCGGAAAGGATTTTCTCCTTGATTTGTTCAATGATGTTTTCGGTGACCGTCGAGCGGTCGATTCTCTTGAAGGACAAGGTCACTTCAGGTGACACCCCCCATTGCTGATGTTCCCTGATCGATGTGGTGTGTGGTATGCTTGCCGGTGGTCAGACCACCGAATTACAAAGCATCTTCTCAGAAAATTGCGTATACTGTCAATATTGTGAGGATTTTCATTATCGGGATCTGGCATACTGGTGAAGGACGTATCAGATCCTTTAGAAACGGAGTGAGAAGACATGACGGGTGACGGATATCCCTTCCTGAAACTATCGGGCTCCCCTGGTGAACGGGGAAGAACTTACGGCCGGGCTTTCGGGGACGAGATCGGGATCGGCATCAAGAACTACGGGTCGATGTTCCGGGACTATAGCGGGGTGGACTGGAACGAAGCCCGGAAAAGGGCGCTTGGTTTCCTTCCCTTTATCAGGCAGTACAGCCCCAAGACCGTCGAGGAAATGGAAGGCATTGCCGAAGGGGCCGGAAAGGACTTTGAGGACATTCTCACCCTCAACTGCCGGAGCGAAATCGTCCTGGACAATGCCGTTGACGGATGTACGGCTTTCGGGCTCACACCGGAGGCGACAGTCGACGGGAGGACCCGGCTCTGTCAGAACTGGGACTGGATACGCAGGCAGGAGGAGGCCCTTGTGGTCCTCGAGGTGGAACAGCCCCCCGAGCCCACGATTTTGATGATCGCCGAGGCGGGTGTCGTCAGCGGCAAGGGGATCAACAGCGCCGGGCTCGGCGTCGGTTTCAACGCGCTGACCACCGGGAGCGGGGCGCCGGGCGTTCCCGTTCATGTTCTGCTCCGGGGCCTCCTTGACTCGAGGCATCTGGCAGACGCCGTACAGGCCGTGGCGGCACCGCCCAGGGCCAGTTCAGCGAACTTCCTGATCGGCAGCAGGGAAGGCGAAATCATCGACATCGAAACGGCGCCGGAGGACTTCTGGGTCTTCTATGCCGAAAAGGGCTGGCTCGCCCACACAAATCACTTTACGGCCCCACACCTGTTGAGCAAAGTGAAAGACAAGGGGAAGGTCATCCTGCCAGATTCCTTCCAGCGCCTCGGCAGGATCAACACGCTCCTGGCGTCCCGCGAGGGGCGAATCGGCTTCCAGGAATGTGTGGAATTCCTGGCGGATCACAGGAACTTCCCCGATTCCATCTGCCGCCACGAGGACCCCCGGGATCCTGAAGGCAAGCAGGTAGCCTCGGTATACGCCACAGTCATGGACCTCACCGAAGGAATTGTCTGGTTCAGCCGGTCAAACCCCTGCAAGGGGGCTCTTTCTGCCTACGGGCCGATCCGTCCGGCACCGGGTCCGGCACTTCAGGGCAGCCCCGGGCGATAAGACACTCACCAGGCGTCCTTTAAGGAGACGGAAGGCGAGACCCGCGGCACGGGTATGGAGACGAGTCCTTCGGACGAAAGCCGGGGGAAATTTTTTCAAACAGGAATAAGGGAGGGCATACATGTCCATGGACAACCGTGAAAGGCTTTTCAGGGAAGCCCTGGAACTGCACAAAAAACACCGGGGCAAGCTCTCCGTTGAAAGCCGCATCCCCGTGGAGACCATGAAGGACCTGTCCCTGGTCTACACGCCCGGCGTGGCGGAACCCTGCCGGGAGATCGAGCGAAACCCCGATGCCATCTACGATGTGACGAGCAAATGGAACATGGTGGCCGTCGTCACCGACGGCACGGCCGTTTTGGGCCTCGGCGACATCGGCCCTGACGCGGCCTTGCCCGTGATGGAGGGGAAATGCGTCCTCTTCAAGCGCTTCGCAGGAATCGACGCCTTCCCCATCTGCGTGAATTCGAAAGACCCCGACGTGATCGTCGAGACGGTGGCCCTGATCGCCTCCTCTTTCGGGGGCATCAACCTGGAGGACATCTCCGCCCCGAGATGCTTCGACGTGGAGAAAAAGCTTCAGGCGAAGCTTGACATCCCCGTCTTTCACGACGACCAGCACGGCACGGCGGTGATCACCCTGGCAGGCATCCTGAATGCCCTGAAGCTTACCGGCCGGAAACTCTCCGACGTTTCGGTGGTTATGAACGGCGCCGGGGCGGCGGGGACCGCCATCTGCAGATTCCTTCTGGCCGCCGGAGCCGGTGAGGTCGTTCTTTGCGACCGGGCCGGAGCTATCTACGAGGGCAGACCGGAACACATGAACCCCGCCAAGGAAGACATTGCCAAAGTCACCAACCGGCAGAAGAAAAAGGGAAGCCTCTCGGATG